>BNUW01000020.1 GCA_025997655.1 Spirochaetia bacterium
AAAGGAGGAAAATAAACAAGGTATATATGAGAAAAAGAAGAAAAGAGGAATTGAGTTGAGAAGAGGGGGGGGGGGGGGGGGGGGGTAAATGCTTGTACTGTAAGGAATTACGTTCATTCTTAAACCCTCCGTATTATTCGGAAACGCTGCCATCAACATCCCCAACGTCATCTATAGTTATATTATACCGCATTTTGCAAGAGAGTCAACTACTATTTTTAGATGAGCCGGTTCCAAAATTAAGAAAAGGGTGAAACACGACTAATTGAATATCGGCACAATTTTTGCTATGGTAGCGTCAAGAAGGGGTGAAAGCCATGATTGTCATGAAATTCGGGGGCAGTTCCGTGGCCAATGCGGAGCGGATCCGGCATGTGGCAGAGATTGTGAAACGTCAAACGCCTGAAAAACCGGTCCTGGTATTGTCCGCCATGGGGGATACCACGGATCATCTCCTTGCGGCCGCCGACTTGGCCTTACGGGATGGCACGGTTTCGGTGGGTATAATAGAAGAATTGCACCGGAATACCCTACGGGACTTAGGGTTAGGGGAAAAAGCGCTGGGGGAAGTTGAGCCCCTCCTGGCGGAACTGCGGAGCCTCCTTACGGGGATATCCCTGATTAAGGAACTGAGCGGCAAAACGAAGGACTACCTGGTTTCCTTTGGGGAACGGCTTTCGGTGCGTATCGCGGCGGCCTACCTCAATGTTTTTAAGATAAAAGCCCGGGCTTTGGATGCCTGGGATGCGGGGTTTCTGTCGGATTCCAATTTTACCGCCGCAGAGCTTGATGCGGAAAGCTGGGATCGTATCCCAAAGGCCTTAAGCCCTCTGCTGGAAAAGGGTGTGTTGCCGGTGGTTACGGGGTTTATCGCCAAGGACCGGCAGGGGAGCATTACCACCCTGGGGCGGGGGGGCTCTGATTTAAGCGCCACCATGATTGCCGCGGCGATGCAGGCGGCGGAGGCCCAGGTCTGGAAGGATGTGGACGGGATACTCACCGCCGACCCCCGGCTGGTCAAGGCCGCAAAGCCGGTGGAAACGGTGACCTACGAGGAAGCGGCGGAGCTGGCCTATTTCGGCGCGCAGGTGCTCCACCCCCGGGCCATGCAGCCCTGCATCAAAACCGGTACCACGGTGCGGGTAAAGAATTCCTACAACCCTGAAGCGCCGGGTACCCGGATCATCGGGGCGCTGGGCAAAAAGGCCGGGCCGGTGCGGGCCATCACCTCCCGGAAGAACGTTACCCTGGTGGATATCGTATCAACCCGCATGCTGGGGCAGTACGGTTTCCTGGCGGAGGTGTTTGCGGCATTTGCGGCGCATAAGCTTTCGGTAGACATGGTGGCCTCCAGCGAGGTTTCCATTTCCCTCACCCTGGACGCGGTGCACGATCTGGGGAAGCTGAAAAAGGATCTGTCTAAAATTGCGGATGTGGAAATAAAAACCGGTAAGGCCATCGTTACTATTATTGGTGATGTGCGCCGGTCATCGGAAATTCTCCAACGGGCTTTCGGGGTCTGCGTACTGCTGGGCCTGCAGGTGCAGATGGTGAGCCAGGGGGCCAGCAAGGTGAACATTAGTTTTATTGTGAACGACACCCAGGCGGGAGAAGTGGTTACCGCCCTGCACCGGTGTTTTTTTGAGCCGCTGGAATAGGAGGGGTAAAAATCACTTGACAAAATATCAAAATAGTGATATAATTTGAATATAAGATTTAATTGGAGGGTATAAAATGCCTGCTATAAGAAAAAGTGCGGATTTAAGAAACGCATATAGTGAAATCTCTGAATTTTGCCATAAATATAGAGAACCGGTATTTATTACAAAAAATGGTGCCGGTGATCTTGCGGTAATGAGCATAGAAACATATGAAGAAATAACCGGGAAACGGAAATTATATAATTTATTGGAAGACGGCATTAAGGATATAAAAAATGGCAATGTCTTAACAGAAGAGGAAATGGATAGTAGTTTGGATTTAATGTAGGATGATACATGTATAAATTACTATTTGGTAACGTATTTAGGGAAGATGTAAAATCTTCTGTATAATTATTTAGCCTCATTAGGATTCAGATTTACAACGATAAAAAATTATATGCTGTTTTACATAGTTGAAGAAAAACAAATACATATAGTTCGTTTTTTGTATGGCCATAGAGATTGGATAAATATAGTAAAGGAGACGCTATGAACATAGCCCTTATCGGATACGGCAAGATGGGACGGATACTGGAACGGACAGCCCTGGAACGGGGACATAAAGTAGCGGCGGTGGTGGACCCCTTTGTCCAGGGAACCGCCACGGTTTCCGGCGCACCCCTGCTTGCAAATATAGCCGAAGCAGAACAGTTTTCCTGCGCGGATGTGGCGATAGAGTTTACCCGGCCCGATACGGCGGTGGGGAATATCCGGGCGCTGCTGTAACGGGGTATCCCCACGGTGACCGGGACCACCGGCTGGCATGATCACCTCAAGGAAATTGAGGAACTGGTGGGGGCAAAAAAAGGCGCCCTGTGCTGGTCCTCCAACTATTCCCTGGGGGTCAATCTCTTTTACCGCATCGCCGCCTTCGCCGCAAAACTGGCGGACCCCTTCCCGGAGTACGACGTGGGGGGCTGGGAATTTCATCACAATAAAAAGGTTGACAGCCCGTCGGGGACCGCGAAGATCCTGGTGGAAAAGATACTGGGAGCGATGACCCGGAAAAAAAAGGCGGTCTGGGAAAAGCTTGACCGTCCCCCTGCGCCGGATGAGCTCCACTTCCCCAGTCTGCGGGTGGGGTCCATGCCCGGAGTCCATGCCGTAGTCTTTGATTCCCCGGCGGATACCATCGAAATTACCCACACGGGGCGCAACCGGGAAGGGCTTGCCCTGGGGGCGATAGTCGCCGCCGAATGGCTGGTCACGAGCGCCGGGCCGGGGGTGCACACCATGGATGATTTGATGGGGGCTATTTTGAAGGATGCGCTGAGCGGGAAAGCATAGCGCTATAAATAATGTATGTCGAATTTTTTATTCGTAACAAATACTATTTCAACATCCTGGTTTTCAGTTGCGCCATGCCACATAACTTCCCCTTCGGGGAACCAAACAAAAGAGCCCGGAGCAAAATCGCCTTTTGAAGTATGAAGAATACCTTTAAGCACATACATTCCATGGGCGCAATGATGATCATGTTTAGGATTAATAAAACCCGCCGGATATTTAGTAATAGAAATACCCATACCCGTTTCTTCATCCGAAACTAATCCCTTCTTGAATAAAGGCCGGCCGGCCTTTTCATTCGGCTCTTCTTCCCAAGGCATAGAATTGACATCTATACTGAAAAATTTTTTACTCATAATAACTCCCTTATCTGATAATTATAAATCGATTTGTTAATTGGCGTCAACTATTTTTCCCCGTAGGAGGTCCGGATTCTGCCGGAAGCCCTTGTTTGACCGCCCCCTTTTATGGAATACTATCCCCACGGTCTAAACGCCGTGAAACTACCAAAGACGGAGCAAACCATGAACCAATCCCAGGCGCTGTGCGCCAAGCTGCGCGGGGCCTTTACCGCCCTGGTCACCCCCTTTAAGGAAAACGGGGATGTGGATTACGAGGGATTCAGAAAGCTCATCAAATTCCAGCTCAATGAAGGGATCAACGGTCTGGTGCCTCTGGGAACCACCGGGGAAACCCCCACCATGGATGATGATGAAGAGGAAAAGCTGATTCGGATCGCCGTGGATGAGGTTAAAGGCCGGGTTCCGCTGATTATCGGGACCGGTTCCAACGACACAAAACATATGGTGGACTATACCAAACGGGCTAAAGACCTGGGGGCCGACGCCGCCCTGGTGGTGACCCCCTACTATAATAAACCCAACGACACGGGGCTTATCAAACATTTCGAGGCCGCCGCCGCAGTAGGCATCCCCGTGGTGATCTACAACATCGGCTCCCGCACCGGCAGAAACATCCCCATCGCGCTGATGAAGCGGCTGGCGGAAATTCCCGGCATTATCGGGGTAAAGGAAGCTTCCGGGGACATCAACCAGATGGGGGACACCATTCAGGAAATAGCCCTGCCCCGGAAAGCCGCAGGGAACCCCTTCGTGGTGCTTTCCGGGGATGACGGCCTCACCCTGCCCCTGATTGCCCTGGGGGGGGACGGGATCATTTCGGTTATCTCCAACCTGATACCGAAGAAGATTACCGCCCTGGCTAAGGCCTGTCTTGAGGGGAACTTCGAGGAAGGCAGGAGGCTGCACTACGAACTGCTGCCCTTTGCCAAAACCGCTTTCATCGAAACCAACCCTATCCCCATCAAGGCTGCGCTGAACTGGGCGGGTCTTCCCGCAGGGCCGACGCGGCTTCCCCTGGGTCCCCTGGAAACGAAAAACGAACCGGCCCTTAGAACGGTGGTGGAAGCGCTGGGGCTAAAACTGAAATAAGAGGAATAAAACCACAAAGGAAGAAGAAAAAAATTAGTCTTGATCTTTACTTTGTGTTCCTTTGTGTACTTTGTGGTTAAAATTCTTTTTCTTTGATTTGTGTTTTTAATTACAAGGAGGAAGTTATGGAAAAGATTCCCGTAGGGATATTAGGTGCCACCGGTATGGTTGGGCAACAGTACATTGCGTTATTGGCTAACCACCCCTGGTTTGAGGTGCGGTATGTGGCGGCATCCCCCCGGAGTGCAGGGAAGGTGTATCAGGAAGCCGTGGGCGGGCGCTGGAACGCCACCCGGGGCGATTTGGGAGGGGCCAATCCGTTTGCCGTGTCAAAACTAACCGTGGGTGACGCCAACGATGTGTCCCAGGCAGTTGCGGCGGCAAAGCGGGGGGACTTAGCGTTTGTGTTTTCCGCCCTGGAAATGGAGAAGGATGAAATTAAACACCTGGAAGAAAGTTATGCTGCGGCGGGAATACCCGTGGTGTCCAATGCCTCGGCAAACCGCTGGACCAGTGACATCCCCATGCTCATCGCCGAGGTGAATCCGGACCATGCGGATATCATCCCCGTCCAGAAAAAAAACCGGGGCTGGGACAAGGGCTTTATCGCGGTCAAGCCCAACTGTTCCATACAGAGCTACATGACCCCCCTTTGGGCACTGCTCCAGGCGGGCTACGAGGTGCAGCGGATCATCGTGAGTACCCTCCAGGCGATTTCCGGCGCGGGTTACCCCGGTGTGCCGAGCCTGGATATTATCGACAACATTGTGCCCTTCATCGGGGGCGAGGAAGAAAAGACCGAGCAGGAACCGCTGAAAATTCTGGGGAAGATTCAGGGGAACAGTTTTATTAACGCCCCGGGGCCGAAGATCAGCGCCCACTGCAACCGGGTGCCGGTGATCGACGGTCACACCGCTTGTGTCAGCCTGGAGTTCGGCGCGAAGAAACCCTCCATTGACGAGATTAAAAAGATCTGGACCAGCTTCAAGGCATTACCCCAGGAACTGGACCTGCCCATGGCGCCCAGGCAGCCGATCATCATCCGGGAGGAGCCGAACCGGCCCCAGCCGCGGAAGGACCGGGATAAGGACAAGGGGATGGCGGTGTCCGTGGGACGGCTGCGGCTCTGTAATGTGTTCGACTTCCGCTTTGTCGCGGTGTCCCACAACACCGTCCGGGGCGCCGCCGGCGGGGGGATACTCAACGCGGAGTTACTGAAGGCGAAAGGGTATTTGGGGTAAGTCAATCTGTTACAGGAATTCAAAATTTAACCACAGACCTCACGGACAGCACGGACAAAGACGATGGAAATAAAGGCGGTACCGGATTCACCGGCAAGCCTAGGCAGCAACCGGGCTTAAATTGGGTTTTCTGGTAAATTTTTGTGCGTTTCCCAAAGCGGAAATTATAAGGATCGTCCGTTAATCTGTCGGTGAGGGTCTGTGAGGTCGGTGGTTTTTCCTAATTTGGAATTCCTGAATCCGTTACGGCCTCACTTGACGAAGATGCTCCGCTGGTATGTGTTTGCGGTGGGGCATCTTCATATTTTAAGCATATTATCCTGAAAATTAACCAATTCCCTTTGATTTTAGGGCATTTTCAAACTGAATATCGAAGTTTTTCTTAATAGTTTGTAATTTATGGGTAATTCCGTGGCTGAAACCGCAGATACGTCAGTATCAGACGTTGAATTTGGCAACAGGAGCCGGAAAATTTCCGTTTCAAGTGCATTTGCAAGCCGGATAAGGGTCTTGTCGCTTACCCAGGTACGGCATCCCTCAATATCATTCATCATATTTGCCGAAATATCCGCCTTTTCAGCCAGTTTTTCCTGAGTAATTCCTAAAATCGCACGGTACTTTTTGATATTAGCTGATAAAAGTTTACGTAAATTGAGTGCTTCTTCGTTCATAATCCTAAATTTAGGATACTTGATACTATCGGTTTTTTTCACTTGATATTTTCGGGCAAAAAATACTTGACAATATCGGGTGTTAGGATACAATACCATCAAAGGGGAAATGGTGTCCTACTATGACACTCACCATAGCCGTAAAAAACGTTCCAAAGATTATTATCGCAGGCATTATTGCGGTATTAATTTTAAGCATCCCATGTTTGGTATATTATAATTTTTCCATAGGCATCCCCACAAAAGAAGGCCCGACAGATTCTGTATATGAAAAACATAGTTATTACAGCAGAGCAGTTGAAGGTTTTGGATATGGGAGAATGAACAATGAAGGTTTCAATAATATCGACGACTATAATGAGCAGCCGGTTGATATTTTATTAATTGGTTCTTCTCAGATGGAAGGCTTCCAGGTTCCTCAAGATAAAACGACAGCTTCCCTATTGAATAAATTATTTTCTGGGAAAGAATATGTTTATAATATAGGTATAGGCGGACATAACTTTTCAATCGTTGCCAGTAATTTTGAAACTGCAATTAAACGGTATGCCCCAAAGAAATATGTTATTATTGAAACCGGTTCAATACAATTTAGTATGCAGACACTTGTTGACATTATAAAATATAAAATACCAGAAAACATACCTGAATCAAACATGAGAGGGCCAAGGGCATTTTTAAGAACTACGTTTTTGAAAAATATACTTTATGTAAGGTTGTTTGTGTATCAAGTTAGAAAGTTTAGAGACAAGGCAACTAAAGGTAAGTCAGGAGGTTTAGATGAATTCAATAAAGATGATTATTTAGAAAAGATTAATATGGTAATGCAGCGCTTAAATCAAACAACTATCGAAAATAATACCAGATTAATTATATTTTATCATCCCCATTTAACGCTTAACAAGGATGGTTCTGCCTCAGCCAATACCAACGATGAGTATCTTGATGCCTTCAAAGCCGCTTGTATCAATAACGATATTTACTTTATCGACATGACCGATGTCTTTATGCAAGAATATCAAACGAACCATATTCTGCCCCACGGCTTTGCCAATACCGCTGTCGGCGCCGGTCACCTAAACAAAAACGGTCACCGGATAATCGCCAATGAATTGTTCAGGCGGATAAACGAAATAGAAAAGGGCGGTTCACTATAATGACATTCTCAAGCCTTGCCTTTTTCATATTCTTTACGATTGTGCTTGTGGCAACGACCCTTACCAAATCCCGCAAATTACGGCATATCATCCTGCTACTCGCCAGTTATGTATTTTATGGCTGGTGGGATTGGCGCTTTTGTTTTCTGATGCTTGTTTTAACCGTCGTTGCCTATATTTCTGCGGTACAGATTGATAAACGGCAAAACAACCGGCTCTATATAATTATTGGCGTGATTGTTCCGCTTATTATTTTAGGCATCTTCAAATATTTTAATTTCTTTGTTTCTTCCTTTGCACGAATTTGGGGAATTACTACAGGTAGTTCGCTAACTATTATTTTGCCGGTCGGCATATCATTCTATACCTTCCAGTCCTTAAGCTATACTATTGATGTATACCGCAAGAAACTAATTGCTTAAAAAAACTTTGTTACATTGGCCTTATATATCGCTTTTTTTCCGCAGCTTGTCGCCGGTCCTATTGTGAGGGCCTCCGATTTTTTGCCCCAGCTTGAAGAAGACCGGAATGTTACGGTGCAGAATTTTACAACCGGTATCCAGATTTTTGTATTTGGACTGTTCAAAAAAGTTGTCATCGCCGATTGGCTGTCGGTCTTTGTAGATGATGTGTTCAGAACACCCAACGCCTTTCATGCGATAAGCATTATCCTGGCGCTTATTGCCTATTCCATCCAGATATATTTTGATTTTTCCGGGTATTCAGACATGGCAATCGGCTGCGCCAAATGTCTTGGGTATGATTTTATACGGAATTTTAACCTCCCCTATATTTCACGTAACATTACTGAGTTCTGGAGGCGGTGGCATATCAGTTTGTCTTCCTGGCTGAAAGACTATCTGTATATTCCCCTGGGCGGAAACAGAAAGGGCCCCGGACGGACCTATATAAATAATATGCTTACCATGCTGCTGGGTGGATTATGGCATGGCGCAGACTGGACTTTTGTTGTGTGGGGCGGGGCGCATGGTATCGCCTTGTGTATACATAAATTCTGCAAAAAACATTTCTTTAAAACAAACACCAATCTGCCGCCGCGGAAATTCTTTCGCGTCTGCTGCCTTTTAGCGGCAACTGTTTTTACGAATATATTTGTCGGTTTTTGCTGGATATTTTTTAGGGCGGATAATTTTTTAACCGCAGGTCAGATTATTATTCGGATAGTTACGTGGCAAAAGGGGATTGTTCAAATTTATGCCTGGGTTATTGTGGCGGTAATCATTGTACTTACCGCAACTGCTGCGGCGATTGTAAGAAACCATGATGAAACACATGAAACTACGCAAATAAATGGTTTTTATCCCATCCTCGACTTATCTAAATTGCGGCATCTGGTTATTTTTTTTGCAGCGCTCGGGCTTATTGCCGGTCTTGCATATACCGGCGCGAATCCGTTTATTTATTTTCAATTCTAGATTTTCCCTATCGGTCAAACAACGCCTTGAGTTCCTGCTTGCTGGTAATAGAAGACGATTGTTAATCATCAATTTCTTGAAGTTCCAATGCGGCGAGGAGGCTCCCTTTTAATGCTCTTATTTTGTCCGCACTGAGTTTCCCTACATAATCTGTCAACAGGGTTTTCGGTAAACTGATAAGCTCATCGCAATGGATGGCAGAGTCGTAATGGTGTCTACCTACTAGTGAAAATCCCCCCAGCGTTTGCCGGTTTCCACGCTGACCCGCAGGGGTATGCACAGGGTGACGGCATTCTCCATTACTTCCTTCACCAGCTTTGCTGCGGCGCCGGCATCGGCCTTGGGGCACTCCAGGATAAGTTCGTCGTGAACCTGAAGCAGCAGTTTTGCTGTGCTCTGCTCCGCGGTAAGCCGCTTGTCCAGGTTAAGCATGGCGGTCTTGACGATATCCGCAGCGGAGCCCTGGATGGGGGTGTTTACCGCTATCCGTTCCGCGCCGGCCTTTTCGGTTTTGTTCCGGGAGTTGATCGCCGGAATGTAACGGCGGCGGCCCAGGATGGTGGAGGCGTAACCGGTCTCCTCAGTTTTTCTGATGAGCTCATCAATGAAGCTGCGTATCCCCGCGTAGGTTTTAAAGTAGGCGTCAATAAATGAGGCCGCCTCGGTACGGGTGATGTTGAGTTCGTTGGAAAGGCGGAAGGCGCTCATGCCGTACATGACGCCGAAGTTGATGGTCTTGGCTATGCGGCGCTGATCGCTGTGAACATCCTTCTCGTCTATGCCGAAGATGAGGGCGGCGGTTCGGGCGTGGACGTCCTTGCCGGTGTTAAAGGCGGCGATGAGGTTTTTGTCCTCCGAAAGGTGGGCCAGTACCACCAGCTCTATCTGGCTGTAGTCTGCGGAGATGAGGACGCTGCCCGGCTTGGCGATAAAGGCTTCCCGGATGCGGCGGCCCTCCTCGTCACGGATGGGGATGTTCTGGAGGTTGGGTTCCCGGCTGGAGAGGCGGCCCGTGGCGGTACCGGTTTGGATGAAGTTGGTATGGAGCCGCCCGTCCTTGTCGGCAATATCCGCCAGGGAGTCTACGTAGGTGGACTTGAGTTTTGACAGGGTGCGGTGGCGGAGGATCTTGGCAGGCACCGGGTCCTCGCGGGCAAGGATTTCCAGAACCGCCACATCGGTGGAGTAGCCGGTCTTGGTTTTTTTGCCCGGCTGGAGTTTCCGCTCGGTAAAAAGGACTTCCTGGAGCTGCTTGGTGGAGGCCAGGTTGAACTCGTGGCCCACCAGCTTGTAGGTGTCCGCCTGTATCTGGTCCAGTTCCGCCGATAGTTCCACGCCGAAGTCACGGAGAACCTTGGGTTCAATTTTGATACCCAGGCCTTCCATTTCCGCCAGGATGGGGAGCAGGGGCATTTCCAGGTCTTGGAAAAGGCCCAGGGAGCCGGATTTTTCGAGGCGCTGTTCCAGAAAGGCCTTGGCGCGCAGGGTGAGGTCCGCATCTTCGGCGGAATAGCGGGAGGCGGTCTCCAACGGGACCTGATCAAAGGTGCTGCCCTTGGGAACGATGGTGTTGTAGGCCAGGGGGGTATAGCCGAAGTGGTAGCCGGCAATGGAATCCAGGGAGTAGTTGTTCCGTTCCGGGTCGTCCACCCAGGCGGCTACCATGGTGTCCCAGATTTTGCACTGCCACCGGGGGAGGCCCCAGCCGCGGCTTACCTTGTAGTCGTACTTGGCGTTATGGGCCGCCACGGTCATGGCGGGGTCGGCGAGGAGGGGGGCCAGGCTTTCCCGGACAGATGCGGGGTCAAGGAAGGGCGCGGGGGTTTCGGCATCGGAGCCGTCTGCCGCAGTGCCCTGGTGGGGGGCAACCGGTATGTAGAATGCTTCCTTGGGTTTTAAGGCCAGGGAAATACCGATGGGGTGGGCATTCCAGGCATCCAGAGAATCGGTCTCAAAGTCCAGGGCAAAAAGGCCCTGCCGCCGGGCTTTGAGCAGGATGGCCTCAAACGCCGGGAAGTCCAGGATGGTCTTGTAGGCGCCATCCCCCAAAAGTGATGGGTCTACGGCGCTCTGATCCGGCCGCTGTCCGCCGTATACTGCCGATCCTGTTACGCTATCCCCCAAGCCGCCATCTGTCTCCGGACTGCCTGATCCGCCATGCGCAGCCTGACTGCTTTTGTCCGCAGCCCCATTCCCGGCTTTCCCTTTACTTGCAGGGTCCAGCGCCGCCGCAATCTGCCGTATCTCCTCCCTCAAGAGAACCTGCGCACCCGCCGCCCTATCCAGGTTTTCCACCGAAAAATCGTCCAAAGCCTTAACCGAAAGGGGCGCCTCATAGCTCAGGGTTATCAGGGATTTGGCAAGGTAAGCGCTTTCTTTTCCCTCGGCGAGCTTCTTCCCAACCGAGCCCTCAATGCCGGCGATATTTTTGTATATCTCATCAAGGGAACCGTAACGGGCCATAAGTTTAACCGCAGTTTTATCGCCCACACCCTTAACACCGGGCACGTTATCGGAGGTGTCGCCGGTAAGGGACAGGAGATCCAACACCCGGCTGGGCAGGACACCCCACTCGGCTTTAACCTCTTCGACGCCCACCAGTTCGTAGGGCAGGCCGCCTTTGACCGTATTGGTCCCGCCCGAAGAGCCGCTTTCACCGGCTTTAGCCGCCTTTGCAGGCCGGAGTTGGTAGGTTCCGTCCCCTACCAATTGAAGCAGGTCTTTATCGGAGGAGAGGATGTAGCACTGCCGGCCTTCTTCCCGGCATTTTTTTGCCAGGGTGGCGATGATGTCATCCGCCTCAAAGCCGTCGGCCTTTAAGGCCGGGACCCCCAGGGCCGCGAGGACTTCTTCCACCAGGGGAACCTGGGTGTGGAGGTCCTCCGGGGCTTTTTGCCGGGTGGCTTTGTATTCGGGGTATTGCTTGTGCCGGAAAGTGGGGGTAGGGGAGTCGAACACCACCGCCAGCCGCCGGGGCTTTTGGGGGGCGGGAAGGATCTTTCCCACCGCATCCGCCGCCGGGGCGCCCTCGTCCAGGAGGCTCACCAGGGTACGGGCAAAGCCGAAAAGGGCGGATACGTTTTGTCCCCGGCTGTTCCGCAGGGGACGGTTCATGAAGGCAAAGTAGGACCGGTAGATAAGGCCGTAGGCGTCTATAAGGTAGAGGGGGTGTTTCATATTTCTATACTATTGTATGTCCCGTCTTCCGTAAAGCGGAATATCCACTATAATTAGCCCATGAATATTTTTGATATAATCGGCCCGGTGATGATCGGCCCCTCAAGTTCCCACACCGCAGGGGCGGTCAGAATCGGCCGGGTAAGCCGGAAGATTCTGGGCCGGGAGGTGGCCAAAGCGGACATCGGTATGGCGGGTTCCTTTGCCCGGACATACCGGGGCCACGGGACGGACAAGGCAATTGTCGCCGGCCTCCTGGGGATGCTCCCCGATGATGAACGTATCCCCCACAGTTTTACGGTTGCCCGTGAGCAGGGGCTTGAGTTTACTATTTCCGAAGTGCAGATCCCCCACGCCCACCCTAACACGGTACGCCTCCATCTGGCGGGCAGGGACGGAAAGGAGTGCGCCGTCCAGGGGTCCTCCGTGGGGGGCGGCAATATCCATATCACCAACGTTAACCACATGGATACGGAATTTTCCGGTGACGCAGACACCCTGATAATCGCCCACCGGGATATGCCGGGGATGATCGCCGCGGTTACCGGCGCCATGGCGGAACTGGGGATCAACATCGGGAACTTCAAGCTGAACCGGCCCCACCGCGGATTCCAGGCGGTGATGACCCTGGAAACCGACGGTGCGGTAACCCCTGAGGCAATAGCAAAACTGCGCGCCCTGCCCCACATCGACAGCCTGGTGTACCTTAGGCCGAACCAGGCAGGGGGGTGAACCATGCTTGAATATCATTCCATAGCACAATTAGTGAACGCTGCGGAAGAGCAGGGTTTACGGATTTCCGATATCGTGTTGCAAGATCAGGCTGAAGCCATGGAGCGCCCCGCAGAAGATCTGTTGCAGACAATGCGGAACAGCCTTAGTGTAATGCGGAAATCCGTGGAGACCGGTATCCGGGAGGATCTGCGATCCGCCGCCGGCCTCTCCGGTGGGAACGGCTTTCTGATGAACCGTTACGCTAATACGGACGGTGCGGGTCTCCCACTTGTGGGGGCCTTCTGCGCCAAGGCCCTGACCAAGGCCATCGCCGTGGCGGAGTGCAACGCGTGTATGGGGAAAATCGTGGCTGCCCCCACCGCCGGGTCCTGCGGCATCCTCCCCGCAGCGATACTAACGATGATGGAGGAACGGGGCGCACCCGAGGACCGGGCGGTAATGGCCCTGTTTACCGCCGGGGCTCTGGGCATGGTGGTAGCCAATGAGGCCGGTATAGCGGGCGCCCAGGGCGGCTGTCAGGCGGAATGCGGCAGCGCGGCGGCAATGGCGGCGGGAGCCCTGGTAGAGCTTGCGGGCGGCGGGCCATCCCAGGTTGCGGAAGCCTGCGCCATGGCCATTAAGAACCAGCTTGGGCTGGTATGCGATCCCGTGGCAGGTTTGGTAGAAGTCCCCTGTGTTAAGCGTAACGCCGGCGCCGTTATGTGCGCCATCGCCGCCGCAGACATGGCTCTGGCGGGCATTAAGAGCGTTATCCCCGTGGATGAGGTGATTACCGCCATGCGGGAAATAGGGGAGGCGCTTCCCCAGAGTCTGCGGGAAACCGCCCAGGGGGGCTTGGCAGCCACACCTACCGGGCAAGCACTAAAGCAGCGGATTTTCGGATAGAGCGACTTGTGTATGAAGAATGTAAACCACCGACCACACGGACAAAAGAAAAAGACAGGCAAAAAAATCAGTCCGTCTTGTCCGTGTCTGTGTGGTCAGTGTGGTCCGTGGTTATTCTTTCGCCGGTATACATGCTAGCCTTTGAGGTCTATCAGGGAGGGGATAAGGGTATCCGCATAAATTGACCGGCGGGCGGCGTAGGGATTTCCCCGGAGGCCCTTAATCTCCTGCCTGATTTCGGCCATCCGTACCGAGAGCAGGTTCCGGTTCCGCTCTGAACGGGCAACCGCTTCCCGTTTGAGCCCCTCCAGGGCGGCCTTGAGGCTGATGGTTTCCCCCTCCTGTTCCCGGCCCGTGAGGGTGCGGTACATATCTTCCAGGGGATCAATGACCTTCTGTATGTTGAAAATATCCCGTACAATGTGCTCTTCCAGTTCCACATGGGAAAGGAGCGCTTCGGTGTTGCCCCGTTCGATGGTCTCTTGCTGTTTATCCAGTACCGTAAGGTATTCCCGGAACCGGTCTCTTTGGGCCTCGAGCAGTTCCCGGAAGCGCTTGAGTACCGCCACCCGTTGAGTAAGTTCTTCGGCGGTCATGCGCTATTATCCGGTAATATTGAGGCCCATAGCAGGCTGGCCGAACCCTTCCATGGAATTTTTGGCGATAATCTCGCTCCAGGCGCCCCGCAGATCGTTCAGCATATTGCGAATCGTGGCAATTCTTTGGGGGTCCTGGTTGATATTGGCCTCCAGCAGTTCTTTGTTAAACCAGGTGTAGAGGGAAAAGAGGTTCCGGGCGATATCACCGCCCTGCTCAAAATCCAGGGAAACCATGAGTTCCGTGACGATCTCCTGGGTTTTCAGGACGGATTTACTGACCTCCTCAATCCTGCCGGGGCTTTTCTTCCCCCCTGCGTTCCGTTCAAGCAGTTCAAGGCCATGATCGAGTTGTTTTACCGCCTCGTTATACAACATTATGATAAGCTGCCCCTGGCTCGCGGTTTTTATGCGGGTCTCCCGGTAGGCATATAAGTGATTTGTATTTGCCAAAATGGTCTCCTCTGTTTACTATCGGTTAACTACCGCTTATATTAAGGGGTTTTTAAAATCGTTTCCAGCCCCAAATACGCCCAGGGGATAAAAATCGCCGGAATCAGATTGGCAACCCGGATTTCTTTCGGGTTTTCACCCGCAGCCCCAAGGAAATTGAAGCCGATGGCCGCCACCAGGAGGTTCCCCACGGCGGACATTTCCCGGATAATGTCCGCGGTAAGGAAATCCTTGATGGCCATGGACGCCAGGGCTATCCCCGCCTGGTAGACCAGCACCGGGATGGCGGAAAAAACCACGCCGATGCCCATGGACGCGCCGAATACCAGGGATATGGAGCCGTCCAGAACAGACTTGGCAAAGAGGGTCTCGTGGTTCCCCTGGAGGCCGCTCTGCATGGACCCCACGATAGCCATGGACCCGGTACAGAACAGGATGCTGGCGGATACGAAGCCCTTCGCAAAGGTCCCCCTGCTCATGGCGAAATATCGCTTGAGTTTCCGCTCCGTCCAGTTCCCGAAGCGGTTCATCAGCCCGTCAATATTGATGAGCTCCCCGATAATCGCCCCGATGACCATGCTCATGATCAGCAGGAGGACCCCTTGGTTGTCCAGCGCGCCCTTGATCCCAACATACATGATAGACAGCCCGATGGCCTTTTTGATGATCTCCTCAAACCGCTCCGGGATGCCCCGGATCAGGAAACACCCCGCCAGGGCGCATACCACAATCGCCGCTGCATTAACCAAAGGACCCAGCATAAACCCCTCTCGCAATTCTGATGATTTTCGTACTATACTACCTAAAATGATACAGGTTAAGCAACCAAAGGTTGTCACCCTCAAAGAACATTCCACCGCCGTTTCGCTGCTGATGGTTTTTGCCTATCCGGTCCTGCGCGGGCCGGGTGTCAGATGCATCGCATCGATCTTCCGCAACTTCTTCTTCCTGCAAAACCGGGCGTCCCTGCTGCCGGGGCGCATTCCCGTGAGCCAGGTGGATCATCCCCTGGACGCAGCAATCCCTTTCCACCCCCGGTGGGTCAATATATACCATGATTTTTCCCCCTTCTGGATACGCATCCTGGGCTTTCTTCTCAGCCGGTACCGCCGCCGCGCCATCCAACCGGCAAAGGACTTTATCAATGCCATGAACCGTATCTACTGTTTTGCTGCGGAGGTCTATTCCAAAAACATGTCCACCACCCGCCGCCCCTTCTACATCCTTCACCCGCAGTTCCTCCTAATTCACCTTACGGACCCCCACCTTATGTGCATCCCCAGCCTCCACGTGATGGTGATGATTTTTAGCTACACCCATTTCCGGGAACTGCTCCGGTCCTTTGGTGACGAGGAAACACTGAAAGCGAAGATTGAGGAGGTGAATGCCGGGGCCGCCCTGATCACCGAGGCCATCCTCTATGTGAAGCAGCACAGTATAAATTGTGTGGCCGCTTCCCTGTACGCCATGAGCCGCTTTGATCCCGCCCTCTTCCCCCCTGCGGAAGCGGAGGCGTTTGTCTCCCGGCTCTTTGTGGAGCCCGAAGGTTTCTCTCCGGAGGATGGGGTACGCATCCGGGACCACATCATCACCCTGTACCGGCATTTCATGGACAGGAGCCGCCCCGGGGAAAGCTGGGAAACGCCGCTGCTTGAGTTTCTGCGGGAGCGAAGAACGTGAAGGCGCGCCGAATAGTATTTCTGTTTTTATGTTCCCTGGTTTGCTTTCACGCTGCAGCGCAGGATACGACGGACTATGATTTTGCTATTGATGCGGGTCGGGTAACCATTACCGGGTATCACGGACAGACCACAGAACTTATCATCCCCCGGGAAGTACAGGGTATGCCGGTTGTTTCCATCGGCTACGGGGCATTTATGGACGGACGGCTTGTCCGCGTAACTATTCCCAACAGCGTTACTACCATTGGCGATAAAGCATTCTATAACAACCGGCTAATCGTCGTGACCTTTGGCTCAGGCCTTACGGATATCGGGTACAAAAGTTTTGCCGGTAATAGCCTTATGGCGCTCACCCTTCCCCGGGGCCTTCAGCGTATAGGTAACGGCGCTTTTTACGGCAACCGGATTCCCCGTGTGGTTATTTCCGATACCGTTACGGCGATTGGCAGCGAAGCCTTTGCGCAAAACAGGCTGACCCGCCTGACCCTGGGCAGGGGTATTTCCCGTCTTGAGGATTCGGTCTTTGCGAATAACCGGCTGCAGCGCGTGTATATTCCCGAGGGGATTACAAAAATCGGGAGCAGGGCCTTTGCGGACAATCAACTGAGCGATCTGCGTCTTCCCAAGGGGCTTATGGAAATCGACAGTTGGGCCTTTGCGGACAACGAGCTTCCCCAGGTGGAAATCCCCGACGGCGTTACGGTGATTCACTATAAGGCATTTGCAAACAATAAGATTACTGCGTTGAGCCTTGGAAGCGGGCTTACCGCCATCAGAGATTCAGCCTTTACCAATAACCTTTTAGAGCAGGTGGTAATTCCTGACGGGGTGACGGCCATTGGGGATCGCGCCTTTGAAAACAACCACATTAGAGCAGTGAGTATCGGCGCCGACGTTCGCGAAATCGGCAGTATGGCCTTTGGGGATGAGCCGGTGATCTACACCTATGGCGGAAGGGTTATGGTAAGCCAGCGGGAGCTTGAGGCGGCGTTACGGAAAAGAATACGCCGTGAATAGATTAGTGGGGGGTCCTGTCAGTAGGAAAAGAATGGGACCCCCCAAAGGGTCCCCCCATTCTTTTCCTGCTGCCACCCCCAATAACCCTTGGCGGCGGCATATTCTTTTCTGACTGGATCGCATAGGGTATAATGAAGGGAAGAGGAGAATTGATGAAATTTACGGAACTTGGGATAATTGAGCCGATTTTGAAGGCGATAGGGGATAAGGGATACGCGATGCCGTCGCCTATTCAAATAGAGGCTATCCCCCTATTGATAGCAGGCCGCGATTTGTTGGGCTGCGCGCAGACCGGAACCGGAAAAACCGCGGCCTTTGCAATTCCCATTCTGCAGAAACTTTATCAGCAAAGGCATGGCAAAAAAGCTGATAAACCTAATGCATTGATTTTGACTCCTACCAGGGAGCTTGCCCTGCAGATTTTTGAGAGTTTCAAAGCATACGGGCGGTATACCGGGCTAAAGGCGGCCTCTGTTTTCGGAGGGGTGTCGCAAAAGCGCCAGGTCGCCGAGCTTGCGTCGGGCATCGATATTTTAGTGGCTACACCCGGGAGGCTGCTCGATCTGGTCAATCAAAAGCTCTGCGATTTGACGAACATATCGATCTTAGTATTGGATGAAGCCGACAGAATGTTGGATATGGGGTTCATCAACGATATGAAAAAAATCATCGCAAAACTGCCCTCTAAAAGACAGACTTTGCTGTTTTCCGCAACTATCCCCAAAGAGATAGCCGCGCTTTCCTCATCCATTTTGCGTAACCACGCAACGGTGGCGGTCACCCCTGTTTCCTCCACCGTCGATTCGATCGATCAGTATGTCTATTTTGTTGACAAGGCTAACAAAGGCCGCCTGCTCGTCGATTTGCTTAATGACAGGAAATTGGTGTCGGTCCTGATTTTTGCGAAAACGAAACATGGCGCGGACAAAATAAAAAAGATATTGGAACAATCGGGCAAGTCGGTCAAGGCTATTCATGGTAACAAATCGCAAAATGCACGCCAAGGCGCGTTGAACGATTTCAAGTCCGGCAAGATTCAAGCCCTGGTAGCGACCGACATTGCGGCGCGCGGCATTGATATCGACCAGCTTTCGCACGTGATAAATTTCGACCTGCCAAACATCCCGGAGACTTATGTGCATAGAATCGGACGAACCGGCCGCGCCGGAGCCGCCGGGATAGCGATTTCTTTTTGCGACTATGATGAACAAACATATTTAAAGGATATCCAAAAGCTCATCAAGGTAACTCCCAAGACTGTCGGGAATCACCCGTATCCAATGAAGCTATTTGAGCATACCGCGCCAAAAACACCGCCGAGGCCTCCGCGCAGCATTGCTCCGCCAAGCGCAAAATTGCCTTCCAAAAAGAATGTAAAAACAGGTACTAAAGCCTGACTTTATAGAGATGCACACTGATGGCGCCGACACCCCGGTATACCGGGACTTTCAGTTTATTAAAATTGCCGGGGATTCCCCTGCCGCCGTAATTGCTCAAGGCAATATTCTCCAGCGGCATACCAAAGGCGCCGAAATCCAGATGGCCGTTCCCGTTCGCGTCCTGATGGCCCGACACGACGCACTCCCCTTCGGGTATGAGCATTTCTACGCGGACGGTTTCCGCCGTTGACTCAATCCACGCCGACTGATCGATAGGGCCGTTCCCGTTCCGGTATGAATCGGCGCTGTAATATATGGCCACAAACACTTTGCCTCCGTTGGGTATGACACCCTGAAATTCTATCGTCACCGGAATATCATCGGCATTGATTGTTGCAGCCGTTATCATCAGGAACGTGATCCAAAAAACAAAGGGCCTACACTTCATACTAGTTTTTATACGCTGTTTTTGCTGCCTGGTCAAGTTCCTTCTTCTCGTCCATTTTATCGATCTCCTTCCACGGCATCCCAGACCCCATATTTTTCATTTCACAATACTTTATTTTTTCCAAGCAGGCTCCCACGGCTCACCGTTATCGATCCCTTTGATTGAATGAATACCGAAATACTCAGAAATTGAAGTATTAGGCCATCCGCTAGCATCGTCAAGTACATCTGACAAGCCATATAATGATGTGTGTTTATTCGTTGCGGGAATTGGCGCTTTCACTTCTATCTATTAACACTCTTATCAACTAAGCTAATAAGATTTTTAGCATCCGATGCTCTTTTTGCATGATACAATGTCAATGTATTATGACTTACACTGTAGACACCACAAAACTCTACACTTGATTCTAATTCAGAATCGTCCATGACGGATTCGCCGGGTATAATTATCCATGCTCCGCGATTCGTATACTTTGAGTTATTAAATAAATCATCATACGTTATTACTTCTCTTTCAAGTCCCAATAAACCGGTTCCTGTATTGGCAAAAACGCGATTGGGATAAAAATAATTTATTATGTTTGTATGATGCCACCCGCTTATATTATCCTGATTTGTTCTAATAAAAATATCATCCGGACTGTCTTTTTCAGCCATATAATTAAAAAACTTATTAAATTCTCTTGCTTCCTGTGCTTCCGATCTATAAAATTCTGGAAACGTTAAAAAACAAAATGCAATCAGAATAGTGCACACAGTCTTTAAAACCTTCACTCTCTCTATAGATTCAAATTCAATTGCAAAAAACAATAAACACAAACCATAAGCAGGAAACATATATCTTGGTATAAGAGGGATCTTTTTTATTGGTGCTAGAATTAAAGCTGCTATTACGAAAAATAATAAACTAAAAAGACACGCAAAGCTAAATATTTCATTTTTACTTCTATGGCTTTTTATAAAAAAATACCCTATCGCTACCTCAAACATAAATACAAAAAAGCCTGTAGTCACTTTATTATATGTTCTAAACAATTCACTAAAATACGACTGAAGTATTGGATAAGTCAAATTTGGAATCCACCAAAATAAGTCGATAGTGTTAGTATTGGAAATTCCATTAAGCACCACCGGTAACCAAGGGATAAATAAGATAACTGCACAGGGTATAATAAGCAAAAATTTAAATATTTTATTTCTGTCTTTGCTATAAATAACATATACAAGCGCTAAAACATATTCAATGGCAATATACGCGGCGGCATAAAAGTGTGTATAAGCAGCACATTCTGCAAATAATAGAAAAAAGATAAACCATTTGTTCTTCTCTGTTGTTAAGATATACCATAAAGAAACTGCCGAAGCGGTAACATAAAAAAATACCCAACTATATCCTTTAATTTCTATCGAATAATGATAAATTGTGTCCGATGCCAGAAAACACAGTAAAAACAAAACGGCACTGCGTTCCGAAACATTTTTCTGTAAAAACGAAGATACCAGCAGCATTGTCAAGACCGTAGGAATGATACTAAACAGTTTAATAGCATATACGTTTTGTCCAAAAAACAATGACCATACTTTTATCATTATATTATACAAAGGCGGGTTGGTGTCTGTTCTTTGAAACGAGATAATATCAATTATTGAATGGCGAATAGGCGCCAGACAGTAAGCCTCGTCCAGCCATATAGCGTTATTTGTAAAAACAAGAATACTTGTTAAAAATGTGAATAAGCCTATCAAGAAAAATTGAATAACTGAACAATAAAATGTTTTCTTTTCCGGTACTTTTTTTGACACTTCATATAGTGCATAAAACAACGCAAGAATTGACAAAAAAGTCCCGAAACAAGCCAGTTTGACAAGCTGGTAATCCCACCCTGGTTCATCAATTATTCTTCCTGCAATAAATCGCTCTGCAAACGAAATAATCGCAGCACGTATGAACGGTAAAAATATTAACAAGCATAAAAATAGTACAGCGGCAGACGTATACATTAACAGCCGACGTGATCTGTCGCTTAAAAAATAATTTTTCACTGTGAAAACACTTAGCGCAACAGCAACAACAATTCCAGCACCGGCAAGGAATAATAAAAACCGCATCCACTTTGCATGATTTTGAAGTTCTCTATGCAGAATATATTGTTCGCAGAAACTCACAATCATCTGCCGAATTTGAGGGAACAATAAAATAATGCTTCCAAGAAGTATGATCGCAGACACACCCCTACAATATTTAGCTACCTTATTTTCATTCACTTTCCTTTCCTCCTGAATGCAAAAAACCGTTGCCCAATATAATTCAACCCGGTAAACAGGCACATTCCCGTAAGCAGGGCAGTATTATCACGAAATTTTTGAGAGCGGTTAGAAAAAACGTGATACGTCACTGGTTTTGCGATACCGTAAGCCAGTAAATACGATATGGCTATGGTGAATACAAAAGCGAAAACCATATATGCCGACCACCGCTGAACCCTAAACGTAAAATATTTATTCAAGAAAAAACTCAAAATACTGGTAAGAATATAGGCGGCTCCTGACGCAAACCAGTAGCTATGGTCAGCAATATTATAAAAGATGAACATCAACGCACTACCGGCAATGGTGTTTATTCCACCAACAAGAATGAATTTAAAGAAAGTAGAGTCTATTAACATTGGGCGTCCTTTTTACATACCGCTAAAAGCGATAAGCCGGGGAGGTATATACGGAAACGTGCAAATAACGCACAGAAGAAAAAATCAGCATTGAGTACAAATCTGATTATTCTCGTTATGGTATGGTATTCTGAAAAACGCCATTCACCAATGCCACCTATATGCTTTTTCCTCAAAGTAAGGAGACGGATGAAAAAAAGACTAAAAAAAAAATAATGGCATTTTTCTACAATCAAACCACTTTTCTGCAATAGTGTAAGTAACTGTTTCCTGCTGTATCTACGATAATGATGCAAAAACGTGTCGTGATCAGAGAATAGAAACTGCATCGCCGGAACGGTAATAAGCAAAGTACCGCCTGAAGATAATTTATCGAGTATAACGCACAAAAAAACCGCATCATCAGATACGTGTTCAAGCACATCCATCATAATTATTGCACTATTATCATTAAGCTCGGGTAATTCTGAAATACTATTGATACAATGGATACCGTCAAATTTGGTATTTGTATCAACGTATGCGGTATCAACCGCATATATTGTGTCTGTAACAAAGGGTAACAGTTTTGTGGTAAAAAAACGGTCGCCCGCATCAATGTCAGCAATGGTAGTGAAAGTGTGATTATTTATTTGGCGTATAATGCAGTGACTTCGCGACAGTTCCCACGGGTGACGGTTGATATTTGCTGTTTTTTCGGTTAAATCCATCATTTTGCCTCCCGTATTACAAATTGCGGGCGCTGTTTTACTTCTGTATATGTTTTTGCGAGATATTGCCCCAAAATACCGGTGGTGAAAAGCTGAATACCGCTGCAAAACAAAATGATGCATGCAGTTGATGCCCAGCCGTCAACAGGGTCTCCCCATACCATTCTGCGAATAACGATAAAACAAATAAATACAAGGGAAATCAAGAATAGTAGAATTCCCATAATTGAGGCGATGGCGAGGGGTTTTGATGAAAAAGCAATAATTCCGTCAAAGGAATAAAACAATAATTTCCAGAAAGACCATTTGGTGTTCCCTGCAATGCGTTGTATGTTTTCATATTCAAACCATTTTGTTTTGAAACCGACCCATGGAAAAATACCCTTTGAAAACCGGCTTCGTTCCGGTAACGATAAAATTGCGTCAACATATTTACGGTTCATTAAGCGAAAATCCCTCGCGCCGTCCACTACTTCGATATCGCTTATTTTTGCCATGATGCTATAAAACCTGCGGGCAAAAAATGAACGGATAGGCGGCTCGCCTTTTCGACTTACACGCCGTGTTCCGGCACAATCAAACTCACCCGAAGTAACTACTTCAATCATTTGCGGAATAAGTGAAGGAGGGTCTTGTAAATCTGCGTCTAACGTAACAACAATTTGGCAATGTGTAGCCTGTAATCCTGCAAGCAAGGCGGCTTCTTTTCCAAAATTACGGGAGAAGGAAATATAATGTACACGGTTATCCTGCGCAGCGAGATTTTTTAATACGCCTAAAGTATCATCGACAGCTTAGCGCCCTGAACAGCAACACCAACGCAGGGGCTGAACACGCAATCTTCAACCCTACCCGTTTTATCGCGGTGGAAGAAGTGTAAATCCTCAACCGCCGTTTGGATTCTTCCC
>BNUW01000021.1 GCA_025997655.1 Spirochaetia bacterium
ATACTTCTTCCGACTGTTTTTCAAGCCACTTATGAAAACTTACTATTATTGGTGTGCATCTCCGGATCCGTTCTTCAAGGAACTCCTCCAATGATATGATACGCTCTTTCACCTTTTCCTGCAAATCTTTTTCAACGGTGTACAGCCCCTTTATGTATGAGATAGCCTCTGCTGCGCCGCATGTTTTTTCAGTCCCTACTGCCCCCGCCGCTTTCATTGCTTCAAAGAACTTTCTTCGGGCATGGGCAAAACAGCCGACATGAACAACATCCGGATATCCTATAAGAGCAGCATTATAGCTACCCCATCCGTCCGTTTGTAGGTATCCCTTGAAACCCTCAAGAAAGGGAATCACATTTTCGCTCGCACGGGTTTCATTGTATTCATAGAAAAGCGCCGGTTTGTCCGGCGGCCCGCCGCGGGCAAGCCACATATACGATTTGCAGGTATTGCTTCGGCCCGGTTCACGCATTACCTCCATCGGCGTTTCGTCCATCTGCATCACTTCGCCGCTTTTCACATGGACTTTTAGTTTTTCTATCAGGGGTTCCAGCCGTTTCCCTGTCTTCATCTGCCAATTACTCATGTCCTGCCGGGATATATTCACTCCGATTCGTTCAAAACCCGCTTCCTGACGATAATACGGCACATGATCGTCATATTTCTTCACAAATATATAACTTAACAATCCCGCCGTCGCTATGCTTCCCGGCATGATGGTTTCCGGTACTTTCCCGGTCCGTACTGCTGGTTTGCCTTCGTCCCCGGACCCTTCGCAATGATGACACGCATATTTTTTTACATGATACTGCTCAACATATATCTGTTCCGGTATTATTACTAATCGTTCCGTTATGTCTTCGCCAATGCAGACCAAGGGATGCCCGCAGGCGCACTGTTTGTCTTCTTCTGGTATATCTACCGGTATTGCTACGCGGGGGATTTTGGGGTCAATCGGTTTACGTCCCTTAGCGTTCCGAATGTGGGCTTTTACCGGTGTGCCCGCAGGCTCAGGTGGTGCTGATTTACTCTCCGGGATTTCTTCGTTCCCAAACAGAGACTGCTGCCCTTTCCCGATAAACCGTTCGCTTGCCCGGCCAAATTGCCGGAACAGAGCCAGCCGTAACCTTTCTTCAAGCCGCTGGTTTTCCGCTTCAAGTTCTTTCCGCTGTTTCGTATTTTCATCAAGGGCGTGTTTTAATTCTTTATTTTCGTTTTCAATTCGAAGAATATAGTTTTTTATTTCATCGCCTATTGTGGCTGCCATTTCCATGACAGTTATTCTACCACAATAGGCGATCCTTGTAAATACTTTTTTTACTTTTTTTAACTTGCCCGTTTATATTTCAACGCTTTATGCGCTTTGAAAAAATCGATCCCTCGCAACAGCATCTGTATTTCTTCGCCCGTTATCTCCAGGGCTTCCTCTGCCGTAGACGGCCAGGGAAACCGATCCTTCTCTAGCCGTTTCTGGCTCATCCAGAACCCGGTCTCGTCCCACCACACCGCCTTTAGCAGTTTCCCGTTCCGGCTGCAAAACAGATACACGCTTCCGCTGAAGGGATCTTGCTCCATCTTTTCTTTCACCAGCAGGGTCAGCCCATTGACCGCTTTTCTCATGTCCGTGTGTCCGGGCCGGATGTAGATCTTTGCTCTGCTTAAATCTATGGTCATAGTTGCCACCCCAGACTTTGGATAACCGCACGTAAATCCTGCCGGTTGATGGCTACCGGGATGTGAACCTTGATGTCCCCTTTTTCTATGAGGATTTCCGGCACGCATCCCATGGGAACGGGCATGGGGGGCTTTATTTCCACAAAATCCTGGGGTCCCTCGGCTTCTCTCACCCAGTTCTTTAAGGTTGCCGGGTTTAGGCCGTTCCGTTTTGCGTAGGTGTACCGGCCGCTTCCGCTTTCCTTCCAGTCCTCCACCCACATCCGCTTCTCGTCTTCGCTGTAACGCTTCATTTTCGCCTCCGAAATATTTGATTCCCGGAAGTTTAGGGCTGTGACTGTTTTTTTATAAGGTGGGTCGCTTTTGACGTTTACTTTAAATTTCATGGGGTTTTTGGTTTGAAACCGGCCCCGGTACACAATGGCAAAAGGGGGTAATCCGGGACCATGACATCACCTAATTCCTTGTACTGTAATAAATTACCCCCCCCACCCCCACCGATAGGTTTACTAGGATATAGCCGTTCCCCGTTTTTAGACCTATTTTCCCCTGAAAAAAATGAAACGTCCCGGTATAACGCGCCGCAGAGCCATCGGACCTCCGGTCCGCTGCCACCGGGGCGTTTTCCTTTTATAAACCTGACGTGGTGTCAAGCACCTTCAATAATGACTAAAGGTGATTTGACAGATGGCGTCGTGAAAGCGGGCTTTTCTGCGGAGGTGTTGCGTTCAGCGTCCCCGCTTGAAGTACTATACAGCGCTGAGACTGTGTTTCCACACAAAGACAGGGCGTATACAAGGAGTTCCGGTATGGAGCTCCAGAATAATTAGGAGGTAGTTTATGAAAACTACAAAAAGCAAAGTTTTTCTCTTTGGCATGGTCATCGTGGTGATGGCCGTAGGATTGGCGTTTGTCGGTTGCAAGAAAGTATTCGAAGGTGATGAGCCCGGGTACCTTTCCGGTGAGGAAGTTACGAAAAAGCTAACCGTTACGCTCTCGAAAAAGAAATGGGAAGTCAAGTGGGGTGACAAATCGGCCGACGGTAGTATAAATAAATATGAAAAAGAAGGTAACGATAAAGGTTACTGGTGGACTGACAATGGTACTGGGTCTGCCATTGTTAACAAAAACAAGACACTTGACTATTTCAGCCATACCTCCAAAGATGGTACTTGGTGGGTAACTTCGTATGGTGGTAATTTGAAGAAAAAATCTGTTGAGGGTGACGAAAATGTCATTAGTTTGGATGACGTTGAACTTATCATTCTTGACGACGAAGACGAAGAATAGCTGAATAGCTAAACGGTTCAAAAGCGGCTTACACCCTTGGGCATCTGTGCCCGGCGGTGCAAACACCGACCCGGTTTAGAGGACCATCGTCCAATAGACCGGGTTTTATTTTGGGTTGAATGATGGATATACCTACTGAAAATACTTTTAAAATTTTAGAGGAAAGGAAGAAATTTCTTTTAAATAAAAATAAAAGCAATGATTATATTAAGGCAGAAATAAGTGCATTAGACAGAGTATTAAATTTTTCAAAATACATTATAAATAATTTTCCTGATGACATGATAAAGGATATGGCAGGAAAAAATGAAAATGCCGAAAAAAATATTGAAAAAGAATCGTTAGAAGAATATGAAACACTCTATTCATATGAGAAAAAAATAACTGAGAATAAAACATTAGAAATATCATATATAAAAAATACTTATGGAAAATATATAATCTTAAAATTAAATAAATTCAGCAGAGCACAATATAAATGGTTTTCTCAAGGAAACATACAATTAAATCAGAAAACACTGGAAGAGATATTAAATAATTATACTAAAATAAAAGATATATGAAAGCAAAAACAACTGCACCGCAGTAGCGGCTTGGCCGTATAGCTTTAACGTTCAGCGATATAGTGATGGCGCAGCGGGAGGAGAGGGGCGTGACGGGCCGAATGCATTTGGGTTTCCCCGCGTAGGGAGACCTATTTGGGCCCCTTGGGGCCGGGCTCCCGGAGTGGATTCCCCCAACAGCATGAGCGCCCGGCATGCCCCTCTCCTCCCGGCTTTGTCAGCACGAATCAATGGTACTGCGCGGCCTCTTCTGTTCCGCCGAGAACCCTGCGGACACCGCTTACCAGGGCAAGCATTTCGTCCTCCCCGGGAAACACATGAACCGGGGCGAGCTTGTCCACGCGCTGTTTGATCGCACCGGTAAAGCGGGTTGAATAGGCAAGGCCGCCGGTGAGGATGATCGCGTCCACAAGCCCTTCAAGTACGGCAGCCATCGCTCCGATTTCTTTGGAAACCTGATAGGCCATGGAATCCAGCGCCAGGGCGGCAAACTCATCGCCATCGTTGATCATCTTCTGGATATCCCGCAGGTCGGCGGTTCCAAGATACGCCTTCATGCCGCCCTTGCCGGAAATTTTTTCGATCATTTCCGCTTCGGTATATTCACCGGAAAAACACATATTGATAAGCGGAATAGCCGGAATCGAGCCGGTCCGCTCCGGGGTAAACGGCCCTTCGCCGGAAAGAGCGTCGTTGACGTCGATAACCCTGCCGTAGCGGTGCGCGCCGACCGTAATTCCACCGCCGAGGTGGGCCACAATAAAGCGGGTGTTTTCGTACTGCATACCGAGTTCCGCCGCAAGCCGGCGCGCGATGGCTTTCTGGTTGAGGGCGTGGAATACGCTGGAACGCTCAACGCCGGGCATGCCGGTAAGTTTGGCATTACGGTCCATTTCATCAACAACCACCGGATCCACAACATAGGCCGGAATCGAAAGCGGCCCGGCAATTTCCGCCGCGATAATCGCCCCCAACGCGGAAGCGTGAATCGCCGCCGTGGCCGAGTGGAGATCCGTCAACATTTTCCGGTTGATAAGA
Source organism: Spirochaetia bacterium (assembly GCA_025997655.1). Lineage (GTDB taxonomy): Bacteria > Spirochaetota > Spirochaetia > Treponematales > Breznakiellaceae > Termitinema. The sequence continues at coordinate 4,566 of BNUW01000021.1, forward strand.
TACGTGCCGCTTTCGATAGGTTTTAAAAGCCCGCCCCGTCCCGCGACCGCGTCAAGGGAAGCATAGTCCAGGCCCGCTTCCTCAAGGCTTTTCATGATGCAGTCCCGCCTGAATTCCTTTTGATCCAGAACGGAGGCGCAGCGGGCAAGAGAAGCCGCGTCGTGCCGGATCGTTTTTTTCAGGATGCATTTTTCGTTGTCGTAAAGGCCGAATTTAGTTGAAGTAGAACCCGGATTGATCGCGAGTATACGCAACGCGCCCGCTGTTTTCGGCGGAATTGTTACCGCAGCTTCGGAAAAAGGCGCCTGTTCCGGCGAATCCTGGGGGCGGCGGCGGAGGATTTTCCGGCCGTTCCGGATCATGGCGACGCTCAGCACGCAGTCCAGGTTGAGGATTCTGTCCATCACCTGGGCAAGTTTGGTATGGGTTCCCTCAATGTCTATTTCCATGGTAGACGTACCCGCGCCGCCGGTTTTGTCCAGAGGCTTTTCGTCCTCGTCCACGATAAGGCGCTTGATATTCCAGCCTTCGTGGCGTATATGGCCGGCGACCCTGCCCAGTACGCCGGGCTTGTTCAGTACGGACAATTCTACCCGTTCTGTCTTTTTTGACTGCATAGGCCAGTATATAAGAATCCCGCTCCCCGTACAATATCATCCCATCGCAAAAAAAACTTTACCACCCTCTGTTGAAAATCAGTGATACTGTCACCTGTATAAACCAATAGAAATGTCACATTGGGTATAATGAAAACCGTTTGCGGTTTTTCTTCGCTGGACTATGCGGCAGGACGGTAAAACCGTCGAAGCCGAACCCGGGTACGTCAAAGCCTACTAATACTAACCAATAATTTGGTAGTTAAAAAAGTAAATGCAGGAGCCCTGCGCCGCATCATGGCAGCGGCTCGCCCCCATTCAGTATGGTAATTTCCACCCGGTTGTTCAGGCTGCGGCCTGTATTGGTGTCGTTGCTGACCAGGGGGTGGGTGCAGCCCCAGGTCCGGAAGAACAGGCGGTTTTCGTTTATGCCCCGGCTTTTCAGGGCTTCCACCAGGCCTTGGGCCCGCCGGAAGGACAGGTCCATGTCCCCGGCGAAGCTGCCGGTGGGGGCGGTATGTCCATCCACCAGGATCAGCGCGTTCTGTGGGAGACGCTTGAGCATGGCGGCCAGGGTGTCCAGGCGGTAGTATTCCGTGGGCAGGAACTGGTCCTGACCGGCTGCAAAATGGATAACACGCTCCATATCCCCGGGTGGTGACGGGGCAAGGCTGGCCCAACTGGAAATTGGGGGCTGCCTCCCCCTTGCCACGGGCAGCGGATTGTATAATTCAGGGTTAGAGGTGTCGGAAAATAGCGATGGCAATTCCCGTTCCCTCTCCGGGATGACATTAAGGGACGGCATGTCGGCAGCAGCGGCAGGGCGGGATGACGCGCGATTTAACGGCGGAGCGGCGGCGGCAGGACGCGGCGGTGGTGTACCGTCAGCGGCGGTACCGGGGCGGCTGGCTCTGAACACTTCGGCGCCGGCAGTGGCATAGCTCTGCGATTCCTGCGATGGCTGGTCGGCGGCGGCAGCAAGGACAGGAAGGGCAAGTAGGGCTACTAAGAGATAAGCGAAGAATAATCGCATCACTTTCTTCCTTCTTCTATTTCCTATTTATATCGGAATATTTTCAGGATAATTGACATATTTATAGAAATCATATATAAATTACATCGTACTACTAGGAATTGTTTTGGAGTAAGGGCATGGCGTATAAAACCTGGTTTGCGGATGAAACGAACAATACGAAGGGCGCCTTTGTACGGCAGCAGAATCACTTTACCACCCCCTTCGGAATGGCGGCGGGGGAACTTCCGGTGGAAGCCGGGCGCTACCGGCTCATCTGGTCTGCGGCCTGTCCCTGGGCAACCCGGCAGATGATAGTCCGCAGCCTCTTGGGGCTGGAAAAGGTCCTGAGCGTGGGTCTGGTGGACCCCATCCGGCCCGCGAAGGAGTACAGCGACTGGAGCTTCAGCCTGGACCCGGAGGGGGTGGACCCGGTCTTAAAAGTACACTATTTAAGCGAGCTGTATCTGGCGGCAAACCCGGAATACAAGGGTCGCTTTACGGTTCCCGCCATCGTGGACATCCCCTCCGGCAAGGTGGTAAACAACGATTACTTCAATTTGACGTACTACTGGGAAACGGTGTGGCGGGGTTTCCACAAACCGGGCGCTCCGGACCTTTTCCCCGAAGAGCTGCGGCAGGATATCATGGCCCTCAACGATACTATTTTTCACGAAGTGAACAACGGGGTGTATAAGGCGGGGTTTGCCCGGAGCCAGGATGCCTACGAGGCAGCTTACGCCACGGTCTTTAAACGCCTGGACTGGCTCGACGGGCGGCTCTCCACCGGGCGTTATCTTTTTGGCAACAGTATTACTGATTCGGATATCCGGCTCTGGGTAAGCCTGGCCCGGTTTGACGCCGCCTATTACAACGCTTTCCGGGTAAACCGGAACCGGCTGGCGGATTTCCCCAACCTTTGGGCCTATGCCCGGGACCTCTACCAGATTCCGGCCTTTGGGGAGAATACCCATTTTGATCACATCAAGGCCCATTACCATGTCTGCTGTGATCCGGGGAATGTCTTCGGCCTTACTCCCAAGGGGCCGGACGCGGCGGCGTGGAAGACACCCCATGGCAGGGAAAAACTGGCTGCCATCCGTTAGTTACCATTCCCTTCTGCACCGTCGCCGTACGCACTTTTCCCCTGGGTAAAAGTAGTGGTGTGAAAGGACGGCTACCCAATTAATGGGCAGCCTCCTACTCGATTTGCTTCCCCGGGCTTTATGGAGTATACTAGTCACATGGGATTAAACGAAACCCCTTCGGCGAACAGGGTTCACATCGGCTTTTTCGGCCTGCGGAATGCGGGCAAATCCAGCTTGGTCAACGCCGTGACCAACCAGGATCTGGTTATCGTTTCTGACGTCAAGGGTACCACCACGGACCCGGTTTCTAAGTCCATGGAACTGCTCCCCCTGGGGCCGGTGCTGATCATCGACACTCCGGGGATTGACGACGAGGGCGCATTGGGCGAACTCCGGGTCCGCCGGGCGCGGCAGGTTCTCAACAAAACCGATGTGGCGGTCCTGGTGGTGGACGCCCTTACCGGCAAGTCCCCTGCGGATGAGGACCTTATCAGGCTGTTCCGGGACAAGGATGTTCCCTTCATCATCGCTTACAATAAAAGTGACTTGCTTGAAAAGGCGCCCGAACCTACTGGCGAGAACTGCATTTATGTCAGCGCCACGGAGAAGCGTAATATAGAAGAATTGAAGGAGCAGATCGCCGCTCTGGCCAAGACCGATGAGCCGAAGCTGCAAATTGTGGGGGACATCATCAGCCCCGGTGATTTTGTGGTGCTGGTGATCCCCATCGACAAGGCCGCGCCTAAGGGCCGGCTGATCCTCCCCCAGCAGCAGACCATCCGGGATATTCTGGAGGCCGATGCCGCCGCCGTGGTGGTGAAGGAATTTGAGCTGCGGGAAACCCTGGAGAACATCGGCAAGAAACCCGCTCTGGTGATCACCGACAGCCAGGTCTTCGCCAAGGTTTCTGCGGACACCCCGGCGGATATTCCCCTCACCTCGTTTTCCATCCTCTTCGCCCGGTACAAGGGCTTCCTCGCCCCGGCGGTTCGGGGGGTGCGGATGCTGGACTCGATTAATGAAAAGAGCCGTATCCTCATCGCCGAAGGCTGCACCCACCACCGGCAGTGTGACGATATCGGCAGAGTAAAACTGCCCCGGTGGATCAAGCAGTACACGGGCAAGGAGCCGGAGTTTGCCTTTACCTCCGGCGGCGAATTCCCCGAAGACCTTTCCTCTTATGACCTTGTCCTCCACTGCGGGGCCTGTATGCTCAACGAGCGGGAGGTGCGGTACCGGGAGGCCTGCGCTGCGGACCAGGGGATACCCTTTACCAATTACGGCATCACCATTGCCCACATCCAGGGCATCCTGAAACGGAGCGTCGCCATATTCCCCCACATCCTCGCCGAGCTTGAGGAATGAGGGCTGATGCGGTGAGGAAAGAACGGGACGAACTGGGAGAACGGGATTTACCCGATGAAGCCCTCTATGGCCTCCAAAGTCTCCGGGCGGAGGAAAACTTTTCCCTGGACAATAGAAAAACTAACCGTCGGCTTATTTACGCCATAGTGAAGATCAAAAAAGCTGCGGCATTGAGTTACCGGAAAATTGCAGCCGATCCAAAGCATGACAACGATTCGGAGAGCGGACCGGGCTCCAGTGGCGGCAAGCCGGACAAAGCGGAAATCTGCGGGGCTATCGTTGCGGCCTGCGACAAAATCCTCGCGGGGGAAACGGAGGACGCCTTTATTGTTGACGCTCTTCAGGGCGGGGCGGGGACTTCCACCAACATGAACGTCAACGAGGTGATCGCCAATCTTGCCCTGAAAATCCTGGGAAAACCGGCGGGGTCCTACGATATCATTCATCCGCTGGACGACGTGAACCGCCTACAGTCCACCAATGATGTGTATCCAACCGGCCTGCGTATCGCCGCCATAGAATTGCTGCGGGAATTGAGCGAGGGCTGCGCAAAACTGCAGGAGGCGCTTCAAAAAAGGGAAAACGAATTTGAGGATGTTAAAAAGCTTGGCCGCACGGAATTGCAGGACGCGGTGCCCATAAGCCTGGGGGCGGAGTTCGGCGCGTATGCCCAAGCCATAGGCCGGGACCGGTGGCGGCTCTACAAGGTAGAGGAACGGCTGCGGCAGGTAAACCTTGGGGGCGCCGCGGTAGGCTTTTCGAACAAACAGACAACCCGCTGGCGTTTCGAGGTGTTAGAAGAACTGCGCTCCCTTACCGGCATGGGCTTGGCCGCCGCGGAATACCCCATGGACCTTACCCAGAACAATGATGTGTTTGTGGAAGTGTCGGGGCTCCTGAAAAGCCTGGGGGTTAACCTCACCAAGATTGCCAACGACCTCCGGCTCATGAGTTCCGGCCCCCACGGCGGGCTGGGAGAAATCAAGCTTGCCCCCATGCAGAAGGGGAGCACCATCATGCCCGGCAAGGTGAACCCGGTTATCCCGGAGATGATCATCCAGGTAGGGATCCGGGTGGCCGCCAATGATTTTGCCATCACCGCCGCAGCAGCCCGTGGGGAACTGGAACTCAACGCATTCTCCCCCCTCATTGCCGATGCGCTTCTGGAAAGCCTTTCCCTGCTGAACCGCGGAGTGTACCTCTTCCGTACCAAGTGCGTAGAAACACTAACGGCGAACCGGGAACGCTGTGCGGAATTGCTGGCCGCTTCCTATGCCTTTGCCGCTTCCCATATTGGTCGGCTGGGGTATGACCGGGTTGCCGGAATAGTCGCGGAAAATCAGGGGGACCCGGAGCGGATCAGGCGGGCTTTGGAGGACGAAGGTGGAACTGATAATCGGTGATCGCGGTCCGTTTGCCGATAGAGCCAGTTCCAAAATGCAAGACCTACCACGGACAAAAGAATGAATTTTCAAAACAAAAGTCCGTGGTTAAAAATGATTTAATACCCCCAATCCCTTCTCCCCCTACGCAAACAGCGCCTCGTCGGTATGGGGCAGGAAACAGGCCGCAACAAATTCATCCATATAACTCGGATGGGAGGACAATTCCAGGTAGGTCATGCTTTGGGCGATTTCGCTCACCTTCGCGGCCGCCCCGGCGGAATTGACCATGGCATAGGCCCCGGTGAGGCTGGTATTGCCGATATAGTGGTACTTCTCCAGGGGGATCTTGGGGAACATGCCGATACGGATGGCTTTTTCCACATTGATACCGCTCCCGATACCGCCAGCCACAAAGACTTCCTCAATGCCGTCAATGGAAAAGTCCATAATCGCCATCATGGTTCTGATGGCGGAGAAAATTGCCCCCTTGGCCCGGATAAAGCTGTCGATATCCGTCTCGTTCAGGGCAATATCCGCTCCGGTAGCGCTGTCTGCGGCAAAGGCGAGGACATAGCTGGCGGCGCCGTATTCATCCCGGCTGATCCGCTTGCCGTCCCGGATGATTTTCCCCTTGGCGTTGATGATCTGGCACCGGAAAAGTTCCCCGATGGTGTCGATAAGCCCGGAACCGCAGAGACCGCCGGCCTTCTGGCCTGCGTCCCCTATAATGGAAACGGTGGGCTCCATGCTTTCGGCGTCGATGGAGCAGGCTTCTATGGCCCCGTCGGTGGCCCGCATACCGCAACTGATGTCTCCGCCTTCGAAAGCGGGGCCGGCGGAACAGGCGCAGGACATGAGCAGATCCTGATTGCCTAAGACCAGTTCCCCGTTGGTACCCAGGTCAACGAAGAGGGAGAAGGTTTCCTTCTTATATATACCCGATGATAAGACCCCGGCGGTGATGTCCCCGCCAACGTAGCTGCCGATGTTGGGTGCCAGAAGCACTTCGGCGTCGGGGTTCAGGCTCAGGCCCAGGTCGAGGCTGCGGAAGCCATCTTTATGGAAAAAGGCCGGCACATAGGGTTCCAGCCGGAGGAAGTCCGCATAGACCCCGGTAAAGAGGTGGGCCATGGTGGTATTGCCTGCCATCACCGCCCGGTATATGGCCGTGCTCTCAATGCCCGCCTTGCTACATATCTCAGCAATCAGGGGAAGGATGGTATCCTCCATCACTGCATTCCGCAGCCGCTCCAGGCCGCCCTTTTTCGTACTGGCAATGATGCGGCTGATAACGTCCGCGCCAAAGCGGATCTGGCCATTGCCCCCGGAGCCGCCTGCCAGCAATTTCCCGTCCCGAAGGTTCGTGAGTACCATGGCTACCGTGGTGGTACCGATGTCTATCGCCAGGCCCGGCAGAACAGACTGATCCCCGGCGCTTGCGGGAAGGACATCCAGGATCAAATCCCGGGACTCGCCCTTCCTGACGACACATATAATAGAAAAGTTTGATTCACGCAAGGTTTGGGGGAGCTTCCGCAGGGCGAAAATGCCCAGTTCCGCTTCTCCACCGGTGGTTTCGGTATACATAGCCAGGAGCCGTTCCCGGTCTGCCATGGCATCGTCCAAAGCGGGGGACGTCAGGGTGAGGGCGACGGTTTCGATACCGCTGTCACCCCGGTAGCCCAGCTCGTCCAGGTCCTTGCCCAGGGCGTCAAAGGCGGCCCGTTCCCGGCCTTCGCTGAGGTCCGTTACTTTGATGCGGCTCTTAAAGGCTCCGGCGGAAGCGGGCACCTCGACCTTCAGATCCGATGTGGGCTTAATACCGCAGGCCAGCCGCCAACCACCGGTGTATTCCTCCGGGCTAATGTGCCGGGGGACTTCCCCCTCCACGGTCCCTTCAAGGAGCTTCACCCGGCATTTGCCGCAGGTCCCATTCCCCGAGCAGGGGGCATCTATATCGACTCCGGCTTTCCGGGCGGTCTCCAGGAGGGTTTCCCCCTCGGGGGCAAGGGCGGTAACGGCGGCTCCGCCCTCGATGCTAAAAAGTATCTGGCAGTTGGTACTCATATCGGTATTATTTTATCAATTAAAATAGGATGCTGTCAATCATTTTTTTTGCGAAATGAGGGGAAATTTTGCCCCCACATTCGGTCACTTGCAATTATTGCATAGGATTGAAAAGATAGTTGCGGGGAGAAAATGCTTAGGTTCAGGGAAGCGGCTTCATCGGATATTACTAATATAATGGCGCTGGAAAGGGCTTGCTTTAACACGGATACGCAGGAAGCGGAGAGTACGTATCTTGAAAGGATTGACGCGTTTCCGCAGGGGTTCATTGTTATGGAATCTGCGGACCGATCGAACTTTAGTTCGCGGTCCGTGGGTGAGTTTTTAGGCGCCGTTTCCTCTGAAATATGGCAATACGAACCATCGATAGCCAGAGATTCCTTTACCCTTGGCCACTCAATAAAAAAACAATTAAAACTTGCAGGGGATGAATTGTACATTTCTTCAATAGGCATTTTCCCCCGCCATAGAAAATGCGGATATGGGAAATTGCTGTTCAGGGAATTGATAAACCGGGTACACGTTTTGTTTCCGCTTGTGGTAAAAGGAATATTGCTTATAAATGAAGAATGGCACGGTGCACGAAAAATTTATGCAAACAATGGGTTCCACGATGCTGCCGTTTTTGATGATTTTTTTACCTCGGATAATGGAACAAAAACGAATGGTATCGTCATGAGAAACGATGACATCACAAAAATTATCATTGGGTAAAATATTTTAAGCCGTCACTTGTCTACTATAACAAGGAGTTAATTATGAACAGACATTCAAGACTTTTTTACATTCCATTCGGGCTGCTCAGTATAGCGGCCATGGCGGCGGTGTTCGGTACCATAACCATGCTGCTCTGGAACGCGCTTTTACCGCCTCTTTTCGGCTTGCCGCCGCTGAGCTGGCTGCAAGCGGCCGGATTATTGGTTCTTTGCAGGGTGTTATTCGGCGGGATTACCGGCGGTTTGGGGGGCATCATGGGCGGCAGAAGGCGGGGGCACGAAAACCTATTCCGCGGGAAGTGGGATGCCATGTCTGACGAACAGCGCCAGCACCTGGCCGAAGAGATTAAGAAGCGGCACGGCTTTGACCCACGGGAAAGATTTAACGGTGGGCGGAACCCCTGGAACCGGGGCGATACCGGCGGCCAGGAAAATGCGGACACCAAGAAGGATGGGGCGGACTGAGGTCCGTTAGACAGGCCATGCCGCAGACGGTTGCAGCCCTTGCCTTTGCCGAGTTTCGTGACAAATTAGCGGGGTTTATCCGCAAGCGGGTATCCCGCTATGAAGACGCGGAAGATATTCTGCAGGAATGTTTTTATCAATTTACCCGCATGGATGAACTCGGTAAACCGGTGGAACAAACGGCGGCATGGCTCTACCGGGTGGCGCGCAACCTCATCATCAATCGTTATAAAAAAAAGCAGGAAATGCAGTTTCCGGTTGCAGACGACGATGATGAGGACGCAAATTTTCTGGATGAGATTACCGATGTTGCTTTTGGCGGGGAAACGACACCGGAAACAAAGTATTTGCGCGGCCTTATTTTAGACGAAATTAAAAATGCGGTGGATGAGCTTTCGCCTGAACAGCGCGAGGTGTTTGAATTAACGGAATATTACGATATGCCCGTAAAGGAAATTGCAAAAAATACCGGCGTCAGCGTTAATACCGTGCTTTCCCGGAAGCATTATGCGGTGGTGCATTTGCGGAAAGCGCTTAAGGAATTGTACCGTAATGTTGTTGGAGACCGGTAGGTAGACACGAACTAAATTGTGTATACCGGCGAAATTTAACCACACGGACGGCACGGACAAAAGAAAAAGACAAGCAAAAAACCGGTCCGTCCTGTCCGTGTGGTCAGTGGTTAAATTTCTTCTGTCCGTGATTATGGAAAACCCCATTGCAAAGATATTTTTATTATGGTATGCTTTAAGTACGTTTATTATAGGAGGTACATATGAAAAAATCTACATTTTGGGTCATGTGTTCTTTATTGATTGTCCTTTCGGCTGGTTCCGTATATGGACAAGGGTTTACCGGGCCGGGCGCCGGAACAGCCAATGGTCAGGTTCAAACCGTTACGGTCATTCAGGCAAGAGGGCTTCCGGATCATTCCCTGGTAATATTGACCGGTTCTATCGTACAATCACTTGGACGTGAAAAATATACATTCCGTGATTCTACCGGTGATATTACCGTTGATATTGATCGGGACCTTTGGACATTACTCGGTATTTCTGTCGGCACAAATGACCGGATAGAAATAGGAGGCAAAATTGATGTTGAAAAACGAGTGGTTGAGGTTGATGTAAAGTACATCAAGAAATTGTAATTCAGTTTTTTGGGGTAAATTTTGCCCCCTACCATGTCTCCCGCCGCACCACATCATCCCGCAGCAACACGGTATCGAACACCGACACGAAGCGCCGTATATCTACGGGGTTTTTCTGGTAATTGGCGTTGGAACCGATGGCGGAAAACCATTGTTCAAACGATAATTCCCGGCTAAGCCTGCCGTATCCCACGGCGGTCTTTTCGCAGCCCAGGTCACGGGCCGCACCCAGCCAGTCGTTGAGGTCGTCCTGGAAATCGCTGATGATAAAGAAACTGGACCGTTCATTGAGGTACCGCTTGCAGTATTCAATCCCCGCGCCCAGCACGGTACTGCCCCCGGAACTAACAGCCCCGATGTCCGCCAGGATGGTGTCGGAGCAGAGGCGGTCGGACCAGCAGACCAGCCGGCTCAGGCGTTTATTAAAGGCCCCCTCGGCCCGCATGATAGTTTGTATGACCCGCTTTACAAAGCCCTGGGGAACGCTGCCGGATACGTCCAGCAGGATACACAGGTTGTTCAGGTTATAGTTTTCAATGCGGTAGCGGCGGGGAATGAGGACATCACCAAACCGGTTGCGGTTAATATTGTAGAGAATATCCGTGTGGAGCCGGTTCCGCTTGAGGAGAAGGCTCCGTTCCCGCAGTATCCGTACCAGGTCCTTCACATCGTTTAGTTCAGTAACGGTGTTGACCGTTGCGGTATCGGCATAATTATCGGTCCTGCCATGCCGGATAATTTCCGGTTCGTAGGCGGCGTTGCTTTCCGCGTCCGCGGCTGTCTTCCGGGTTTCCTGGATGTCCTGTATACGCCGCTCGGCGGCTTGCATAGCGTTATAGGTACTGACATCGCTGGACTTAATTTTCTTACCCGGCCCGTCCCCGATATGGTCCAGGAAGGAGTTCAGTTCGGTGCAGAGGAAACTCATATAGCTCATCCAGTCCAGACCCTCGGGCCAACCTTCACGGGGAAAGATAAATCCCGCAAGCGGGCCGCCCTCCATGCCGCCGCCGGGGGAGGGCGCCTGTGTTTTGCGGTTCTCTGAGAACAGAATTTTTCTGTCCTCTTTGAAAAGTTTGGTGTTGATCTCCATGGCCTGGGCTATGTCGGAAAAACGGTTGTAGATGTAGGTAGTATACGTACCCAGCTTGGAAGTTAAATTCCGTTCCGGAGGGAGACGATCCATGAATTTATGGCGGTTGCGCCCGAAAAATTCCTCGAACTGCTGGCGGTGCGCATGGGGCCGGTTAAAGTGGTTGTAGAGGATGTGCCCCTTCTCATGAAGGTCCCGGGCCATAAAGGCCGCCCGGTCAAGGGTACGGTCAATGTAGATACAGTATTCCCCCCGCATGGCCCGGTAGGAAAAACTTATGGGGGCGCCCGGTATCCCCGGCGCGTCAATATAACTAATGCGGATATTGAGCCGTTCCAGCAGCTTATTTGTTTCCCGGTATTGGGCCGGCTCCCAAGCGGCGAATCGGGAATCCATTTAAAAGGCACTTTTCATCATGAGCTGCGTTGCCTCATCCCGGAGTGCGGAATAGGCGTCACGGATACTGCGGAGCAGCTTCAACGGCCCATTTTCGTCGGCCTTTTCCTCCTCCAGTATGCCGATAAGGTAGTCCAGGCGCTGCATCTCGTTAGAAAAGGTATACAGATCCGCCTTGTTATGGGTAATGCGCTGGCGGAGACGCTCGGTGTCTTCGGCATTCACGCCGTAGGATGCGCCGATGTGGGCAGCCAGGGCGTCAAGGTTCGGGTCATTGATGTCCCGGAGTACCGAAGATTCGTGGAAAAGGACCCATTCATTGACGGCGTCCGCGGCGCTCTTGCCACGGAAGTCCAGGGACGCGCTAAGCGCTTCACCGGAGACAGGGCCCGTGTCCGCCTCATTCCGGGAAGACAGGATATCGTAGAGCCGCCGGTACAGGGTTTCTGCGCTTTTCATATAGGCCTTGCGCTGCTTTTCAGTAAAGGTGTTGGTGCCCAGGCCGATGAGGCCGAAGACCATGTTGAGGATGGACGCGCCGTGTTCTGTTGTGGTTAGGCCCTTGCGGAGGAAGGACAGGGTGATCTGGTAGAGATACCAGAGGGTGCGGCCGGAGATGAAGTTATACACATACCGGGAGTCGTCGTCATACATGGTGTTGTAGACCTGGTTGTTGATGTCCATGGTGTAGACAAGGTCCTTGTCAATGTCCCGGTTGTCCTCCTCGAAGGAACGGAACAGGGTGCGGAACATCATCTTCAAGCCATCCCGCAGGTAGTTTTTCTGCCAGGGGGTGATTTCCTTTTCCGTAAAAACCACCAAATCCTTCGATAAATCAGCCTCGTCCTGAAGGAATTCGTCAAGAAAACTATCGTTGCTTTCGTAGGATAGGTTGATGATGCAGAAACGGTTGAGGATGGGGGCCATGATATTGAACTGGAAGGGGATGTTCTGTTTGTAGTTCGCCGCGGCAATCACCAGTGTCGATTCGGGCAGGGTCCGGCCGTTTCCAATTTTCCGCTCAAAGACTAACTGCAGCAAAGCGCCCTGGACATTTTCCTGGGCGGTGCTCAACTCATCCAGAAACAGCACGGAAGGCACTTTTCGGGTTTCCTGGTCCAGGATGTTCCGGTACCAGTGGGGGGCCAGCAGTTCCAGGTAATGCTCCCCGGTTTCGCGGTCCTCCGCCCGGACCTGGAAGCCCAGGATCTCCTCCTGGGAAAACCGGGAACCGATCAATGTTTCTATATGGTAACCATTGCGCCTGGCCCAATTATACACCACCGTTGACTTGGCAAGCCCCGGATTCGCCATCAAAAGAGCGGGAACCTTGCTGTCCCTGGTTATCTCTATCGCTATTTCGATCCGGTCCCGGATTTTGTTTATGCCAGCCATAATTAAGCGTCCCTGTTCTTAATCTCCTGGATTTTTAGAACAAGACTTATTGAACTTGCAATAACGACAACTATACCGGTAATTATCAACGCCATATTTATCTCCTTTCTATTAACCAGACTATTCCCTGGACAATTGTAAAAATCCCGGCAATCAGTGATATCACCATCATTAAACAACCTACATACTCTTTTCCACGAGGCCTGGGCTTATTCATAACTATAGTATCGGCATTTCTATGCTTGCAGTCAAGCCAGGGAATATATACCGTAAGATTACCGTATGTTTAAGGTGTGCGCCGTGAGAATTCTCACGAACAATCATGAAATTTCAAGGAAACCGGGTAATTTTTCAGGTTCCGGGTGACACACCGGTAGTTATCGGTACGACACACCGGTAGCTATCGGTACGACACACCGGTAGCTATCGGTACGATACACCGATTCCAACCGGTGTGCCGCACGCATTGGAAGGGCTATGGGACCTTGGAGGGATCTTTCCCCGTGTATTGGGTGATAACATGGAGGGTGTAGTCCCCGGGGGGCAGGTCCGGGGCGATAAAGGTGAGCTTCTTTGGGTTGTTCACCGAGATGGCGGAGTCGGGCACCCGGATAGGGGCGATGTTGCCGTCTGAGAAGTAAATGCCGTTTAGGGGGGACGGACCCTCCACCTTAAGCCGGGAGCCGACGACGCTGATGTTGGCATTTGGATGGATGGCGGCGTTTGCAATACCGGTGGACAGGTCGATAACCGGGCGGCAATTGAATAGTCCGCTTTCGTGCGTATTATCCGGCAAAAACCGGTTCCAGAGCTATTTCAAGACCCGGTAAGGTCTCAACAAGGGCGGTTTCTGTGGCGCCGTAAGAACGGAAAAAGAAAAAGTCGCCTTCAAAACCATAGCAATGGAGGGTTTTATGCTCAGGATCAATAACCCAGTATTCCTTCACCCCCGCCTGCCGGTACAGGTCAAATTTGAGTTCCATTTCAACCGCCTTATTGGAAGGCGACAGGATTTCCGCCACAAACTCAGGCGCGCCCCGGCAGCCCTCCGGCCCCCGCTTCTTTTTATCACAAACCACGACAATGTCGGGCTGGAGAACCGTATCGTCACTTTCATCCTCTTCATAAAAGAGCCGCACGTCATAGGGGGCGGGAATTACTTTGCAGGGCTTGCCGATCAGATAATTCGCAATCTGCCTGGCCAGTTCCACAAGAATTAACTGATGATACTCGTTCGGGGCCGCCATAGCCATGGCTTTACCCCGGAAAAGCTCATACCGTTCGCCCGGGGCCAGTTCCCAGTCCTTGTAAGCGGCGTAGGTCCAGCGTTCGTCTTCCTTCAACAATGCGTTTCCGTTCATCCGCTCAGTATACCATAGGCGGTTGAATTGACACAATATTCAAATTTGGAATTACTATAATTCGGCGGGTTTCCGGGTATCTTTTTATGGGGGTCTTGCTCTAATTTTTAGGTATGCCTTCAACCTGGGAATGATAATAATTGTAGATGGTTTTGAGGGATTCAGAGACGGCTAAAACGACCTCCTCATTGTATTTTGAAAAGAGCCTGGAAACCGTAGGCGGTACGGCATCGGCAGGCTTAAACAGTTCGTAGGGTTCGATGTTGAGGACGGATGCAAATTTTACCATAGTGGCCGGTGAAATCCATTTTTTGCCATTCTCAATATCACTGAGAAAGTTAATGGAAATATCAATTTTTTCGGCAAGCTCGGCTTGCGTCCATTGCCGGTAGTCCCGATACCGCTTGATATTTGTTTGGACTATTGCCCGAAGTTCGTTTTCAGTCATTCATCATCCTCATAGGGAATAAATCATCCTATTATTAGCTTGATCCGCTTGACAAACACCAACTGGCATGATAGATTTTTCGCCAGTTGTGTAATATTCAAAACGTAAAGCATGGCGGGAGGGAGTATAGGAGTTTGTTATAAGGAATTTGCGGCTTTTACGCCGTTTGAGGCGGCTTATTAATAGGAGGTTTTTATGAAAAAGGGGCTTGTTTTGACGGCAGTGCTCGGCAAAGTTGCTTTAGCAACCGCGCTGGTATTGGGAATGGCGCTTGTTGGGTGCGACAACGGTTCAACCAGTAGCGGCAGCGGTAGCAACGGCGGCGGAGGTGGCGGTGGAAATCCTTTCATAGGAACATGGTATGGAACAGCTCCCGGTCCTTGTTATATAACTTTAACGATAGCAGGATCAACGTGGACTCAAACACAAACGGGAGCTGTTACTGGCTCAAGCAGTGGTACATATACTTACAGTTACACTAATGCCAGCTTTACCGTAGGGACAGTTAGCGGTCTAGGGGGATATGTTACTGTGGGAAGTACATGGTCTGCAAGTATTAGTGGTAGCGCACTAAATGCTGGTGTTGTCATATATACAAGAACCGGCAGCGGCGGCGCTCCGGACCCAAGTCCGGACCCATCCCCGAGCGATAAGCGAGCGGGATAACCTCAGCCGGGGTCGGAGAGCGGGGCAAATGTACGGAAGGTCATACGGGAACGTGTGAGGACTCATCAACTCTGGACGTAAAATGCCGCAATGGGATAAAAGCGGGTAACGGAAGTTTCACCTTTCTGGGCTTCATCGGACCTTTGGTCCGCCATTACTGGGTGAAGTCACGGAAAGGGATGTGGATAATCGGACGGAAAACGGACAGCAAACGGTTAAGCCGGGGTCTAAAAGCGATAGGACAATGGTGCACAGCGCTTTGAAATCCATGCCCAATGAAAAAAATTTAAAAAACCACTTTTCCACCCATGGACTTTTGTTTAGAAATTTCATTCTTTTGTCCGTGTTGTCCGTGGTTAAATTTCTTCTGCCCATGCCGCGTAATTGACGTTCTCGCCCGTCCGCTATACCATATTAGGGAGAAACTACTATAGGAGTTTATGTGGCGAAAGAAGAAGCGATTGAGGTCGAAGGGGTAGTCCGGGAAGCCCTTCCCAATACCATGTTCAGGGTAGAGCTGGATAATCAGAACGGACACCTTATACTGGCCCATCTTTCCGGAAAGATGCGCAAACATTACATCCGTATCGTCCCCGGCGATCGGGTACGGATTGCCCTATCCCCCTACGATTTAAGCCGCGGCCGTATCATCTACCGCGAACGTTAAATAACACCGGTCCCCTGATCCGCCTTTAAGAGGACCCAGGTAGCCCCGCTTCCCCCGTCGGAGGCCTCCCCCTGACCGCTTTCCCCGGCAAAGGGACAGCGTTCAATAAAATCCCGGACGGTCCGCTTCAATACCGCATCCTTTTCGGAGTGCAGCCCCTTCCCATGGATGATGAGGAGTTTCTCCAGTTCCTGCTGTTGGCCGGCGCGGAAAAACTCCTCCAGGGCTATCCAGGCTTCGTCATTGGTGAGGCCGTGGAGGTCCAGTGTCGCGTCCGCTTTCTTGGCCCGGAGCCGGCGGCGGCGCTTAGCGGGCGGCACGGCGGCCTCGGCGATTTCGGCGTCCTTGTCAGGAATACCGTATACCCGCAGCCAGGCCGTAAGGGGATCAACCTTTTGCGCGGAACGCTGGTCCCCGGTATCTTCTTCCGCCTTCACCGCTTTTTTCCCTGCATTCCCGGTCTGCCGGTCCCACTGATCCAAAATATCACCAAAATCCATGATTATTACCTTTAATAAAAAACCAGATTATCCTGCGGCACCCACCCGGCATCCCCATCAGGGCTTTCCGCATAGGCCCAAAGGCCGGCAACGGCGCGAATGTGTACCGGCTGGCCTTCCATCCAGCGGACACTGACTGCCCCCCGGGTATCCGGCACCCGGTAGGCCGCTGCTGCCCGAACTACCGCAGCGCTTCCCCATAAGTATCCTGTTTCCGGGGCGGTCTTTGCAAGAGGGGCGCCTTCAATGGCAGAACGGAGGGCCTTTAGTCTCGGTTGAGGAGCAATCCCCAAAATACCCGCCACGAGTAACAGGACAAGCCCGTAACGGGAACTCCGGAAAAACAGAGAATGTGCGCCCTTTTTCACCATGGTTAATAGCAATAAACAAGCGCTCAGGATGATCAGGGCTACAAAGAAATTCCGGGGACGCCATTTTTCATCCATCGCAGCGGCGGTCTGCGTAAGCCCCAGGGCTTGTTCCGCCGCCCGGCGCGGGGCGGCAAGTTTCGGACCCGCCAACAGATCCCGTTCCCCCCGGCGAAGTTCAGCCAAGGCTTCGGCATAGCGGGCGCGGCTCCAGAGTTCACGGGCTCTGTCCAGGGTTTCCCCATAGGCTTTGCGGAAAAGGGGAAACGGCTCATCCGAGGTTTCGGGGAACGGAGGCGGCGGCATCCGGGACAGGGATAGGGCTGCTTCAGGGACAGGAATGCCGGGATCAGCCGCCGGTAAGGCCGGGGCGGCGGCGTTAGCAGTTGCCTGCGGCCGGAGCCGTATCGAGATGGCCGGGGCTTCCAGGGCAAGGGTATCAAACCGGAGAGTGAAGGGTCCCAGGGAAACCACACCGGCGGCGCCCGAAAGAGGGGTAAGGCGTACTCGTAATACCCTGCCCTGATCCAAATCCGCGTTGGTCAGGGGGACTTCCTCCAAAATCGCATCCACCGGGACGGTAGCGTGAAATGGCCCCGGACGAAAACTTTTTTCGGGGTCCCAATCGCGGATACGGAGGCTCAGTTCCGCCGGTTCCCCGATGTTCAGGGCGGCGGGCAGGGCATCCCAGACCAGGCGCGGGTGGTATTCCTCCAAGGCGCCCCCCTGGGTGGTCACGTAGGTTCGCAATTCTTCTGTCATGGTTCTGTATCCCGGAGCCAATACCTCGAAGGGACCCAGGGTGACCGGCCCCGTTCTATGGGGGACATACAAAAATTCCGCCAGGGTCCAGCGCCCTCGCCGGGTTTCCTTCCGGGACTGGGCAAAGGTGAGGGAGGGCGGCAGTTCCGGCGGGATAACCGTCACTTCATCAGGCACGGGATGATCCACCAGGATAGAAATCCGCCAAACGCCGTCCAGAACCGGGCGTTCCGGGGAACTTTCCACCAGCACCATTGATTCTCCCCCCGGAACCTCCGCAGATTGCCCAAGCAGTAAAACTAAGGGGAGCAGAATTAGTAATCGGGTCCCGAAGAAACATCCTCGGCCCATTCCCGGCTTTTCCATTGGTCTTGCTCCTTACGGCGTATATAATCAAAAAGAACCTGGGGCCCTTTTTGCTCCTCTTGAACATTCAGGGAGAGTGATGCTGCGGCGCCGGAATTTTGGTAGGACAGGGAAAGGAGGCTGAGCTCCAGGTTCCGTTTTGCCTCAATACGGCTGCCATCGGTTTCCAGGGCGGTGCGGAACTGATCCGCCGCAGAGGCGAAGTCCCCGTCATGGAAACGGACCACCCCGCTATTGTAATGGATCCGGTAGATCAACTCCCGGTGATCCTTCCGCAGTACATTGGTCAGCCCTTCTTCGGCGGCGGAAAAATGCTGCAGCGCCGCCGCGCTCTCATCCAGGGCAAGGTACACCGAACCAAGGCTGTATTCGGCATAGGGCGCGGTTTCGGGAAGGGTCAACGCTTCCAGGTAGGCGAGTATCGCCTCGGTATACATGCCCTGGGCATTAAAGAAATTACCCCGCAGCATCATGAGTTTTCCCGATACCGAGCTCCCGCAGGAAGTGATACACAGAAACAGTACTACTAACAGGCCCCCAAGGCGCCTATTGCACAGGGAGTGTTTCCGTTCAGCCACGGTTCCGCCTCCCCTTTTCCGCCATTTTCGAGATGCCCATAAAGACCAGGGCGGCGATGACAAAGATATACCCCAGGGGCCGGGTTTCCCGCCGGAATCCCCGCAGGGTAATTCCGGACAGGGATGTCAGATGATCCGCCAGTAACCCTGCGGCATTGCTCCGGTTTCCATCTATATAGATCCCCCCGG
>BNUW01000022.1 GCA_025997655.1 Spirochaetia bacterium
GAGCACGGTGTGCGGCGTACAGTCGTCCTCTCACTGCTCGTGATGTGATCGTGTGGTGCTCGTCAGGTCTGGGGCTGGGCATTGGTGGCTCGTGGTGGGTCTTTAGGTGGCTCTTGTGGGTGGAGGGAGTGTTAGGAGAGTGAGGTGGGGGTAAGTAGTATGAGAGAGAGTGGGGTGGGAGTGGGGGTAAGAGGGGGGGGAGGGGGGGGAGGGGGGGGTGGAAGGGGGGTAGGGGGTAAAATGATACAGCGTGTCATACTTTGCATAATGACTGCTCCTTTTTAGGGCCTTTAGGCTTATTTAGGTATAGCATATTTTCGGTGATAGGGTAAGGGGAAAACATACCAATTCCAATATAACCAACCAAAAATTATTCCGCCTATTCCATTAAAAACATGAGCTGCCGCTTACAGTATCAAAACAATCGTCCCGATGGTGATCAAGGCCCCGCCGATAATGGCCTTAACCGTAAGGGCTTCCTTTAACACAATAACTGCCAGGGTCATGCCCAGCACCGCGCTGAACTTGTCGATGGGGATTACCTTGACGGCTTCCCCAATCTGCAGGGCCCGGAAATAACAGAGCCAGGACAGGCCGGTGGCGATGCCGGACAAAACCAGGAAGAGCAGGTTCCTATGGCTCAGGGTGGTAATCTCCTGGTGTTTTCCGGTGAAAAAAACGATGCCCCAGGAAAGGACCAAGATCACCACCGTGCGTATAGCCGTGGCCAAATTTGAGTTGATGTCCGCCATGCCGATTTTGGCCAATATCGAGGTGAGTGCCGCAAAGAGGGCGGATAAGAGCGCGTATAGAACCCACATGGGATGCCTCCGTTACTATATTGACAATACCCCATAAAAACCCGCATTGTAAACCTTAGTATGGGAGGAGCGGCTTGAAAGGGAGTGATGTACGGGTCGGGAATGTCTCCAAGTTTTTCGATGAATTCAGGGCGTTAAACGATGTCAGCCTGGAGATAAAGCGGGGGGAGTTTTTTTCCCTCCTCGGTCCTTCGGGGTGCGGCAAAACAACCCTCCTCCGTATTATCGCGGGCTTTGAAACCCCGGATACGGGGGCGCTTACCTTTGACGAGACCGATGTGCTGTCCCTGCCCCCGAACCGGCGGCAGGCGAATACGGTTTTTCAGAACTATGCCCTTTTTCCCCACCTTACGGTCTTTGAAAACGTGGCCTTTCCCCTGCGGATTCGAAAAGCCGGCAATGCCGAGATTGAAACCAAGGTCCGGGACTACCTCAAACTGGTCCAGTTGGAGGGCCACGCCCATAAGAAACCCAACCAGCTTTCCGGGGGCCAGAAACAGCGGGTGGCTATTGCCCGGGCGCTGATCAACGAGCCCCGGGTGCTGCTCCTGGACGAGCCCCTTTCCGCGCTGGACGCCAAGCTGCGCCAGCATATGCTCATTGAACTGGACCAGATCCACGACAAGATCGGGATTACCTTCATATATGTTACCCATGATCAGGAGGAGGCTCTTTCGGTTTCGGATCGTATCGCGGTGATGAACCAGGGGGATGTGCTCCAAGTGGGGACCCCCCACGAAATTTACGAAAGCCCCGCCACGGACTTTGTGGCTAAGTTCATCGGAGAGACCAACCTTTTTGACGGGGAGATCCTCTCCGTCACGCCTATTCAGAAGGTGGAGGGTGAATATATGGTGGAACTTGCTATTCCCGAGCTCGGCGCCATCAAGGTGACCACCGTGGATGAGGTCAAGAGCGGCCAGCGGGTGAGCTTTACTATCCGCCCGGAGAAGGTGCTCATTTCGACGGAGAAGCCCACCACCACCCGGGAGGATATCAACCTTTTCCAGGGGTTTGTCGATGAGCCTATTTACTCGGGGTTCCAGACCAAGTTCTACGTGAAGGTCAGGGACAAAATCCTTATCAGGGTGATTAAACAGCACGCCAAGTATTCCGATGAGGGTCCCGACATTGTCTGGAAAGATTCGGTGTACATTTCCTGGAGCGCCCACGACGGCTACATTGTCGGGGTTAAAGAATCGTGAGCGCCCGGTCCATTAGGCGCACGAACTTACTAGTTCGCACGAACTTACCGGTTCGAAACTTCGGCCCCATGTACACCGCGCCCATGACGGTTTGGTTCACCGTTTTTTTTCTGGCGCCCCTCTTGATCATCGTGCTCTACAGCTTTTTGCGGAAGGGCCTCTACGGCGGTGTGGAAATGGGGGACTTTACCCTGGAGGCATACCGGAATCTGAGCAACCCCAGCTTTACGATTATCACCCTGCGCACCCTCGCCACCGCCCTAATCGCTACCTTTATTACCATCTTCATCGCCCTGCCCTGCGGCTACTTCATGGCGCGGAGCCGGAACCAGACATTTTTGCTGCTGCTGATCATCATCCCCTTCTGGACAAACTTCCTCATCCGGGTATTCGCCTGGATGAACATCCTGGGGAACAACGGCTTCCTGAACGATCTGCTCATACGGATTGGGCTTATCGATAGTTATATTAACTTTCTGTACAACCAGGGGTCGGTAGTATTGGTGTTGGTCTATATGTACCTGCCCTACGCCATACTCCCCCTCTTCGCCACCATCGACAAATTCGATTTTTCCCTCCTGGAAGCCGCCCGGGATCTGGGCGCCACCAAGGTCCAGTCCATATTCCGGGTGCTGCTCCCCAATATCAGGAGCGGACTCTACACGGCGGTGCTCTTTACCTTTATCCCCATCTTCGGCGCATACGCGGTGCCCCTCCTGGTGGGGGGGGCAAGGATTCCTATATGCTGGGGAACGTTATCGCCGACCAGCTTACCAAGGCCCGGAACTGGCCCCTGGCCTCGGCTATCTCCATGGTGCTCACGGTGATTACCACCGCAGGGGTCCTGGTCATGATGAACCTCCAGCGGAAGGACGCCAGCAGCAGAATTGCTGTTCGAAAGAACAAGGGGGGTGATAATTGAAAATCGACCTCAAAGGCATCATCACCAACCTCACCCCCGGCAAAGCCAAGGGGGAAGCGGCGCGGCACGCCCGGCGGGCATACCGGCGGAGGCCCTTTTCCTTTTCCCAGACCGTGTTTATCGCCGCCCTGGTCTTTCTCTTTCTCCCCCTGCTGGTGCTGATCCTCTACTCCTTCAACGCATCCAAGGGCATGGGGTGGACCGGCTTCTCCCTGGTCTGGTACGAACAGCTTTTCCTCCATTCACGGGATCTGTGGCGGGCCTTCTGGAACAGTATCCTTATCGCGATAACTTCCGCAGGGACGGCCACGGTGTTCGGCACCCTGGGTGCGGTGGGGGTCAACTGGTACCGGTTCCGCCTGCGGAACTACGTCCAGGCCATCTCCTTCCTGCCAATGATACTGCCGGAGATCATCATCGGTGTTTCCCTGTCCCTCTTTTTCGCGGGGGTAAAACTAAAGCTGGGCCTCCTCACCATCTTTATCGCCCACACCACCTTTAACTTGCCCTTCGTATTCCTCATGGTGATGGCCCGGCTGGACGAATTTGACTTTTCCATCATCGAAGCCGCCCACGACCTGGGGGCGAATGAACGGCAGACCTTCCTTAAAGTAACGGTGCCCATCTGTATGCCCGGTATCGTTTCGGGGTTTTTAACCGCCGTGACCATCTCCCTGGAGGACTTTGTCATCACCTACTTTGTCGCGGGGCCCGGTTCAACAACACTGCCGCTGTACATCTACTCGGCAATCCGCTTCGGCGTATCCCCGGTGATCAACGCCCTTTCGGTGGTGATGATCCTGGGGACCGTGGCCCTCACCTATTTATTGAGGAACTTCCTGAAATATATTGCCGCAAAATAATATGAGGAGAAAAAATGAAAAAAGTATCTTTTTTGACAATGGCCTTGGGAGCAGTGTTACTGTTCACCACACTCAACGGTTGTGCTCAAAAACCGAAGCTCTATATCTACAACTGGACCTATTACACCCCTACTTCGGTGTTGCGGCAATTTGAAGAAGAGTATAACTGCGAGATTGTATATGACACCTTCGCTTCCAACGAAGAACTCTATACCAAGCTTCGAGCCGGGGGTACGGGCTACGATCTGGTATTCCCCTCCGGGGATTATACCGCCATCATGATTAAGCAGAACATGCTTGAGCGGATTGATCATTCACTATTATCCAACCTTGGGAATATCGACCCGCTGGTACTGCAAAAGGCAAGCTACGATCCGAACATGGAATACAGCGTACCCTACTATTTCGGGGCCGCAGGAATTGCGGTAAATACCGCCAGGGTTCCCCAATATGAAAAGAGCTGGTCGATTTTCAGCCGCAGTGACCTCCGGGGGAAGATGACCATGCTGGATGATATGCGGGAAGTGCTGGGGGACGCCCTGGTATACCTGGGCTATTCGGTCAACACCGTAAATCCCGCAGAGATTGCTGCGGCCCGGGACCTGGTTAATAGTTCCTGGAAACCAAACCTGCTTAAGTTTGACGCCGAGGCTTTTGGCAAGGGCTTTGCAAACGAAGATTTCTGGGTTGTCCAGGGGTATGCGGAAGTGGTGTACGAAGAACTTCCGGAGGAGAAAAGAAAGACCACCGTCTTCTTCATCCCCCCCGAGGGCGGCCCCGCCTATATCGACAGCATGTGTCTCCTCAAGGGGGCGAAGCATGTGGACCTGGCCTACAAGTTTATCGACTTTATCCACCGGCCGGAGATCTACGCTGAGTTTACCGACTACTTTGGATTCCCCGCCACCGTTAATATTCCTGCGCGGGCTTTGAAAAAAGTTACCCCCTACTATCAGGCCGAAGAACTGATTGCGGTGGAACTTAAGGATGATGTGGGACCCAATCTGAAACTCTACGACGACGCCTGGCTTAGTATCCGTGTGGGTGATTAATCAACGGCAATAGCGGTATCATACAGCCGCTGGAGAACATCGGCGATCTTCCTGGCGTATCCACGGTCGGCAGCCCAGGTGCCGGCCAAACCTTCGATGGTGGGGGCCGAACCGTAGCGGACATACTTATACCGGGGGTCCACCAATTCCTGGCTCGGCGGCTCCTCGGTGGCGTACCCCTTGAGGTGCTGAATCTGAGCCCTGACACCGATTTGCGGGGTGGGAAACCGTTCCCCGGGAACTCCCGGTCCGGTAGAGCCAAGCCCGCAAAAATTGTTCATGTCAAATGTCACCAGGCCCCCATACCGGAGAAACCCCGTTTCCAGACACATCTGGGCAAAGGCCACGTCATGATCAATCCCCTCCAGCGCGGCTTCCTCAACATAGAGGCGGGAAAGCTGCTTTACAAATTCAGGGTCCGCATTACTGTTTACCCTCAATAAGAATGCCGCTAATTTTTCCGCATCCGTCTGCCCCCGGCCCAAAAGAGACCGGTTAAGGTTTGGATAGGAGGTTCCTTTAGGGGCCGGAGGAACCGTCCGCTCCGGCCGTGCCGTCAACTCAAACAGAGCTTTCTGCTCTGACGTTTCCCTTCGCTCTGACCGCATCGTCCGCTCCGATTCCTCCGGCTGCTCCATCCGTTCTAACCAGTTTGATTGTTTCGACGCTTCCGTCCACGTTGACCTTTTCAACGGCTCCGGCTGCTCCGTTTCCAACACGACAGCCTGCTCCGGCGCGGTTTGTTCTGCTGTTGCGGAAATATCACTTTCGGAAGGGGGATCTTCGGATCGTACCGGCACATTGGATGGGACAAGGGGAGGGACAACGGCGATATCCGGGGAACCGGCGCAGGAAAAAAATAGGGGCGCCCCTAGGGTAATCAAAAACAAGAATGGCATTACAATTTTCCGCATATAACCCTATCGGCATTTAGCCCGGAATTCTTCATTCGGTTTCCATTATAGCCTTAAGGATGCGCCGTTTTACCGCCCCGGAATTCCCGGTTAGCAGGGCGATACGTTTCCGCATATCCCGGCGCTTTGAGTTGATCCCGTAGGGACAGGTGCAGGCCGCCTTGAGGATGTCCTTTTCCGCAGCGCAGGCGATGACCTGCTGTTCCTCCACATAGCCCAGGGGCCGGATGAGGCTTACGGGGTATTTCCGGTAGGCCAGGAACATGGGCATGGTGGAAAGTTCCCCCTTGGCGCACATGTTCATAAAGAAGGTTTCGATAATATCATCCAGATGATGCCCCAGGGCCAGCTTGTTGAACCCATTTTCCACCGCATACTTGAGGAGTTCCGTCCGCCGCTGGGTAGAACACCAGTAGCAGTTCATTTTCTCCCCCTCCTTGAGCCGCCCGATGACCGGCACAAAGAGGTCCGTAAAGGGTATCCCCCACTCATCCAGCCGCTCTGAAAGGGCGGATTTCTTACAGCAGGCGCAGAAATCGCTGGAAATGTGTATCGCCGCCAGCTCGTAGGCCTTTTTCAACGCCGGTTTGAGGGCCGCAAGCGCCCAGGCCAGCACGGTAGAGTCCTTGCCCCCGGACACGGCGATAAGGACCCGGTCCCCCGTTTCGATGAGGTTCCGTTCCAGGATGGCCTTGGCGCTTAGCTTCTGCACAATCGTACCCGCCCCGGCTTTGCGGAGGAACCGGTTAGCCAAGGGACCTCTCCGGGATCGGGTTGTACCGGGCATACACATCCTGGATCACCAGTCCCCCCAGGATCATCCCCGCAACCGCCGTAACCGTGACGGCGCTCCCGTTGATCACCTTCTTGGAACTGCACCATTCGATAGGGGCATTAGGATCGTCCCGATCCCGGGGGGGGCACAAACACTGTGCAGAACCGCAGGCGGCAGCCACGCCGTCCTGCAGGGGCAGACGCTCGGCACTGTAGACCACGGTAAAGCGGCCCTGGAACCCCCGCTTCCGCAGGCCGGCGCGGACCAGCCGGGCCAGGGGACAGCCCTGGGTTTCCCAAATATCCGCCGTTTTAAGCCGGGTAGGATCAAGTTTTTGGGCCATACCCATGGACGAAAAAAGGGGGATGCCGGCGGCGGCGGTGTATTCAATCAGGTCAAGCTTGTGGGAAAGGCTATCGATGGCGTCAATCACATAGTCCGCGCCTTCGATACCGAACTCCCCGGCGGTTTCACGGGAAAAGACCCTGGCGAAGGCGGCGACATCGGCGCCGGGGTTTATCGCCAGGAGCCGGTCCCGCAGGACATCCACCTTAAGCTGCCCCACGGTGGCGGCGCCGGCCTGGACCTGGCGGTTAATATTGGTAACGCAAACCGTGTCGGAATCAACTATGGCGATATGCCCCACCCCGGACCGCACCAGGGCTTCAGCGCACCAGCTCCCCACGCCGCCGACACCAAAGACGATCACCCGGATGGCGCCCAGGGCGTGCATGGCTTCGGTCCCGGTGAGGAGGGTCAGCCGCTGGAACATCGGGTTCACCATCACTTCAATGCATTTTCGATGGACTGTAAGATGGCCTTACTGCTTCCCGTGGCCCCGCTTACCACATCAACCTCCAGGCTTTGCGCTTCAATGACCCTGGGGATAATGGCTTCGGCCTTTTTCCCCAGGCCATTAAAGTGTTGAATCAGGTCAATCGCCGTGATGGTCCGGTCCTTAACCTCCACATCAAGGGTCACCCTTACCGGTCCCACCTTACTTTGGCCCCGGTAGGTGCCGTCCGCAACATTGGTTAGATCAAAATTGTGAATCACTATTTTGGAAAGATTAACGCAGGCGGTAATTGTCAGGGTTAAAGCGGCTAAGAATACGCATAATCTGGTATATTTCATTGTATAGATAGTATTACACCGGCCGGAAAAATTTTCAATATGCCTATATGAGCTGTTGGCCATCGTTTCAATTGGGTATCCGGAAAGATAGACCTGAACTCAAAGGCTTACACGCCCCAGGAGGGGGTAATGCACATCATATCGTATTAACAACGCAAGAAGGCCGCCGTGCTTCCAAGCTGGCGGCTTTCCTGTTTCCACACTTCCCCGTTGTTGCCTACCGCTATGCTATTTACCGAGGTTGCTGTTAGTCCGTATTGGTAATGAGCAGGGCCAGCGCATACTTGCTAAGTAATATCCATCGAATAGATAAAGAATGAAAAGAGTCCACGGATTACACGGATATACACGGATAGGAAATACAATTTCTTATTTTATCCGTGTTAATCCGTGTAATCCGTGGATTAAATTCTTGTTTCATGGAAAACCCGAAGTTCAGCCTATAAGTATGCGCTGGCCCTGTGGTAATGAGCCAGTCGTATTGAAAAATGATTCGATATCCGGTAAACTGAAGTATGGGTAATGCGGCATTTTCTGCGGAACAGATGATCCTCATCGGCGGTACGGGCCGGAACCGGGGCAAAACGGTTTTGGCGGAAGAACTGATACGTTGTTTCAAGGACCGCTTAAGCGTGGTGGGCCTTAAGGTCACCACCGTAGCCCATGCGGGGGGTATCTGCCCCCGTGGCGGAGCGGGCTGCGGTGCCTGCGCAATCACCGAAAAGTACGTCCTGACGGAGGAATCGGAGGGTGGCCTCGCAACATTACCCGCCGGGTGCAGCAACAAGGATACCGCACGGCTGCTCCGTGCCGGGGCTGAACGGGTTTTCTGGCTCCGGTCCCTGCGATCCGCTCTGGACGAAGGATATTTAGCGGTTCTTGCAAAGATTCCCCCCAATGCCCTCGTCATCGGCGAATCAAACAGCCTGCGGGAAGTGGTTGAACCGGGCTGTTTTATCATGGTCGGTTCCGGTCCGGAAGAGCAGGTAAAGCCCAGCGCGGTCCGGGTGCTGAGCCTGGCCCAGATAGCCCTGGAAAGCCCCGTCACTGCGGAGGGTTTACAAAAGCTGCTGGCAAAAATACACATAGAACATACGGCGGACGGACAAGTACAGGTCCATTTTGCGGGGTAAGGCGCTATGGAACGAATAGATTTGGAAACGGCCCTGGAACTGATTTTGTCCAGGACCATCCCTATAGACGACGTACTCAAACTCCCGCTGCGCAAAGCCCACGGACTGGTTTCAGGTGAAACCATCCACGCCCCCATAGATAACCCGCCCTTCGACCGGTCCCCCCTGGACGGCTTTGCCCTCCGCAGCGCCGACACCGTAAACGCCTCCGAAGCTGCGCCGGTCAGGCTGCGCGTAGCCGGGGTGGAGTACGCCGGGTCGGTCTATACAGGCACGAAGAGCCCTTCACTACTGCCGGGGGAGGCCTTACGGATCATGACCGGGGCGCCCATGCCCGAGGGGTCGGACGCCATGCTCCCCAAGGAAGATGTGCAGGAATCGGCGTTCAAGGAGAACGGTGCGTCCAAGGAGAACGGCGGGGCGGATATTTTAGTTTCCCATCCCGTTAAAAAACACGAAAACTATATTTTCCAAGGGGAGGATGTACAGAAGGGACAGTCCCTTATTTCGCCGGGTGAGCGGCTGGATTTTGTGCGGCTTGGACTCCTTGCCGAAATGGGATTCGCGGAGGTTCCGGTATTCCGTCCGCCGGAAATAGGGATACTGTGTACCGGGGATGAACTTATCCCGCCGGGGGAACCGCTGCCGCCGGGGAAAATATACAACAGTAATGGTGTGCTGCTTTCCGCACGGCTGCGGGAGTTGGGTTTCCGACCGCATTTACTGCCCATCATGGCGGACGAATGCGAAACGGCGGCGGCGGAAATAGGCGCCCGCATGGAAAGCCTGGATATGCTGATCACCACCGGCGCGGTCAGTGTGGGGGACAAGGATATTATGCGGGATGTGCTTACCCGGCTGGGTGCGGAACGCCTTTTCTGGCGAATGAACTTCAAACCCGGCAGCGCGATACTCTGCGGGATGTACCGGGGAAAACTGCTCATCTGCCTTTCGGGAAACCCCTTTGCCGCGATGGCCAACCTGGAACTCCTGGCACGGCCGGTGTTAGCAAAACTGGCCCGGCGTCCGGACCTGAAAACCCGGCGGCTAGAGGCCCGTTTGCAAAACCCCTTCCCCAAATCAAGCGGCGCCCGGCGTTTTATCCGCGCCCGGCTCTTAACGGAGAATGGCGCCGGTGAACTCCTGGAAAGCGGCTTACCCTTGGTAAGCTTGCCGGAGGGCCACGCTTCCGGGCAGATGCGTTCCCTTGTAGGTTGTAATTGTTTTGTGGACATTCCCGCTTGCAGCGGAGCGCTGTCCGCAGGTAGTATCGTTGAGGTGGTGCAATACAATGCTTGAAGATATAAAACCGGTTCTGAAAATTTCCCTGATTACCCGGACAGAGAAGGGGGAGCCCTTTTGCGGTCCCGGGATGATAAAACTTTTGTTGGAAATCCAGCAAAACGGAAATGTCCGTGACGCCTGTGAAAAAATGGGCATGTCCTACACCAAGGGCTGGAAGCTGCTGGGCCGCCTTGAACGGTGGCTGGGATTTACCGTGGTGATCCGTCAGCAGGGCGGCAAGGGCGGCGGCGAGGCGCACCTCACCGAGGAGGGCGTTGCGTTTATGGAGAAACACCGCGCGTTTTTGCGGGAATGTGAAACCGCGGTGGGGGACATATTCCAACGGTATTACCCGGAAAAAAGCTTGGCAGATGACCGTTAAGTGGGGAAAAATCAGATTTATATGATTTTTCTTGACTTAACGGTCATTTTCAGATATTCTTAGCCTATATGGAACGGAGACTTTTTTCCACCCTTGGGGCTTGGAAAACCAAACAAGGCCGACAGCCCCTTATCGTGCAGGGAGCCCGGCAGGTTGGAAAAACCTGGCTGATACAGGAATTCGGCCGCAGGGAATTCCAAAATGTCATCTACATTGATTTTGAAAAAAACAAGCGGGCAGGGTCCTTTTTTGAGGAGGATATAGCGCCTGAAAAAATTGTACGGTATTTGGAGGGTGAATTCGGGGAAGAAGTCATCCCCGGCAAGACCCTGCTTTTTTTTGATGAAATCCAGGCCTGTGAACGGGCACTTACATCCCTCAAATATTTTTGCGATGAGGCCCCTGATATACCGGTGATTGCCGCAGGTTCCCTCCTTGGGGTTTCTCTGAACCGGGAACAGTATTCATTCCCGGTAGGAAAGGTAGAAACCCTGCATCTGCTGCCCCTGGACTTTGAGGAATTTCTCTGGGCATTGGGGAAACAATGGTTGTGTGCCAAAATCCGCATCTCCTACGAGGAGGATAAAAAAATGCCCCTTGCCCTGCATAGCGAACTGTTAGAATTATATAAACTGTTTTTGATAATCGGAGGAATGCCAAAGGTTGTTAGTGTTTATGCGGAAGGACAAAAACTAGTGAATGTTTCTGTTATTCAGAATGAAATTATGAATAACTATATTGCAGACATGGCAAAGTATGCTTCCCCGCAGGAGAGTGTGAAGATCAGGGCTTGTTATAATTCTATCCCGAACCAGCTTGCAAAGGATAATAAAAAATTTCAGTACAAGGTTGTTAAGTCCGGGGGAAGCGCGGCTATTTTCGGCGCGTCAATAGAATGGCTCAACTTTTCCGGGGTGGTGCTGAAGTGCGATAAGTTAACCAATCCCCGGCTTCCCCTGGCGGTCTATACCGAACCGGCAAACTTTAAGCTCTACATGGCCGATGTGGGGATGCTCACCATGAAGTCTGCCTTTCCCCAGGGAATGATCCTGTCCAATCTGGCAATTGACAACACCTTTCTGGGTGCTCTTACGGAAAATTATGTTGCGGTAAGTTTGAACGCCCTGGGCTATCCCCTGTATTATTGGCAGTCGGATAATACCGCTGAAGTTGATTTTGTCATACAAAAGGGTGAGAAGATTATTCCGGTTGAGGTTAAGGCGGGAGTCCATGTCAAATCAAGGAGCCTTTCGGTTTTTGATACACAATATGGCTATGACACAGCGGTGCGTATTTCTGCTAAGAACTTTGGGTTTGAGAATGGGATAAAGAGCATACCATTATATGCGGTGTTTTGTATGTGAAACCGGGTATTACCGGTTGAACACCCCGTAAAATACCGGTAGAATCGCCCTATGTTGCAGTATCCAATCTCTACGGAAGAATCGGAATGCCGGGGTTGCTATAAGTGCGTCAGCCGCTGTCCGGTAAAGTCGATCCGGGTTAAGAACGGGCTCACGGAAACCATACCGAAGCTCTGCATCTACTGCGGGAACTGCGTTACCTGTTGTCCCGCCGGGGCTAAACGGGTCCGGAAGGATATCGAAAAAGTCCAAAGGCTGATAAACCGCGGGATCAAGGTCTACGCGTCCCTTGCGCCATCCTACGCCGCAGAGTTTTACGGCTCCTCCCCCGCGCAGATCATTACCGCCTTGAAGAAGCTTGGTTTTGCGGGCATTTCCGAAACCGCCCTGGGGGCCGATTTTGTTTCCGCCGACATTGCTGCGGATTTGGAAAAGACGCCGGAACCTACTGCGTTTCCGGAAACCGGGCAGCGGCTTTTCCTGTCATCGGCCTGCCCCAGCGTGGTGATGTACATAAAACAAAATGCCCCGGCGTATATTCCCTACCTTAATGACCGGGCCTCTCCCCTTTTATCCCACGCACTGTTTCTGCGAAAAATTTACGGCGATAAAATTGCGGTGGTTTTTATCGGCCCCTGCATCGCGAAAAAACGGGAGGCGGACCAATTCCGGGAAATCAACGCCGCAATTACCTTTGAGGAATTAAAACAATGGTTTGCCCAGGAAGGAATTGTACCTGAAAAAATTGAAGCCAACGATAGTGATACTGACTTTGTACCGCGCCGCGCCGCAAAGGGAAGCTATTACCCCGTAGACGGCGGCATGATCCTTTCACTAAAAAGCTATCAATCCTTTGCAGCGGTATCGAATATGGTGGTATCGGGGATCAATACCATCGCGGAACTGCTCCATGGCAATTTGGCCCCGGAACATCTTCCCGCGCCCCTGTTCCTTGAACTGCTTGCCTGTTCCGGGGGCTGCATTAACGGCCCCTGCGTCACCCGGGACACCTCGGCCATCATGCGCCGCGCCCAACTGCTGCAATACGCCCAAGCCGCCGACGACAAACTTGACCCAAACACGTTGCGGGACGGCGCTGTACCCAAGGCAACCCTGACCCTTATTGAAAAACCCCGTGCGGAATTCTCGGTTTCCGAATTACGCGCCGCCCTCCGGAAAATCGGCATATACGGGGCGGATGACGCACTTAACTGCGGACAATGCGGGTACGAAGACTGCCGTTCCTTTGCCGCCGCCATGCTTGAAAAACGGGCGGAAAAAGTAATGTGCGCCTCCTATATGCGGAACATGGCCCAAAGAAAGGCAAACGCCATGATTAAAACAAGCCCCTCAGGCATTGTGCTCGTGGATAAAACCCTGCATGTGCTTGAGGCAAATAAAAACTTTGCGCGCCTCATGGGAAAGGAAATCGAAGAACTGTATGAACTGATGCCGGAACTGACCGGGGTAAACCTCAATAAGATTATCGATCTGGTGGATTATTTTGAAGACGCCCTGACGGCGGAAATCGCTTCAAGTTTTGATTACGATATCCGGTATAACAATAAAGTGTTTCACCTGAATGTCTACGTTATAGAAAAAGGCGAGGTCTTTGCCGCAGTCATCAATGACATTACGGCTCCCCAGGTGCGGCGGGACAAGACCGTGGCAAAGGCGCGGAAAATTATCGAGAAAAATGTTCAGGCGGTTCAGAAGATAGCATTCATGCTCGGCGAAAATGCCGCAGAAACCGAAGCCATATTGAACACCATTATTGAATCCCATAGTCAGGGTACTTAAATGTCAGAACTATTGACCCCCGGGGTTGTTTTTATTGAGGTGGATCATTTTCAGGAACGCAAAGCAGGGCAGGCTGCGCCGGGGGACATTTTCCTTTCCCAACGGGGCCTTTCCGGCGGGCGTATCATCACTACCCTCTCGGACGGATTGGGCAGCGGGATTAAGGCGAATGTGCTTGCGTCCCTGACCGCAACCATGCTGAACAAATTTGTGCTGTTCGACATCCCCATACGGCGTTCCGCGGAAATAATAATCAACAGTCTTCCGGTGTGCAGCGAACGGGGATTAAGTTACGCCACCTTTACCCTGCTTGACATGAAACATTCAGAGGGGAATAGCTGCTCCGTAGAAATATTGGAATATGACAATCCCCCTTGCGTTATCATTCATGAGGGACAAATAGCAACCCCGGAAAAGGATACAATTCCCATTGAACGGAAAAACAAAAAGACAGGCCCGGAAAAGGAAGCCGTTTCCTTCTCGTCATGGAAAGCATTTCCCGGTGACCGGATTGTCTTTTTTTCAGACGGGGTCACCCAGGCAGGTATGGGGTCAAGCGACTGCCCCTCGGGATGGGGCATAGAGGATGCGGCGGAGTTTATCCGTAACCAGATAAAAAATCAGCCGCATATAAGCGCCAGGGATCTTTCGCAAAGGGTAGTAACCGAGGCAAAGAGCAGGGATACAAATGGCGCGAAGGACGACATCACCTGCGGCGTGGCGTATTTCCGGGAACCCCGGGATCTGCTGGTCTTTACCGGGCCGCCCTTTCACCCGGAAAGCGACACTGAAATTGCACAGACCCTTGCATCATTTACGGGCAAAAAAATTGTTTCAGGCGGTACCAGCGCGCAGATAATCTCCCGGGAATTAGATCTGAAAATTGAAACGGGCGAAACCCTGCCCGGCGGACCGCCCTTATCAAAAATGGAAGGGATAGACCTGGTATGCGAAGGTATACTGACCCTGGGGGCCGCGGCAGAATTATTAGCGGAAAATAATTTTTTTAGATACAGAAGGGAAACCCCGGCGCTGCGCATGACAGAATATTTACTGAACAGCGACCGGATTGTTTTTATCGTGGGCACCAAAATTAACGAAGCCCACCAGGACCCGACAATGCCGGAAGAACTTGAGATACGCAGGAATGTTGTTAAAAAAATTGCAGCCCTGCTTGAAGAAAAATACCTCAAACAGGTGCATGTCCACTATGTCTAGTGTGTGGCTGCGTCCCTACAGAGCTTTCTTTCTATCCGTAGGAAGTTTCAAGAGTACTTCCATTTGTTCAGCATACCAGCTTTCGATTTCGGCACGTTTGGTTAGAATATCTGCTTGCGATATTATACCTGCCAAATAATCTAAAATAAGGTCATCTTTTTTTCTTGAATATTGATGATATAAATCATTGTGTCTGAAGTCATTGTTTTGGATTGTGTAGAGTTGATCATATATATCATCAAAAGCCCAGTCTTTTATTTTTCCGGTGAAAGCATAGATAATACCGAATGCGACAATGACGGCAGCTATTGCACCGGCAATCCCACTCCATTTTTTGAACCAATTATTGAGAGCTTCCATGTTTTTTGCCACACCACAATCCTTACTATTAGTCCAGGATAATCTATATGGCATCGTACTGTCAAGGGGCGCGCCTATCCCTGCAGGATAAACGCATAGAAAAAACATGAAGAAAAGAGAAGAATTTTAACCGCAAAGAGCGCAAAATCGAAGCCGCTTTCGCGGCGTATAGGGCAAAGGACGCAAAGGAAGAGAAGAAAAGGGATGGTGGAAGTGCTATCTGCGTTTGTTATCATTCTTGTTTTCATCTTCTTTGCGTTCTTTGCGTCTTCCCTTCGCGTCCTTTGCGGTAAATTCTTCTTCTATGCGTTTATCCTGCTATCCCTGTTTCAGCGACGCCTTAAAGATAGCATCCGCGTCTACTTTTTTGTCAACCCCAAAGGCCGGGGTATTTTCATCACCGTTCACGCTGCGGAAAAGCGCCCCGGCGCGATCTCCGCTGTAGGCCCAACTGTTGTCGTTGTTTACCAGGTTATCCAGGACCACGGTTACCGCCAGGGTGTAGAAGAGCAGGCTGGCGTTGGTTTTTTTCTTGCCCGGCAGGGCGTTCAGCCGGGTAGATACCGGATTGGGGACCTGGAAAATATAGGTGTCCCAGGGGTTTTCAATGCCCTCACAGCGGGCGGTTCCGCCCCCTAATTTAAGGCCCCGTTCTATCCCCGCCGCGACGATGCTCAGGTACTTCCGGAGGCGGCGGATTTCCGGGTAGAGGGCGGTGATGTCCTTTTTCTGGAATGGCGGCGGGGCGCTCGATTCGAACCGGTAGTAGGGCAGGAAATAAAGCCGTTTGGTCCAGTGGAGTTCGTTGAGCAGCCGCTTTGCGTAGGGGGAAGTCCGGGACTCGGCGGGGTTGTCCAGGATACGGCAGTACTCAGCCAGCCGGGGGAGGTATTCCTTGCCAAAGGCGTCGTCAATATGAAAACGCCAGTTGGTCAAGATATCTACCATGGCCGCCTCAATATCCTCTGCGTCACCGCCGGGATCAATTACCGTGCTGAATCGTACAGACCGGAGGCCGACCAGGAGTTCCTCCAGGATTTGGGTGAGGATCATCACCTGCTGGAGGGGGTCCGTGGGGGAGATGAGGACGTAGTTTTTTTCCAGGCTGAAGAGTTTTGCAAAATAGGGGAAAAAGTCGGGGTATTCGGCCATCCTATCCCAGCCGGCCTTGGGAAACAGGATTTCCAGGGTATCCAGCCCCCGGTCCACGGCCCTCCGTTCAGCCTCTGGGGCGGCCCCCCCGGTTTCGTCCGCGGCGGCTCCTTCCGCTGATTTCTCCCCGGCGGCATCTTCCTTATCCGGCTTTCCAATCACCATCTCCTCGGTAAGCTCCGATTCCTTGATGATGTCCTGGGGCTCCAGGCAATCCTCGTCGCTTAGTTCAAGGAAGGCCATAAACCGGTTGCGCCGTTCGATAAAGAAGGCGTTGTAGGGCAGGAACTTATCCGACAGGAGTTTGAGGAGCATGGGGTACAGGAAAAACCGTATGTCCCGCCGGACAGAATCGAATGCGGCCATGGCGGAGCGGACGAGTTCCTGTTGCTTGTTTTTCGCCTCCGCAGGGTTTTCGATAAAGAGAAGCCGGTATAGCAGGCGATAGGATGCCTTAATATGATTGTCCAGGTCCAGTTGTTCCACCAGGACCAGGGGTTTATAGATGGCCTTGAGGATTCCGGTAAAGTCCGCAACCCGGACGCTCCGGGGATTCGCCTGGAGTTTCGCCAAATCCCCGGCGATTTTTTCAATGTCCCACTGGCGGAACAGAACCACTATCCCGTAGGCGGCGGGGGATATCCGCTTGAACCGTTCGTTTCGCAGAGGGTTACTCCGGGGCAGCAGGGTCCGGGTGGCGATGACCAGCAGCTCAATGTGCTTATAGTATTCGTTCATCCGTTTGTTAACAAAGACGGCGCTTACCGTATCCGGCGGATTTTTGAAGGGGGACAGCATGGACCGGAGGACCTGGGTCGGGCTTTTTATATCGAATTCCGCCGATCCGCAGAGGCGATCCATTTTTACCCGTTCCCAGTAGGATTGTCTGAAGGGTTTGGCGGGATCATCCGCAGTATTAAGCTTCTTAGGAACCTTATCCACCGGAAGAGCCGCATCCGGCTTCCGGCTGGGCTGACTTCGCCGCTTATCACCGCCCTTGCTGCCGGGTCTGCCCTTTATTACGGTTCCCTGGCCGGACCGCTTAGTTACCGGCGGCCTGGACGCCTTTTCAACACCGACCTCCCCCCCAAGGACCTGGGCCAGCCGCTTGGCCTCCGCCGGATCAAAGGAACCTAATTTATCCCGTACCCGGTCTAATTCGCCGGGTTCATAGACTGCTTTTTGTTTCGCCATACCCTATACCCGTAGATAGAGCTTTTCACCCAAACCCCACAGGTTGCGGACGGGGATTTGCTCACCCTCAGAATTTACCAGCATGCCATTATAAAAACCCAAGGGGGTATCATACTCCCATCTGGTGAGAAATAGGTTGAAAGCACTCCGGACATGCTCCTGGGGGGTGAAGGTAAGATCCACCATCCCCTCAACATCCTGGATCATCCAATCCTTTTCGATGCCGTCGGCCATGGTTATCCGTACTGGCGGCAGCGGCGTCATGCGCCCCCCCTCCTGCCAAAGAACGTTCTCATTGTTCTTGAAGGTTTCCTTGGTCTGATTTTCGGCAATACTGAAGCCGAACCGGAGCGTTTCCGCGTTACACCAGGTTGAATGCATCCGGTAGGGGAAATAACCCTTGTAATCCCGGAAAATCCCCCGGGTTTTTGCCGGGTCCAGAACAATATGCCGCCCCCCGAACACCATATCCCCGTGAACCGCCGCAAAGGTCTTATAGGCGTACATGCAGCGCCGGTCGGAAAAGGGCAGGTTCACCGCCATGGGGGGTATCTTCAGGGAATTCAGGCGGTACTCCAGATGAGCGGTAAAGGAGGGCCGCCGGGGGCTTGCCTCAATGTCCAGGTCCATTTTGATAGTCCCCGCATCAAGCCAACTGTGGATGCGGAACAGGAACCCGTAGGAACTGCTGTTCACCGAGGAATTCCAGAGGCTCCGGGGCAGATGCCGCCCGCCGAAGGGCATAACCTTATTAAACTGCAGCCGTTCCCCGCTATCTTTATCATAAAGATCAACCTGGGCAATGTGGTAATATTTAATATTTGCCAGAAAGGCACGGAGGTAGATATGATCGTCCTGGATGGCGAAGGTCTCCCATTCCTTTATCCGTAAATCTCGCAGTCCCCGGGGCAGGGGAACCGAAAAGGGCCGCTGGACTTCCAGCAGATCCACCTCATCGAAAGCCTGGTTCCAGGTTCCCGAAATGGGCATCCCGTTTTCAACCGGCGTCCTACAGGGGGTCAGAATTTCCCTTGAATACATGCTTTTTAGTATACGATATTTTCATTAAAAAATTGGTAAATTTCTCTGATTTTTGTAGGCTACCCCATTGACACACTACAGATAGGGTAATAGGATACAAACAACACTAAATAGTGCGTATATTTCAGCCGAAATAAAAACAGCTATAATTCACGATTTGGGGAACGACTTTTGGGGGGGATAATGCCTACGCGGATTTTGAAACGGGACGGACGGGAGGCCCCGTTTAACATTGAGAAGATAACCAACGCCATCTACAAAGCGGGGATGGCCTCGGGCGTCATGGAGTGGGAGCAAGCCATGGCGCTTTCGGAACGGGCCGTAAGCCGACTTGAGGCGGCTTATCAAGGCCGGGTTCCGGCGGTGGAGGAGATTCAGGACACGGTTGAACAGGTGATGATCGAGAGCGGCCTCGGCGTTGCGGCGAAGAAATTCATCCTGTATCGGGCGGAACGGACCCGGATCAGGGAAATGAACACCCGGCTCATGCGTACCTACGAGGAATTGACCGTAAAGGACGCCAAGGACACCGACCTGAAGCGGGAAAATGCCAATATCGACGGCAATACCGCCATGGGGCACATGCTCAGGTACGGTTCCGAGGGGGCCAAGCAGTTCAACGAGCTGTTTATCCTGAATCCCCTCCACGCCAGAGCCCATCATGAGGGTGATATCCACATCCACGACCTGGATTTCCTCACCTTAACCACCACCTGTTGCCAGATCGACATCAACAAGCTCTTTTCGGGCGGCTTTGGGACCGGCCATGGGGCCATCCGGGAACCCAACGACATCCGCAGCTACTCGGCCCTGGCCTGCATAGCAATCCAATCAAACCAGAACGATCAGCACGGGGGCCAGAGCATCCCCAACTTTGACCGGGGACTGGCGCCGGGGGTGGCAAAGACCTACGTCAAGATGTACCGGCAGAACCTGTTTAAGGCCCTGGAACTCCTGGTTGGGTCCCGGGCGGAAGCCCTGGAAACGGTGCTGCAAACGGAACTTTTCAAAGCCCCGCAGGGGCCCGGCTCCCTGCGGCCTACGCTTAGCGGCTCCGAGGAGTACTGCCAGGCGGAGGCCCGTATTCTGGCCCGTTCCCTGGATACCGACACCATCAAGCGAGCCCAAGACTTTGCCCTGACATCGGCCCTGAAGGAAACGGAGCGTAACACCTATCAGGCCATGGAAGCGCTCATCCACAACCTCAACACCATGCACAGCCGGGCGGGGGCGCAAATCCCCTTTTCTTCTATTAACTACGGCACCGATACATCCCCCGAAGGCCGGATGATTATCCGCAACATCCTCCTGGCTACCGAAGCCGGCCTGGGTGACGGGGAAACGGCGATTTTCCCGATCCAGATTTTCCGGGTTAAGGATGGGATCAACTACAACAAGGGCGACCCCAACTACGACCTCTTCAAGCTTGCCTGCCGGGTCAGTTCCAAGCGCCTGTTCCCTAACTTTTCCTTCCAGGACGCCCCCTACAACCTCCAGTACTACCACCCCGAACGGCCGGAAACAGAGATTGCCTACATGGGCTGCCGCACCCGGGTGATGGGCAACATCTACGACCCCGACCGGGAAGTAACCTACGGCCGGGGCAACCTCAGCTTTACCTCGATAAACCTCCCCCGGCTTGCACTGCGGGCCTCCGGCGACCTGGACCTGTTCTTTGATGAACTGGACAAAAAAACCGACCTGATAATCGCCCAGTTGATAGAGCGTTTTGAGATCCAGGCCCGAAAGCGGGTAAAGAATTTCCCCTTCCTCATGGGCCAGGGGATATGGCTTGATGCGGATAAACTTGAGTGGGAAGACGAAATCCGGGAGGTCCTCAAGCACGGGACTCTAAGCCTTGGCTTTATCGGCCTGGCAGAATGCCTGGCAGCCCTGACCGGGAAGCACCACGGGGAATCGGCGGAAGCCCAAGCCCTGGGCTTACGGATCATCGGTAAACTTCGCAGCCGCATGGACGAGGCTTCCCTGGAGAAGGGGCTTAACTTCTCCCTCCTCGCCACCCCGGCGGAGGGCCTTTCGGGCAGGTTCGTCAAACTGGACCGGAAAATCTTCGGCAGCATCCCCGGGGTCACCGACCGGGACTACTACACCAACAGCTTCCATGTGCCGGTGTACTACCCCATTGCCGCCCTGAAAAAGATAGCGGTTGAAGCCCCCTACCACGCCCTGACTAATGCCGGACACATCAGCTACATCGAACTGGACGGAGACGCCTCCAAGAACCCCGAGGCCTTTGAGAAGATAGTCCGGGCGATGAAGGAAGCGGGCATCGGTTACGGCAGCCTGAACCACCCCCTGGACCGGGACCCGGTCTGCGGCTTCCGGGGCATCATCGGTCAGACCTGCCCCAAGTGTGGCCGTGTCGAGGGAGATATCCCCTTTGAGCGGATCAGGCGGATCACCGGGTATTTAGTGGGGACCCTGGACCGGTTTAACAACGCCAAACGGGCGGAAGAAAAAGATAGGATAAAGCATTACCATGTCGACCATCCCGCAGCTTCTTAACGAAATATACGACCTGCCGGTCATCAGCGGCCAAAGAGTCACTGACGACCTATCGATCGTACTCACCATAGGCGGCATAGAACCGGAGTCTATCGTAGACGGCCCGGGTTTCCGTTACACCGTGTTCGTCCAGGGCTGTAACCTTAGCTGCCCCGGCTGCCATAACGCCTACCTGCAAACCTTTGAGGGCGGCCGCCGTATTACGGTGGACGAAATCCTGGACGCCATCGGGGACAATCCACTATTGGATGGCATCACCCTGTCCGGCGGCGACCCCTTTACCCAGGCCCGGGCCTGCGCCACCCTGGCGGAGGAAGTCCACGCCCTGGGTCTTTCGGTGATGACCTACACGGGCTATACCTTTGAAGCCCTCTGGCTCGCTAATAAGCCGGACTGGCGGCGGCTCATCATGGCCAGCGATATCCTGGTGGACGGCCCCTTTATCCGGGACCTGCGCAACATCGACCTGCGTTTCCGTGGCTCCTCCAACCAGCGGCTCATTGATGTGCGGCGGACCTTTGCAGCGGGGAAGATCATCGTGTTGGCGGAGGAGTAAATTCTCCTTTGTAGGCATATTATTCCTATGAAAAATGCAGTGAATGATCGCAATATTCATAGGAATAATGTAGTAAACATATGCAAAGTACATATGAAAAAACGTAAACATTTGACAAAAGGCATAGCATTCGATATAATGAGCCTATGGAGCGTAGGTTAACCGGGCAGCTTGCCGCCTGGAAGGATAATCCCGGCAAAAAACCCCTCATCCTCAAGGGGGTCAGGCAATGCGGCAAAACATGGCTCCTCAAGGAATTCGGCGAAAAATACTACAATGATACGGCGTATTTTAACTTTGAGGGTAATGAACCCCTGCACGCACGGTTTTCAGGGGACCTGGATGTGCGCCGTATCATCACGGAACTGGGGGTTTACCGGCAAAAAACCATTGAGCCCGGAAAAACCCTGCTCATCTTTGACGAAATTCAATTCTGCGGCCGGGCGCTGAGTTCCCTGAAATATTTTTGCGAAGATGCCCCGGAATATCACATCGTCTGCGCAGGTTCCCTTTTAGGGCTGGCTCTATCAGGGCCGCTGGCATTTCCCGTGGGCAAAGTAGATTTTCTAACCCTTCGCCCCCTGAGCTTTTATGAATTTCTCCTTGCCAACGGAGAGGCCCTGCTTTGTGAGCTTCTTGCACAGGTTCCCGCAACGGCGCCGGTACCGGAACTGTTTGCCGGCAAACTGGAACGGTATGTACGGACCTACTATATAACCGGCGGTATGCCCGAGGCGGTAGCAAACTGGATTGTCAGCCGCGATATAGAAAAGCTTGAGGCCGTCCACCGAAAGATACTGGACAG
Organism: Spirochaetia bacterium; assembly: GCA_025997655.1. Classification (GTDB taxonomy): domain Bacteria; phylum Spirochaetota; class Spirochaetia; order Treponematales; family Breznakiellaceae; genus Termitinema. The sequence continues at coordinate 22,502 of BNUW01000022.1, forward strand.
CTACGAACTGGATTTTGCCAAACACGCTCCGGCCGGAGAGTTCCCCAGGCTGGAGGCGATATGGCATTCTATTCCGGCCCAGTTGGCAAAGGAAAACAGTAAATTTATTTTCGGTCAGGCTCAGAAGGGACGGCGGGCGAAGGATTTGGAGGATGCCCTGGAATGGCTTCTTGGCGCGGGCCTTGTGTACCGGGTTGCCAAGGTTGAAAAGCCATTTATGCCCCTGTCATCTTACGCGGACCGGAGTTTCTTCAAGCTCTACATGGCCGATACGGGATTGCTGAGAACCATGGCTGCCCTTCCCGCAGAAGCCATCCTTGAGCAGATCGATATTTACAAGGAATTCAAGGGCGCCCTGACGGAAAATTATGTGCTTACCGAGTTGGTCAACCTGTATAATGAAACGCCCTTTTTCTGGCGCTCCAATAACACTGCTGAAGTTGATTTTATCATCCAGCAAAAACTGGACATTGTTCCTATTGAAGTTAAATCGGAACGGAATACCAAGGCAAAAT
>BNUW01000023.1 GCA_025997655.1 Spirochaetia bacterium
CGAATGGAAGTCCGGCATGGCGGAACTTGTCAAGACCGCGGTACTGGATAGCCGGGAAACCCTGGAGAAGGTACAGGCCCTGGAGCCTTTTATGCGGGATGTTTTCGGGAACCGCCGTATTGCTGTCGGCGCCTACCCTGCCCTCCTTGCGGAACTTATTGAACGGGCGGTCCTGGTCAAGGGCCGGATCGTTGAGGCTGACCCCCGGGAAACCTCAAACCACGGCCCCGGGTCTAAACGGGCGCTGCTCAACCTGGGGCATACCTTCGGCCATGCCCTTGAATCGGCGGCGGGGCTGGGAACACTCACCCACGGTGAGGCGGTGGCCTGGGGTATGGTCCGTGCCTCTGAACTGGGGCTTGCCCTGGGGATTACCCCCGAAAGCCGGGCCCGGGAAATTACCGGCCTCATCAAGCGTTTAGGGTATGAAACCGCCGCTCCCCATCCGGCGCTGGTGGACACGGCGCTCTTCATGCAGGCCCTTGCGGGTGATAAGAAAAAGAAAGCCGGTACACTTACCTTTGTGGTTCCCGCCGGTAACGGGGCGGAATTAGTATCGGCGGCTTCCATAGAGCCGGGGCTGCTTGAACGCATAATTACGGGAAAATAAACGGGATGACAAAAAAACCGGCCTTGTTGCTTGTTACCGTATTTTGGACTATCAACATGGCTGTTTTCAGTCAAACATCGGAGCCGGTGGATGAAAGCAGCATCGTTTATTATATCAGGGCCATTGATTGTGAAATTATCGGACGGACCCGCAAATTTGCCCTTTTGCATGTTCTGGATTTGAAAGAGGGCCAGCGGATTACCGGGAAACCCGCCCTGGAAGCCCTGGTTAACCGCAAGACCCAGGACTTGCGTAATGAACGGGTATTGAAGGATGAGGAAACCCGGATTGACTATACTATTGGTGAAGCCGGGGAAGACGGCCTGGTTCCGGTGGACATCCTGGTTCATACGGAGGATTCCTGGAATATCATCGCCTTCCCGGAGCCGAAGTTCACCGCAGGAAGCGGCGAAAGCAGCGGGTTTAGCCTTATCCTGAAAGCCCGGGACTATAATTTCCTGGGAACCATGGCGCCCCTGCGGGTGAGCGCGGGCTTTGGACGTATAAGCGCCACGGGCGAGATTTTTGTTCCCGTGGATATTGACGCGGATATACCTTTTATCTTCCTGGGAAAGTACTGGAATTTCAATTTTGATAATAAATTTAATTTTCCTGTGAAATCTGATGATCCCCTTCAGTATACAAACGTCACCGGCCTGAGCGTGGAACTTCCCTGGAAGAAAACCACCTTTACGGTCGGGTTTGACCAGTCCCTTATCGTCAACGAAGAAAACAGTGATATGGAAAAAGACGAAACGGGTGAGAACTTCTTTGATAATAAGTGGTATATGAACACGGTGCTTTACGCCGGATGGAATATACCCCTTGGAATTGAGGTCGGTAATTTTGGAGAATTAATCTATAATGCGGGTCTTTCGGAAAACTTCAAGTATCGTCCCGGGGGTGATATTGGTGACTACCGATGGGGACCGGTCACCGGTTTCAGTCACCGGATTGGATTCGGTGAAATAGACTGGATAGGAAATTTCCGCAGAGGCCTGAATGTTTCCTTAAGTAATTCCATTAATTATAACCTGTGGTCCAGGGACCCGAAGGGATACGGGGCCGGTAAAGAGCATTGGGAAATTTCTTTTAGCCCTACGGTCACCGGCCATTTTCTTCCGCTTCATTTCCTCGGCATATACGGCCGCCTTAAATATACGCAGCTTTTCAACTTCACCACTACCCCGGTAAAATATTGGGGGGTTTCTGCCGGGGAGTATCTGCGGGGGGTACCGGATGATGAACTACGGGCCAAACAGCTATTTTCCCTTAACCTGGAATTACCCCTTGGGTTACCCCTTTTTACCCCCTCCACATGGTTCAACAGCCGTTATTACAAGCCCTTCAATCTAGAATTTCATATCTCCCCCTTTGTTGATCTGGCCCTCATGGATGGAACGGATAAGAGCGGTACAGAAAACTACGGCTTTAAAAATCTTCTTGCTGCCGCCGGCGTTGAATTATACATCTATTCCCTCTCCTGGCGCAGCCTCTATTTTCGGTTCAGTTTCGGCTGGGACCTCCGGGAATGGAGCAAAACCGGGAACATCCCAAGGCCTGAAATCTTTTTGGGCATGGAACGTTTCTTCGAGAACATAAAAATATGAAAACTGTTTATTTAGGCATGACCGGGGATATTAGCGGGGAAGCACGGCGAGGCACTTATACCATGCCTCGTAGGGGGGACAAAACGAAAAAGGTAATTTTTGTACTTTTAACGGCCTTCGCGGGTTTTCTTGCCGCATCACCGGTTTCTGCACAGGAAATAGTAGTCGAAGAGGACTTTCCACTTCTCACCATAGAAAGTTTCTATATTCAGGAACAGAGCCGGGAAGTGGAAAGAAACAAGAAATTGGAATCCCTGGAATATGTCAGAAGAGCAATTAGTAAGGGCGATAGGGGTACGGAAATTCAGTCCGCCCTGGACAAGCTTGCCCTGGAAGGGGTTATTAATCAGACACGGGAAAACGGAAGACTGGCCAACTATCCCGATGTCCGGACCCAGGCGGCGATTGTCCTGGGGGAAATGGGTACCCCGGAGGCTGGTAACACCCTGATAAAGCTCATACTGGCGGACTATGAACCGATGGTAATTACCGAAGCGATCCAATCCCTGACAAAAATCGGTATTACCAATAAAGCAGGGAGGGCCATTTCGCAGGTGGTGAACCGCTTTGACATGCTGCTCCCGGATAATCGTATGGCCTATGCCGCGTTGGAAGCCTTTGACAGCCTGGCGAATAAAAATAACGGTCAGATGGACCCCCTCGTCCTGAAAACCATACTGCGTATCACCGAAGGCCGTTACAACGGGAGTGTTAGGGCACGGGCGAATCGGCTTATTGCTGATTTACAGTAATACTGAGGAGTATAATACTAATGCAGGCAGTTATTCTCGCTGCGGGAATGGGCAACAGACTTGGAAAGTATACTAAGGATAATACCAAATGTATGCTGTCCATTAACGGCAAGACCCTCATAGAAAGAGCCCTGGACGCTCTTGATAGCGGGGGAATCCGTAAATGTATTATGGTTGTAGGATATAAAAAGGACAATGTTACTGCTTTTTTAGGAAATAAGTATAAAAACATTGTCATAGAATATGTGTCAAACGATATTTACCGTAAAACGAACAATATCTATTCCCTGTACCTTGCAAAGGATTATCTTTTACAGGACGATACCATGCTTCTGGAAAGCGATCTTATCTTTGATGATGTACTCATCACGGATATGCTTAAAAACCCCTCTCCCACCATTGCTGCGGTGGCGCAGTACGAATCATGGATGGATGGCACGGTGGTTCAGCTTGCGGCGGATAATGTGATCGCCAATTTTATTCCCAAAAAAGTCTTTAATTACGATGAAAAGGAAACTTATTTTAAAACGGTAAATATCTATAAATTCTCGAAGGAATTTCTGCGAAACACCTACGTACCCTTCCTGGAAGCCTATTCCCAGGCCATGGGAAACAATGAGTATTATGAGCAGGTCCTGCGGGTAATCACCACCCTTGATCGGCACGAACTCAAGGCCTTTATTCTGACCGGACAGAAATGGTACGAAATTGATGATATCCAGGACAAGAATATCGCTGAAATCATCTTCAGCACTACTGCGTCTGAACGGCTCGATCGTATCCAAAAAAGTTATGGCGGCTACTGGCGTTACCCGAATTTACTGGATTTCTGTTATCTGGTTAACCCCTACTTCCCAACCCGGCAGATGCACAACGAGATGAAGGCCTATTTTACGGACCTCATCGCCGCCTACCCCTCAGGTCTGAACATCCAGAATATGCTGGGAGCGAAGCTGTTCAATGTGGATGAGTCGAATATCCTTGTGGGAAACGGCGCCGCAGAATTAATCCGCGCGTTAGCAGCGGTACTCCGGGGGACCATCGGTATAATTTATCCAACCTTTAATGAGTACCCGGAAAGTTTTATCGGTTGCACTATTGTACCCCTGACGCCCAAGGGATTTACCTATACTAAACAGGATCTTTCATACATGACGGCCCTTTGCGATACACTCCTGTTAATAAACCCTGATAACCCCACGGGAAACTGCATTCCCGCCGGGGACATCCTTGAGTTCCTGGATACCACAGTGGCGCAGCATAAAAAACTCATCCTGGATGAGTCCTTTATTGATTTTTGTGCCTATGAAGGGGAGCAAACCCTTTTAACGCAGGACGTACTGACCAAGTACCCCAATTTGATAATCATCCGCAGCCTGAGTAAAAGTTTCGGCATCCCCGGTATACGCCTGGGCCTCCTCGCCTCAGGTGACCGGGAACTGATTAAGGAAATTCGCGCTCATATTTCAATCTGGAATATTAATTCCTTCGGAGAGTACTTCCTGCAGATCATCGGCAAGTATATCAAGGATTACCGGTTTTCCTGCGCAGAGCTGATAAAGGAACGCGAACGGTTTAAGGACGAATTGGAAAAAACAGGATTAGTAACCGTATATCCTTCAGAGGCAAATTACCTGTTCTGCCGGTTAAAAGGAACCGGGACTGCCCGTGAATTAACGGAATATCTCCTTGAATACAATAATATTCTTATTAAGGATCTTACCGGCAAAAAGGGTATTCCGGACACATCTTTCATACGGCTGGCGGTTCGGAATAGAGAGGACAACGAAAAATTGACAGAAAAACTAAAGCTGTTTTATAAAAGACTAAAACTGTGATAAGCCTTGCGGTAATCGGCGCCCTGAATTGAAAATAGACTTTTTGAAGAATTAAATAATGGCACATACAACGACTGATGAGGAGATGGCGAAATTCGTTACGGTGCTTGAGCCCTATATAAGGAGTTTGGGTAAACTATGATAAACATTGCGGTAATCGGCGCCGGTTATGTGGGCTCCGTTTCCGGGGCCTGCCTCGCGGACTTTGGCAACCAGGTAACCTGTGTTGACAATAATGCCGCCAAGATAGAATCCCTGAAAAAAGGGATCATCCCCATCTATGAACCGGGGCTCGACACCATCGTTGAGCGCACTATCCGTGCGGGAAGGCTGCGGTTTACCACGGACCTTGCCGCGGCCGTTACGTCAAACAGTGTGGTATTTATCGCCGTCGGCACCCCCCCCGGCGGAAGACGGAAGCGCCGACCTGCGTTATGTGGAGGGTGTTGCCCGGGAAATCGGGCGGGCCATGGAATCCTATACGGTGATTGTTGACAAAAGTACCGTTCCGGTGGGAACCGGTCGGCTGGTAACCAAATGGATTGGGGAGGAGCTTGGAAAACGGGGCGCGGATATTCCCTTTGATGTGGTTTCCAACCCCGAATTTTTGCGGGAAGGCTCGGCGGTGCAGGATTTTACCCACCCGGACAGGGTCGTCATCGGCGCAGAAAGCGAGCGCGCCCGGAAGGTCATGAAGGAAGTGTACCGCGCACTATATCTGAATGAAACGCCGTACATAGAAACCAATCTGGAATCGGCGGAGATGATAAAGTATGCCTCCAACGCATTCCTTGCGGTGAAGATTACCTTTATTAACGAGATAGCCAACCTCTGCGAAGCGGCGGGCGCCAATGTCCAGGATGTTGCCAAGGCCATGGGCCGTGACGGCAGGATAGGCGCAAAATTTCTGCACCCCGGTCCCGGATACGGCGGCTCCTGTTTCCCCAAGGACACCCAGGCGCTGGCACGGATAGGCCGGGATTGCGGGGAACCCCTTTCCCTGGTGGAAACCACGATTATGGTGAATGAACGCCAGAAACTTCGGATGATAGATAAAATTGAAACCAGCCTGGGCGGCCCCGGCTCCTTATCGGGAAAAACCCTGGCTATCCTGGGCCTTGCCTTCAAGCCCAACACGGATGATATGCGGGAGTCCCCTGCCCTCACTATTGGTGAAGGCCTGGTTAAAAAAGGCGCCCGGCTGAGGGTATGGGACCCCGCCGCGATGAAAGAAGCTGCCTGGCGCCTTGCATCAATCAAGGATGCCGTCTATTTTGCGGAGGACGAGTACGATGCCCTTAGTGATGCAAGCGCCCTGGTGTTGCTTACGGAATGGAACCAATTCCGGAACCTGGACCTCCGGCGGGTAAAGGAACTGCTCACCCTCCCCTATTTCTTTGATCTGCGGAACGTGTATAAACAGGAAGAAGTTGAATCGGCGGGGCTGCGGTACTTCGGGATAGGGAAAGCCCTTACAAAATGAATTGCATCGTTACCGGTTCCGCCGGTTTTATCGGATTCCATGTAACAAAAAAACTGCTTGAACAGGGCCACCGCATCCTTGGCATTGACTCGGTAAACGATTACTATGCAGTTTCCCTCAAACATGACCGTTTAAAAGAGCTGGGAATAAAAACAGATTCCCTGCGATATGATGAACCCGCAGCAAGCGGCGTTTTCCCGCAATTCCAATTCGTGCAGTTTCGGCTCGAAGAAAAGGACCGGCTCAGTAATGCGGTCAATAATTTTATCCGCGAGCATGGCGCCATTGACCGGATCATCCACCTTGCCGCCCAAGCCGGGGTTCGTTACAGTCTGCAAAACCCTGAAGCCTATATCAGTTCCAATATCAGCGGATTTCTCAGCATCCTTGAGATATGCCGTTCCCTTATGGTACCACTGGTATACGCCTCCAGTTCCTCCGTGTACGGTATGAACGCCAGGCAGCCCTTTTCCGTGCATGACCGGGTGGACCACCCCGTAAGCCTCTATGCCGCCACCAAACGCTCCAATGAACTCATGGCCCATACCTACGCCCATCTGTTTCACCTCCCGATGACGGGCCTCCGTTTTTTCACCGTCTACGGTCCCTGGGGCCGCCCCGACATGGCCTACTACAAGTTTTCCCTGGCCATCAGTAACGGTGAACCCATAGATGTCTACAATAACGGAGAAATGCGGCGGGACTTTACGTATATTGATGACATCGTTGAGGGGGTCATTAAAGCCGTCGGGCATATCCCCTCCCCCGCTCCGGTGCCCTGCCGGATCTACAACCTGGGAAACAACCATTCTGTGGAACTGGGGCTTTTCATTGAAACCCTGGAAAACGCCCTGGGAAAAAAAGCGGTGAAGCGTTACCTTCCCATGCAGGAAGGGGACGTGCTGAGTACCGAAGCGGACATAGAAGACACCCGGCGGGATCTGGGATGGACGCCTCATACGGACATTGCCGGGGGGCTTACGGCCTTCGCGCAATGGTTTAAAACGTATAAGGCGCCCTGAATTGAAAATAGACTTCCTGACATCGACGGCAAGAAAATTAAATTATCTTCTTACAAAAAAACAAAAGCTGTATCTTTTAGCTGTTCTTATACTGACAATTTTATTATCAATTGTTGAAACCCTGGGGGTATCGGTAATCATGCCGTTTATTTCCATAGCCTCAAACCCCGGATTAGTTAATTCCGGTATATACAAAACGGTATTTGATTTTTTCCATCCCGCATCGGTAAATAGCTTTATTGTTGCCTTTGGTATTGCTATTATAGTTTTTTATATATTCCGGTCTTGTTTTAACTTTTTTTATAACTATACAATAAATAAATTCTCCCTCGGAATGTTTCGTTATTTTGCCGATAAACTCTTTCAACTCTATATTTCCCTTCCGTATAAATTATTCGCACAGAAAAATTCATCCGATATAATGCACCTCACCCTCGTTGCATCAAATGATACGAGTGTTGTAATACAAAATTTTATGCTCATGTGTTCTGAGCTTTTTACGGTACTATTGATTTATACTGTTATGGTTGTCATGAATTGGCAGATGACACTGATATTTACCGGAATATTAATACTAATTTTATTATTCGTATTACAGGTTCTTTTAAAATATGTCAAGGAACAGGGGAAAAAAAGAAGCGATGTGTCAATGAAGTTAAATCGTATAGTCGCGGAGACCCATGGAAATTATAAATTGGTAAAACTAAAGGGAAATGAGGAATATTTATGTACGGCCTTTGATGCATCCGCACGGGTTTCCTCACGGGCGCAAATAATAAGTAACACCATAAGCGCAATGCCAAAAAACATTTTGGAAAGTTTGGGATTTGCACTTCTTGTTGCGGCGGTTATATTTATTATATGGTTTTATAAGTCGCCAAATAATGTCATTCCAACTATTGCTATGTATGCCCTTGCACTTTACCGGATTTTGCCGGGAATAAATAAAATACTGCAGAATGTAAATCAGATTATTTTTTTCCAACACTCCCTTGACCTGGTCTATGAAAACAGTAATCAGGAAATGGTTCATGAGGGGGAAGCGTCTATAGCGTTTGAAAAAGAGATACGGATTGAAAATTTATCATTTGAATATGCTAAAGGGAAAAATGTCCTGAATACTGTTTCCCTCACCATTACTAAGGGCGAAAAGGTAGCAATTGTCGGTTCCAGCGGAGGGGGAAAATCGACATTAGTTGATTTGATAATAGGAATTAATAAGCCCACATCGGGGACTATGTATAGTGATGGGACCGCAATTACTAATGAAAATATACGTTCATGGAGAAGAAAAATTGGGTATATACCACAGGACATCTACCTTTTTGACGGTACGGTGGCTGATAATGTAGCCTTTGGTTCGGAATTTAGTGAAGAACGGATAATACGGGTATTGAAGATGGCCAATGTATGGGATTTTCTCCGTCAAAAAGACGGAATAAACACCATCGTTGGTGAAGGCGGCATACAATTAAGCGGCGGCCAAAAGCAGCGAATAGGCATTGCCCGTGCTTTTTATGATGATCCGGAAATATTAGTACTTGATGAAGCAACATCCGCCCTTGACAACGATACGGAAAGTAAAATAATGGATGAAATTTATAGTTTAAGTTCCGATAAGACGCTTATCGTGGTTGCCCACCGGTTAAGTACCGTAGCGCGATGCGAACGGAAAATAACTATTGAGAATGGAAACGTTGTATGACACTTGATGCCCTATGGAACAACTGCTTAAAATACTGGATGAAGAAACGCAAAAAGGAAATGTAAAACCTTGAACGAAAAAGAATTATTATCTATAATTCAAGGCGGAGAATCAAGCAAGGTTCAATTTAAAGAACGACTGCCCCATCTTGACAGCCTTGCCCACGAGCTAATCGCTTTTTCAAATTCACAGGGCGGCATAATCATATTTGGGGTAAATGACAAAACAGGCGAATTAAACGGGCTTTCGTTTACAGAAATACAACACTTAAATCAGCAATTAGTAAATACGGCGTCCCAGAAAGTTTATCCGCCTGTTTTTATTACCACCGAAACAGTATCTGCTCAAGGTAATAATATTGTTGTTGTATCGGTAGAAGAAGGCACGGGGAAGCCGTATAAAGATGCGAATGGTACTATTTATTTAAAGAATGGTTCTGATAAAAGGAAAGTTACTTCAAATGACGAACTGGCCCGGTTATTGCGCAGCGGCGGATCGCTGTTTGCTGACGAATTATTAATACAGGGAAGTTCAATAGATGACATTAATTCTGAACAATTTAATGCGTTTGTTCTGCGGAAATATAAAAAAACAATTGACGAGTTACAAGTTGAAAAAGAAAGAATTGTGGAAAATTTAGATTTATCAAAAAACGGGCTTCTAACGTTAACCGGTCTTTTACTTTTCTCAAATAAACGCCATCTTCAACGCCCGCAATTTTCCATACAGTGTGTTTCAATTGACGGCCCAAAAATTGAAAATACTTTTACCGATAATGAAGGCATTCTTGAAGGCGCTATGTCGGAAGTTTTTCAGCGTACCATGGATTTTATCAATAGAAATATGAAAAAAGTCCCTGAAACGACCGGGTTTAACAGCCAGACAAAATGGGAAATACCCTATGAAGTTTTTGAAGAATTAATTGTAAATGCCCTGGTACACAGGGATTATTTTATTTCTTCAACCGTAAAAGTTTTTATTTTTTCAGACCGGGTCGAAATTATCAGTCCGGGAAAATTGCCCAATTCGCTTACCATAGAAAATGCAAAAAACGGACTTTCCGTAATCCGTAATCCAATTTTGCTTTCCATCGCACAGTATATCCTGCCTTATAAAGGTCTGGGCACCGGGATAAGCAGATCATATGCGTTGTACCCCGATATAATTATGGAAAATAAAATTGAAGAAAATCAGTTTAAAGTAACAATAAAAAGGAAATGTTGAAAAAAGTTTATGAATAAACGTCCCGTTCGTTTTTTCAATACCACCGGCCCCTGTAATCCATGGGATCATTATATGCTGCCTCCGGAGGAACGCCTTGTCGGGGCGCAGCTACACCGGTATATAAGCGACAATCTTTATTGGGTACTCCATGCTCCCCGGCAGACCGGGAAAACAACCTTTTTACAAAACTGGATGCGGCAGATAAATGCCGGGAAAGAAGCTGCTGCCTGTTATGTGAGCATTGAGACCTGTCAGGGAGTTTCTGATTCAAAACGGGCGATACCGGCTATCTGTGACGCAATCACCGGTGCTGTCCAAAAAAACAATTTACCTGTTCCTGTTAGTGAAACAGGAAATCCCCAATCACAACTTTATGATATATTAAGCAATTGGGCAAAGCTTGTTGCGCCAAAGCTCCTGGTTGTACTTTTTGACGAAGTTGATGTATTGGAAGGTGAAGCGTTAATCAGCTTTTTACGGCAATTGCGAAGCGGATTTGCAAATCGTGGTATAGGTATGTTCCCCACATCCGTTGCATTAGTTGGCGTGAGGGACTTGAAAGATTACGTTACCGCTGCAAAAGATGGTATTGCCCTTAATCCCGGCTCTCCCTTCAATATAAAATCAGATTCTGCGTCCTTATCTAATTTTTCTAAAGAGGATGTTAAAAACCTTTTTGCCCAGCGTACCGTTGAAACCGGTCAAGAGATAACCGGTGAAGCCCTTGACTATATCTGGGATCAATCCCGCGGACAGCCGTGGATAGTGAATTCACTTTTTCAGCGGGCAACCATGCGGGTGCTCAAAGAAGATTGTTACGATACCGTAACCATTGCGCACACAGAGGAAGCACGGCAACAGATGGTTTTAGCCCGGGAGACCCATCTGGACGCCCTTGCCGCGAGGCTGGAAATACAGGAAGTACGGAAAGTAATGGAAGCTTTGATAACCGGGGAGCCAAATCCAGGATTGCTGGAAAGTGATGAGTACAGGATATGCAGCGATTTGGGGCTTGTTACCCTGGAAGAAGGGACCCCCTGTATCAGCAATCCTATTTACCGGGAAATAATAGCCCGGCAAATGACCTTTAGTACCCAAGCCGCAATTCAGAAGCCTGAATGGCAGTGGAAAACCCCTGATGGTTCCCTGGATATGGATACTCTTTTAAAAGAGTTTCAGAAATTCTGGCGAAAACATTCAGCAGTGTGGGAAGCTCAATCAAATTATCATGAAGCGTTTCCCCATCTTTTATTAATGGCTTTTTTGCAGAGAGTCCTGAACGGAGGCGGAGAGATTGACCGGGAATATGCGGCAGGACGCGGAAGAATGGATTTAGCCGTTCACTATAATGCTAAAACATATATTATAGAAGTTAAACTTATACATTATTATGATACACTTAATGAAGTAAAAAAAGAAGGCTTGAAACAAATTGTACGATACCGGGATACGGTTGATAAAAATGCCCCCGCATATTTAGTGATTTTTGACAGGCGCCCTGAGAGTATAGAAAAAAGCTGGGAAGAAAAAATTCAATGGCTGGCGGAAGAAGATATTACTATAGTGGGATGTTAGATACAGTATTGTTACCAAAAGAGTGAAACAATGAACAATGAAAACGACATTCGATGGCAGCAGCGGTTTTCCAATTATACAAAAGCTTTTGAAAAGCTCGAAGAAGCAGTACAATACATAATACAGAACAGTGAAAATACAAAATCAACTGCGGCGGAAATCATAGAGGAAGGTCTGGTGCAGCGTTTTGAATACACCCATGAACTTGCCTGGAAAGTGATGAAAGATTATGCGGAATATCAGGGAAATAATTCCATTGGCGGTTCACGGGACGCAACAAGAGAAGCGCTCGACCTTAACCTCATTTCTGACGGCGCCATTTGGATGGATATGATACAAAGCCGTAATGAAACATCTCATACCTATAACAATGTGATCGCACAAACTATTGTAAAAAAAATCATTGCCGATTACTTTCCGGTTTTTCAGGCCTTTAAAATATCCATGCGAGCTAAACTGCCTAAGCTCAAGCCGTTACCATATGGCCTTCAGGAGACGGAACTGCAAAAAATAGTAACTGTTTTTACCCATTATTCTGAAATTGAACAGGCAGTCTTGTTTGGTTCCCGTGCAAAAGGAAACAATAAACCATATTCTGATATTGATATTGCCTTAAAAGGCGAAAAACTGGATTTAACCGTTAAAGGCAAAATTGAGAATGAGCTGGATGATCTATTGCTCCCTTATAAGATAGATATGATGCTCTTTCAACACATACGCAATGATGAGTTACTTGAATATATACAACGTGCAGGTAAGGTTCTGTATTCAAGAGGAATCAAATGAAACCGCTCCCTATTGGCATTAGTTTTTTTGACACAATCATAGAAGAAAATTATTTCTATGTTGATAAAACGTTGCTTATAAGAGACATCCTCGACAAACAAGCGGCAGTGAATTTATTTACCCGTCCGCGGCGTTTTGGTAAAACGCTCAATATGCGTATGCTCCAGTGTTTTTTTGAAGATACGGGCGAAACTACCGGCAAAGATACCGCCGCATTGTTTCGCGGACTAAAAATTATGCTCGCAGGTGTTCAGTATACATCCCATATTGCTCAATATCCGGTGATATTTTTGACGTTTAAGGATGCCCGTCGGCAGTCTTTTGAAGCGGCATATTCTGTACTCAAGGATAGCATCATTGATGAATTCGGACGGCATAGCTATGTATTGCAAGATGAACGGCTCTCAACTAAAAAGGTGCAATACGAGCGCATTATGCAGGGACATGGAGAGCGTAGTGACTACGATAAAGCACTCAAGTTTCTTTCGGAATGTTTGTTTATTCATCATGGGAAAAAAGCGATTGTTCTTCTTGATGAATACGATGTGCCGCTTGAATCCTCGTGGTCGAATGGCTACTACACGGAGATGGCCGATTTTATTCGCTCATTGCTGGGAGCAGCGCTAAAGGATAATCTCTTTTTGAGATTTGCGGCTATTACCGGATGTTTACGCATTTCAAAGGAGAGTATCTTTACCGGATTGAATAATCTTGATGTGAATTCAATTACCGGTAAGAACTATACCGAATATTTTGGGTTTACGCAGGAAGAAATCAACAATATGCTTGCTTACTATTCGCTTAATTCCTGTGCCGGTATGGTAAAAGAATGGTATGATGGTTATTTATTTGGCAATACAGAGGTATATAATCCATGGAGCAGCATAAAAATTGTCAAAGACCTGTGCGCTGACATACATAGTCTGCCGCAGCCGTACTGGGCAAACACCAGTTCCAACAGTATTGTGCGCACACTTATTGATAAAGCTGATGATGACGCAAAGGCAGACCTGGACACATTGATTGCAGGCGGCACAATCAAGAAAATAATCCATGAAGACATAACCTATGATGAAATAGAAAAAAATATCGACAATATATGGAACTTTTTATTCTTTACCGGCTACTTGAAAAAGATAGGAGAATATGCAGATACCGAAAACAACATCGTTTTAGAGTTAACAATTCCAAATATAGAATTGTTGTGTATATTTCGCAATAAAATTCAGGAATGGTTTAAAGAAACCATTGAACAGTGCGATTTATCGCGTTTATACACGGCGGTGCTGGATGGGGATGCGCAAACCTTTGAAGACGAGCTTTCTGAATTACTTATTGACTCTATAAGTTTTTATGACAACCAGGAAAACTTTTATCACGGATTTTTAACAGGTATACTTTCAAAGGCAAAACGGTATTTAGTAAAATCAAACCGTGAATCAGGAAATGGACGAAGCGATATTTTTATGAAAAACGTAAGCGCTAAAGGAAAAGCGGTTGTTTTTGAGCTAAAAGTTGCTCAAAATATGCAGGAATTATCCGCAAAATGCGATGCGGCATTACAACAAATTGAAAATAAAAAGTACATAAAAGAACTCGAACAAGAGGGGTATCAGCATATTCTTAAATACGGTATTGCATTCTGTAGAAAAGACTGTATGGTTAAGATAGCGGATTCAATAATAAAGGAATAATGTATGAATACTGTTAAAGTTAGCATTTTAGTTCTATTGCTTAGCATTTGTATAATAAATATTCCCGCCCAGGAAGCCCTCGTATCCGACACCGAACGGTACTACGACTTCCTTGCTTTACAAGGCCTCACCGAACGGCCCTACCTCAATTACCGCACCTTATCCGATTCAGCCTGGGACATAGCCACCGATGCAGCGCATCCCTGGCAGGGACAAAACCTGGGCACAACACGAAAACTATTCGGTGACGTATCCATGCGGCTCTATGGCCCGGAACTATTCATGTCCGGAAACACTGCGGCGCCTTATGGACAGAATGACGGGGCTTTGTGGCAAGGCAG
Source organism: Spirochaetia bacterium (assembly GCA_025997655.1). Taxonomy (GTDB): domain Bacteria; phylum Spirochaetota; class Spirochaetia; order Treponematales; family Breznakiellaceae; genus Termitinema. The sequence continues at coordinate 14,641 of BNUW01000023.1, forward strand.
GGGCTTTAACACAAGCCTTACCGGGGGCATACGGTTTGAGGGTTACGGCGTGGAACTTACCTTTAAGCCGCAGTTGGCGTTTAGTCAGAATGCGGCATTTGATTATATAACACCGGGAGGCATGCAAAAGGCTGCCTATGCGGGTAAAGCCGACACCTTCGGTTATTTCTGGGGTACCGTTGACGCGCCGCAGCGTTTTGGGGATGATCCCTTCTTTACCTATGATTGGGGCGATAGTGAAGTTCGCTATACCTGGAAAACACTAACCGTGGGATTCGGGACCCAGGCGATATGGCTTGGGCCTTCGTATTTAAATTCGATGTTACACTCAAATAATGCGCCTACGTATCCCAAATTCGATATTGGTTTACGAAAACAGCGGATTGTTATTCCAAGGGTTAATTGGTATTGGGGGGATGTTGAAGCACGTATTTGGGTTGGGTATTTGTCGGAATCGAATTATTTTGATAATGATGATTCTAATGACCACAATATGATTCATGGATTTTCTTTCGCCTATTCACCGCCGGGTGTTTTGAGCGGGTTAACATTATTTGCAAATCGTGTATGCGTTGTTCATTGGGAATGGGAAAATTTAAAATTTATTATTCCAAGTGATACTAATACAATTGAAGATCAAAAAGCATCTTTTGGCGTGTCATGGCTTTTCCCAAAAGCAGGGCTTGAAGTGTATGGAGAATTAGGAGTTGACGATTTTGTACCCGGAGGGACCGATGGCAGCATTGAAGGGTATCTCCGGTATCCATTTCATACAATGATGTATACCGTTGGACTTAAAAAGACCCTGGGTATTGCGCCAACTCGTGATATATACGGCGAAATAATTTTTGAATGGAATTCCATGGAAATGTCCCAGGATTTTCAGTTTCAATGGCCATCTTCGCCATATTTTCACGGAACCATACGGCAAGGGTATACCAACGGCGGCCAATGGTTAGGCGCCGGAAGCGGTTGGGGTGGGAACAGCCAGTACCTGGAATTTAAAGTTTATTATCCCAAGGGTACCTCTTCCCTCTTTTTCCACAGAAATAACCCGGATAATAATTTTATATACAGTAAAGCGGTCAAAACTTCTGCTTCAGAAAATCCCTATTTCAAAAGCTGGAAAGCAAATTTCATAATAGGGGTTTCTACAAATTATTTACTCCTTAACCAATTAAGTATCGGTGGTGGGATTGCCTATAATCTGATAATAAATCCATATTATTACTTCGATAAAGCAGGAAAACCCTGGCCCTTTGAAGATGATTATCTACATAATCTTTCTTTTCATATGAGTATCAAATGGATGATTCCATAACTACTGTAAAACCATTGGCAATATATCTTCCTCAATATCACTCAATACCGGAGAATGATGCAGCATGGGGTAAAGGATTTACAGAATGGACTAATGTGAAAAATGCAGTACCCTTATTTGACGGTCATTATCAACCGCATATTCCTGATAAAAATATTGGCTACTATAATTTACGAGATCCGGAAGTTCTTGTGAGACAAGCCGCAATGGCTAGGGAGTATGGTATTTATGGATTCGCTTTTTATCATTATTGGTTCAATGGCAAGAGACTTTTGGAAACCCCATTAGATAATATGTTACAAGAAGGTAAACCAGATTTTCCTTTCTTATTTATTTGGGCCAATGAAAATTGGACTCGACGTTGGGATGGTATGGATAATGAAATAATTATAAAACAAGATTATTCACAAGAAGATGATTTAATACATATACAATATTTATGCGAAAATGTTTTTATCGATAACCGATATATTAAAATCGACAATAAGCCTGTTTTTATTATCTATCGAACAGAACTTTTTCCCGATATTAAAAGAACAACAGAAATTTGGAGACGCGAAGTAAAAAGGTATGGATTTGATGATATTTATTTAGTCAGAGTTGAGCATTTTGCTTCTTCAAATATAAAGCCTTCAGCTATTAATTTTGATGCGGCAATGGAATTTGCTCCGCACATTAAAAATGCAAAAAATATTTATAATAATTATAAGGATTCAATTTTACAATATACAAGAATTGATTATAATGATATTGTTGCAAATGCAATTGCCCGAAGTTATGATCATAAAGTATATCGTTGTGTATTTCCCTCATGGGATAATACTGCAAGAAAAAAAGATAATATAACAATATACTCAAATCCGTCTTATATGTCACAACTTTTTTCCTATTATTTATCTAGTATTATCGATTACACAGTACAACACTTATCTGAAAAAGAACAATTTGTCTTTATTAATGCTTGGAATGAATGGGGAGAAGGATGCCATATTGAACCAGACGTAAAAAATGAATATAAATATCTTGAAGCAATAAAGAATGCCCTTATTAAAAATAACGTACAGATTCCTATAGAATATTGTCATTTTCTAGAAAAAGATAGATTTTCAATGTTTTTGGATATAAAAGATTTTAAAACAAGACATAATTCAAAATATTATAAAGCTTTTGATTTATTATTTGATCAATTAAGAAAAATCATGCGGAAATAGAAGTTACTGTATGAAACCCTGCTGTATCATTATCCCTATCTATAAACCTCAATTATCTAAAACAGAACTTGTTTCCTTAAAACAATGCTGTAAGATACTCGGGGCATATCCGATTATCTTTATAACGCACAAAAAACTTGATTGTTCCGGATACAATGAAATATGCAGTGAATATGGGGTATGCGTTTTGTGGGAATATTTCCCCCAAATTTATTTTACAAATACGCATGGATATAACGCCCTAATGCTGTCAAAACAATATTATGAACGTTTTGCCGGATATGAATACATGCTCATTTACCAACTTGACGCGTATGTCTTTTCCGATCAATTAGTACAGTGGTGCGATCAAAGATATGATTACATTGGGGCGCCGTGGCTTGATGCACAAGACACAGGAGAAAACCCAGCTTTTCAGCAGCCGTTTTCTGTTGGAAATGGCGGTTTTTCCTTACGTCGGGTACAAACATTCCAGTCGTATTGTGATTATCGGATACATTTAATTTTTCTTGCGCATTTCCTGAGTTCTATTTTTGATATAATTGTAAAAAAAACAAAGCAGAATCCGTTTTATGTGTTATTGCGACTATGTACATGGCTGCCGGTAAAAACATTTTCAAAATTATTTTTTCCATCCGAAGCAGACAAAAATAATGAAGATGTTATTTGGGCAAAGCGCCTTGCCGTAGTTGGGATAATACCTGCCAATAACATTGCCGCACAGTTTTCCTTTGAAGATTATCCTGAATATATGTTTCAATTACATAATGGGCTACTACCTTTCGGATGTCATCACTGGAATATATACTATCATTATCAGTTTTGGAAATCGTTTATACCACTTTGTTAAATGAAAAAGATCACACTACTATTCGATGCTACACCTATCGCACAGAATTTCTTCAAAAAAACAGATTCCCGTTCCGGAATATATTTTGCCAGTTATAATATATTACGCGCAATGGCGGAAAGCAAACAATATACAATAATTTTATATGTATCACAGGGAAATTCTTACAAATTACTGCGGGCAAAAAAGCGTGGCCATTTATTATCAGATTTTCCTTATATCACTATGCCGGACAGAGCTTTCCTCGACTATACTATTTCAGTGCATAAAAAGAATATAAATGAAACCAGGAATATATTATTAAAAACCCTATATATGCTAAAAATTATAAAAAGATTTATATTACGAACCCGGAACTGTTTTTTCCCCAATGATAGTAGCGTCGCTGTATTAAACACCGTAGACGTATTCTTTTCTCCGGCTTACCCTGTTTCCGAAGAAATAAAGCAAAAGCAGCATATAAAACGATTTATTGTCATACATGATACTATGCTTTTAAATTTCCCTGAATATTTTCCTGCGCAGGGTGGATTTTTATGGAATGTACGATTGATGGACAGTTTAGATAAGAAAACTTATTATTTTTGTAATTCAGAATGTACCAAACAGGACTTTTTAAAATATGCCGCAAATCAGATTGATAACGAAAAAATATCGGTGATACATCATGCGTCTTCACAAAACTTTACCCATATTACTGATGCTATGGAATTTGATAGTATTTTGAAAAAATACGGTATTTCTCCTGCAAAAAACAGACAATACATATTTTCTTTCTGTACAGCAGAACCACGAAAAAACCTTGTTTTTACTGTTGAATGCTTTATAAAATTCATAAAGAAGCATAATATAACTAATTTATATTTTTATTTCGGCGGCGGACATTGGAATGATTTTCTAAAAAAAATTGAGAAAAAAATAAACACCTTTGGTAATTATAAAGATAAAATTATTCGCCTTGGTTATATTGATGATATAGATGTAAATGCTTTCTATAGCAATTCATTATTCTTTACATACATATCACAATACGAGGGCTTCGGAGTACCCCCGCTTGAGGCGATGATGGCAGGAACACCGGTAATAACATCAAACAATTCATCCCTGCCCGAAGTTGTGGGAGATGCCGCAATCACCATTGAATATAACAACGAAGAACAGTGTATTAAGGCTTTTGAAGGTTTATATTTCAACAAAGACTTACGGACACAGTATATCGCGAAAGGGCTTGAACGCGCCAAATTATTTTCATGGGAAAAGACTGTACAATGTATGACAGAGACAATTACTAAGGCCTGCGAAAATGAAACAGGCGCATAGGCAATTACCAATGTTAAATAAAAAAATATATAACCAAACCAGCTTCGACAAATCTGTGGCAATTGTTGCACTTGCCCGTGACTGTGCAGAGCCGCTTGAGAGAAGCATACCCAAAATCGAGCGGTTACGCAGCTTTTTTTCCAAAAGCACGGTTGTAGTGGTTGAGAATGATAGTATTGACGATACCAAAAAGGTGTTACAACAATGGGTAGAAACCGCATCTGATGTAATAGTTCTCTCCAGGGATATATATGAAGATACCATACCCAAAAAATCGGCAAAGTTGATAAACCCTGCAAGCAGCGCAGTTCGGATTGAAAAAATGTGCCAATTTCGAAATATATATATGGATTATCTGCATAATCATGATGATATTTTTGATTTTATCATTGTTATTGATATTGATGTAGAAGAATTCTCTGAAGATACCATACTTGACGCAGTTACTTCGGCGCCTGATGACTGGGTTGCTTTGTTTGCAAACGGCGTAAAATACATTGCGCCGTTTGGCAGGAAAATACGGTGCCGTTATTATGATGATTCTGCATATATTCCTTATACACGGGATGCTGCTATTTGTATGGAACTCACGGTGGACGAAATGAAACAAAACCGCGATACCCTTTCAAAGGAGATGAAAAAATCCGCTTTTGTAAAATGTTTATCGGCCTTTGGCGGTATCGGTATTTATCGTTATCAATATATTAAAGATGTACACTATAAAACACAGCCAAATACAAAAAATCATTATGTAGAATCTATTTGTGAACATATTCCGATCAACCTTTCCCTGCGTACCCATGGCGCCTGCTATGTGGTACGTGATTTACTGGTCTATAACAAGCGTATAATAACTATCAAAGATTTGTTTTCTGAACTTATTCCAACACATCTTTGGTTAGCACTCTACAGAATATTAAACAGATCCAGGATTAAATAATGGCAAATACAACGACCGATGAAACATGGACCCTTATAATTGAATCAAAACGGAAACTCCTGGACTTGCAGCTCCGGGATGTGATCCGTTACCGGGATCTTATCTACCTCTTTGTAAAACGCGACTTTGTCCTGCAATACAAGCAGACCATACTCGGCCCCCTCTGGCTTATTATCCAGCCCTTGTTTTCAACCATTATGTACACCTTTGTGTTTGGAAACCTCGCCAATATAGGAACCAACGGCATACCCTATCTGCTTTTCTATTATTCCGGCACCATGCTCTGGACTTTTTTTTCAGGCTGTTTTACCGATGTGTCCAATGTATTCATAAACAATGCCAACATTTTCGGCAAGGTATACTTTCCACGGCTCACCGTCCCCATCAGCAATGTGTTCAGCAACGTTACTAAAATAGTCGTGCAATTTGCCATGCTGATGATCTTCTACTCCTACTATGTTTTTTCCGGCGCACCCATCCAGGGATCACTCTGGATACTCGCATTTCCCTTTATATTCGCCTGGCTTGCGGCTCTGGGTATGGGTATGGGCATCATCATTTCTTCCCTTACCACAAAGTACCGGGACCTGAAACAACTGGTAACCTTTGCCCTGGGACTTGCCATGTACGCAACCCCGGTGGTCTACCCCCTTTCAGAAATCCCGAAACGTTTCAGCTGGGTTAATTTTGTAAACCCCGTAAGCGCCCCCATCGAACTTTTCCGCATCTGGTTCTTCGGCGCAGGAACCGTTCCGCCCGCAATGATACTAACCAGCCTGGGGATCACTGTGGTTATGCTTATCCTGGGGTTGGTGTTGTTCAATCAGAATGAACAGAACTTTATTGATGTGGTGTAGAGATGATGAATAAGCAGGGTAAAATTTACATAGCCGGCCATCGCGGTCTTGTGGGAAGCGCCTTATTCAGAAAACTCAAATCCGAAGGGTATGAAAATATTATTACATCAACACATAGGGAACTTGATTTAACGGATCAGTCTGCGGTAGATGATTTTTTTAACAAATCAAAACCGGATTATGTTTTTTTGGCCGCCGCTAAAGTGGGAGGCATTGGCGCAAATTCCACCTACCCCGCCGAATTCCTTTATCAAAATATGATGATCGGTTATAACGTAGTAAACGCTTCATATAAGAATAAGGTTAAAAAGTTGCTTAACCTGGGTTCATCCTGTATTTATCCCAAGCTGGCGCCCCAGCCGCTGAAGGAAGAATATCTGTTAACAGGATCGCTTGAGCCGACAAACGATGCCTACGCGATCGCAAAAATTGCGGTAATAAAACTGTGCTCCTATTATAACAAGCAATACAGAACCAACTATATTTCGGTAATGCCCACAAACCTCTACGGACCGGAAGATACCTACGACACAGAAAATGGGCATGTGCTGCCCGCAATGATACGCAAATTTCACGAAGCAAAAATGACGGGAAAGGATGGCGTTATACTCTGGGGAGACGGTTCGCCCTACCGGGAATTTTTGTATAGTGAAGACTTGGCGGATGCCGTAGTGTTTCTCATGGAGCATAGGAATGCCGCTGACATCGGTGAATTTTTGAATATTGGAACCGGGAGCGACCTGTGCATTAGGGAATTGGCAGACATAATCAAAAAAATAGTTTACGCCGATGTACCCGGAAGAACCTGTTCAATCGAATGGGATACCTCCAAGCCGAATGGAACGCCGCGAAAACTGCTTGATGTTTCGCGGCTGCACGCGATGGGCTGGAAAGCAAAAACAAGCCTTATAGAAGGGATTGAAAAGGCTTATTCGGCTTTTATTGAATCGGAAAAAAACAATGGGGTGTTACCATGAAAAAAGCGCTTATCTCGGGTGTCACCGGCCAGGACGGCGCCTACTTATCGGAATTCCTGC
>BNUW01000024.1 GCA_025997655.1 Spirochaetia bacterium
TCCTATTCGAAAACCAGGACGCAGAAGGAACGAAGCCTCCTGAACAGCACTGCGGCTCCGGTGATACTGGTCAATGAAGTTGTAGACGACTGGGGAGATACGATAGAACGGCTTGCCGTAGGACTAACCGTAAACTTTACCCAAAACACGATGTTGGACCTGACGGCGGGCATCGCGCTCCGGGGACAGGTTTAAATTAATGCCTATACCAATATCGGGGGTAATGGCTAGTTTTGCCTGGCTGCTGACATATTGCTGGTTATAATCCGTTGTATCAGCCTGGGGTATCCGCATTAAATCAAAGCCGATATCTGCTTTTGCTTTAATGCCAAGGGTAAACCGCGGGTTAAAATCTTTGCTGAAGAGGAATGCGGGGCTTCCGCCTAAACGGAGATCGGTTATCGTTGAAGTCACGTATGCGGGGGTTCCGTTTTGAAGTATCCTAACGCCGGCTTTATCATCATTGTTATAGAACCGCAGAGCGCCGTCCGCATTGATATCAAATCCTATCCGGGTTTTTTCCGAACGGCCGAAATCAAACCCAAGGGTGATTCCCGCTGAGGGTTCAATAAAATTCTCAAGTTTTACTATTGAATCATGATCGTCCTTCGAGCGGTAATTGTGGATATCAACCGCCCCTCGGATTACCGGTTTAATCCGGATAGGACCGGAGGGCAGATTAAAGCCCAGTTCAAAGGAAGGTTTCATACTGCTTTCCTGTACACCGCCTTCCTGATTCAGATACAGGTCGGAAAACCCTACTTTAATCCCCACCTTCCCGACGCCAATCAGTACGCTCAGGGTATTATCCCAGGGCACATCCGGGGGATCCAAACGCAGCGCGATGGCCGCGTCTATTGGATTGCCGTTATAACCGATGCCGAAATATACCTTTCCAAAATTCCCGCCAAAGCCGCCGCTGAGTATTCCTGATACGGTTTCGTCTTTTATGGTTTCGTAGATACCCGCATAGCCAAACCGTTTAGACTGCATACGGCTCCATTCCAGGGCCGACATAAACCAGTCCGTATCCGTGCTGATAGTCCCCATGGTGGTTTTTGAAAGACCGGATTGGAAAGTAAATGCCGGACGTAAACCGGGCCGGTTCAGATCCTCAAAGCTAATCTTCGGGTCAACCGTCTGGGCGCCTACCCGGAATGCCGGTACTATGGCTAATGCAAAACAGGCGAGTATCAATACCCTGGTATTCGTAGCAATTTTCATTAAAGCCTCTTTCAAAAAAGTAAGTTTCTTCTCTCCGTCTTACAAAACCGGCGGCGCTTACCATAACCCGGCCAAGATGCACGGGCAAGGCGGTGGGGTTTTAGCCCTCCCGCCGCCCGCAGTGCCCGGCTATGGTGCGCCGGGCTGCACGTGGGTACTCACTAGGGGGTCAAAGCAGTTGAAGCCGTAAGGGTCTGATCTATAGTACCAAAGGCCGTCAGTGATGAACCACTGGCTTTCAAGACATAGTTTTCGTCCTTAGTGAAAGTTGCCCCCCCTAGTACAACTGTCGGATCAATCGTTTTGTAAGTACTATCTGAAGTCGCTCCGGGGCCGGTGAACGCACCAATTTTGGCTCCCAAAGTTAACGCAAGTGTACCTTTGCCGCCGGTACCATAGCCGAGCAGGATGCCATCCGTAGCGTGGATACCGGTACCAAAAACTATTCTGCCAACGGCGTCAACGGCGAGTTTTGCTCCTATGGTTGCACCTGTAGCACTATCGCCGCGGAGGCTTATGGCAGCCTCGCCATTGGACAGGATGACTGGTTTGCGGTTTGCAGGGGCAGTGGCGTCGGAACCCGTGAAGGCGAAGACTGCTTTAGTGCCGCTGGCATGCGCTTGAGCCTGGAGGCTGAGCGCCTTGGTGTCTGTACCGAGGAACAGACCGGAACCATCTACGGTGAGGGTAGCTGAGGCGCTATCGTTAACCGTAATCGTAGCAATGTTAAGATCAATTGTGATTGGTTTGGCATAGTCTTTTACCACCGCAAGGAAGGTATTGTCACCGTTGCCGATCTGTAGGATAGGAATGCTTGATGCGCTAGTTGGGACACCAGCCAACACTTTGCCCGTACCTTTCGTAACGATAGAGGCGCCGTCAGCCAAAGTGATGGTATTACCAGCACCTGGACCAGCAGCAACACCAGCAGCACGAAGCGTCGCTCTTCTGTCCACCGTAAGGACAGCGCCTTCTTTAATTGCTATTGTTTCGTTATCCTTAAGCTTCCACTCTTTTCCTTCACGTACCACGATAAGTCCCGATAACAGTGCGGGATCATGCGACAGTTCGTAGGCAAAATAAGTCGAACCAACCGCAGGAGTCGAGGCATAGCTACCTTTGATAGAAACCGTGCCGTCTAAGGGCAGCCGTATGATGCTTTCGGTATCGGTTTCCGTGCCGATGAATATAGTGTTAGCTGCAGGAGTACCACCCCAAATATGATTAGCAACTTTCAATACACCGCCGCCTTTGACGATCGTTTTCCCTGTTGTTAAGAAACTAAGTGCGACCGTATGGTTATCTGTATAGGAACCGCCGTTTTCAACGGTAATAGTCCCCATACCGTCGGCGGTCACCATATTATCAATAATAAGGTCTCCCCGTACAATAATATCGCCGTTGATCACGTTATTAGGATAAGTATCAGTAAGGGTTAAAGACACACCATGCGGAATAGTAAGGGTTTGTCCTCTCCCTAGCTCCAGTGGGTTGGGGTCTGATGAGCCACTACCAGTAATGGTAACTTTATAACCGTCGACTTTAATCTCATGGGCTGTTAAATTGCTCAGTTCGACCAGCATAACCCCCATTTCATTGTTGGCAGGGACCAGGATAATCGGCACTGAACCCGTTATGGAAGGATAGTCCAGTAACTTCGCCGTAATGACCAGGCGCGTCGCTATTTCGTCCAGGGAAACCTTCAATTTACCAAAGGTATCTATGGTGGTATCGACCCTCAGGGAGATCTCTTCCCAGGTGGCGCCCTTCCGCTGGAAGCCCGCTACGGACCAGGATGCTGCATATACATCGTTGCCGAGCTTCGCCTCGAACAACTGTTCCCCGCCTACAACCATGTTTTCAATAACCACATCGGGCGCTTTTTCGGAAGGTTTAGCCGTAACCTCCAAGCCCGACGTCTTCACCGCAATATCCACAAAATCTGACTTCCCGGTCGTCACAGAGCTTGCGGTGATGGTCAGCACCAGGTCTTGCTCGTCCGAGGCAACCCGCAATTCCACGTCCGTCCCGGTACCGTAGAGTTTGGTCTCCGCTTTCTTTACCGCGGCAATAGGGGACTTAACCTTCAGTTCCCAGGTTACCCCCTTTTCAGCATCAGGTCCCAGGGCCTTAATATGGGCCTCACCGTTCGGGACGATGGTTGTGTGACCGCCTACTACAAAGAGGGTGAGGTTCTCCTCGCGCTCTTTAATTTCAACAATCAAACTACCCACTATGCTGATATTACTTATTAACTCTGCTTTAATTCTTACAGACCTCGGCACTTCGTCCGAGGCAACCGTCAGTTTGCCGCCGCTGCCGATGGTGGTTTCATCCTTTAGCGAAGTAGCCGACGCTACCCATTCGTCGTTCGCATTCTTCTCAACAGGCTCTATGGTCCAGTATACCCTATCCGCCAGTCCTGGATCCTTAAACTCCAGCACGTAGGTCTTGGTCTCGCCCGGGAAGAGGCTGTCGGAACCTTTAACCGTAATTCCATCATTCCCCTCCCCGCTGGGCGTCTCCCCGCTGCCCGTCTCCCCGCTGACCTTCTCCACAGGGCCAAATATCTCGCAACCGACCAAGGCCCCGCCGGATATCAATGCGAGCGCAAATACCCCCGCTAAAAACATGTTGAATCCCTTCATACTAAATAACCTCCTGAATTCATCAAGCGGGGCAACATCCCGCACAAATACCATTTTTTCTACGTTTAGGCGCCCAACTTGGCACGGTATATGCTATATTCTGATCTACAAATAATCATACTATAGTACACACCATTATCGGCCTATATCGCTAAATCTTAATAGGGATTTGTCTTTGTGTCAAGTAAAAAGAAAACAGTAATAAGGAATTCCAAATTTAACCACTTTTCCACCTAAAGAGTGGAAAAGTCGACCACACGGACAACGCGGACAAAGACGATAGAAATAAAGGCAGTACCGGATTCACCGGCAAGCCTAGGCAGCAACCGGGCCTAAATTGGGTTTTCTGGTAAATTTTTGTGCGTTCCCAAAGGCGGAAATCATAAGGATAGTCCGTTAGTCTGTCGGTGAGGCTCCCCCGCGGGAGCGGGTTCTTGTGTGGTCGGTGGTTTTCGTCCTCCCGGGCGGCGCCAATGATGAGGTAAGGGCCATTTTTCTAAAGTAAAGGGAGAAAAAAAGCGCCCAGCGCCTTTTTTGTGGTATACTATATAAAGAGCGTAATGGAGGCGCATTATGATGGAAAACCTTGGTATTATGTGCGGTGTCATTCTGGGCCTCTTCGGGTCTGTTTTCTCGGTTGTCCAGTTTTTTTCCCAGCGGCAACAAGCCGCAAAGGACAGGGAGCTAGCCGCAAAGGAAGCTGCAAAGGAAGCTGCAAGGCAGGAACTGAGAGACCGTTTGACTATTCTTATGCAGGTGATTATTGATAAAGACATACCCCGTGAATCCCGCCAGCCCTTTTATGACGAGTATATAGCCAAGGGCGGCAATGGGACGGTTCTCAAATTCTGGCTGGAAAACAAGTAACGGCGTCAGCACATCGGCTCCGGGGATGTGGTATACTATATAAAGAGCGTAATGGAGGCGCATTATGATGGAAAACCTTGGTATTATGTGCGGTGTCATCCTGGGCCTCTTCGGGTCTGTTTTCTCGGTTGTCCAGTTTTTTTCCCAGCGGCAACAGGCCGCAAAGGACAGGGAGCTAGCCGCAAAGGAAGCTGCAAAGGACAGGGAACTAGCCGCAAAGGAAGCTGCAAGGCAGGAACTGAGAGACCGTTTGACTTTTCTTATGCAGGTGATTATTGATAAAGACATACCCCGTGAATCCCGCCAGCCCTTTTATGACGAGTATATAGCCAAGGGCGGCAATGGGACGGTTCTCAAATTCTGGCTGGAAAATAAGTAACGGCATCAGCACATCGGCGTCGGGAACGAATCCTGGGTTGCCCGGTCCGGGGGTGGTAAACGAAGAGGATATAGGTTTATACTATTTTTTAGGAAAGGGGAGCGGTTGTTTTTTGACTATGCCTACCCCGAAAAGGAATTAAGGGATTTCAAGAACGTTGCAAAAATGTATTTTGAACTTGCCGACGATAGAATAAAAGCCCTTGTAAAGGAAGGGCGGCTAAAGGAGATAACGCCATAATGAAAAAGTACAAAAGCCCGGCATTTAAGCATATCCACGAAACGGCTTTAGACTTCTACAAAGACGGCCTTATAAGCGCCGCCGAAATGCGGGAATTTGACGAGGACTGCCTTGTACCAAAGGCTGATACTTCCACGCCCTCTGCCGGGGACCGGTCCCCCATGGTCGCCGCCGGTTCCACTCCCCATGAACCCTTAGTTTAATAACCCACTAAAGCAAAATCCCCCGTCCCACCCTATAAGGCTTATTCCGCCGGAAATTTAATTCCGGAAGGTTGTAAAGAAAAGGGAACTATGCGTATATTTAAGACAAAGCGGTTTGACCGGCTTTCCGATAAAGCGGGGATCACCGATGCGGATCTGACTAACGCCGCCCGGGAAGTGGACCGGGGGAAGTACGAGGCCGATTTAGGCAGTGAAGTCTTTAAGAAACGGGTTGCCCGGTCCGGGGCTGGTAAAAAGGGCGGGTATCGGGTTATTCTGTTTTTCCGTAAGGATGAACGGCTATTTTTTGAGTATGTTTTTGCCAAGTCAAGCCGGGCAAATATAGATAATGATGAATTAAAATGGCACAAGCAGGTTGCCAAGGAATATCTTGAATATACCGATAAGGAACTGGAAGCCCGTCTAAAAGAAGGGTGGATTATAGAGGTAAAGCATGAGGAAGTATAAAAGCGCTGGATTTAAGCACCTCCACGGGGAGATGAAAGACCTTTACGAGCGGGGAGATATAACCGCCGAAAAATTGAGGGAATTTGAACAGGACTGTTTCAAGCCCGCTGCCGATACCTCCCCGAACCTCAGGGGCGCCGCGTCAAATAAAACAACGCCGGCCGATGGCATAGTGCATTTCCAAACCGACTAAAGCAAAATCCCTCTTTCCACCCTATAAGGCTTATTCCGCCGGAAATTTAATTCCGGAACGTTGTAACAGAAAGGGAATTATGCGTATATTTAAGACAAAGACATCCGGACGGGACTTAAAAAAGGCGAGCCTTACCGATGCAGAGCTGATTGGCGCCGCAGAGGAAGTAAACCGGGGAGAGTACGAGGCCGACCTGGGCGGAGATGTATTCAAGAAGCGGGTTGCCCGGTCCGGGGCTGGAAAGTCTGGCGGGTTTCGGGTTATTCTATTTTTTCGTAAGGATGAGCGGTTATTTTTCGGCTATGTTTTTGCTAAGTCGAACCTGGCAAACATAGCGGATGATAGACTAAAGTGGTTCAGGAAGGTTGCCAAGGAATATCTTGAATATACCGATAAGGAACTGGAAGCCCGCATAAAAGAAGGCTGGATAGAGGAGATAGTACCATGAAATATAAAGATGATACCTTTCGATACCTCCATGAGGAGATGAAAAACCTTCACACCGCCGGGGACATAACCGCTGCAGAGCTGAAGGAGTTTGAGCAGGAATGCTTTAAGGGCTCCCCGTCCGCAGCGCCGGCCGACCGTACCGTACACGCTCCCGCCATGGCCGCAAGCCCCGAACCCCAGGGGCACTAAACAACCCCGGCCGATGGCATAGTGCATTTCCAAACCCACTAAAGCAAAATCCCCTTTCCCACCCTATAAGGCTTATTCCGCCGGAAATTTAATTCCGGAACGTTGTAACGGAAAGGGAATTATGCGTATATTTAAGACAAAGGCGTTTGGACGGCTTTTAGAAGATGCAGGATTTACCGATGCGGAATTGATAACCGCAACGGAGGAAGTAAACCGGGGAGAGTACGAGGCTAACCTGGGCGGTGATGTATTCAAGAAGCGGATCGCCCGGTCCGGGGCTGGAAAGTCTGGCGGATTTCGGTTTATTCTGTACTTCTAAAGAGCTGGAAGCCCGTCTAAAAGAAGGGTGGATTAAGGAGATAATGCCATGAAAAAGTATAAAAGCACCGCATACGAGCATCTCCACGAAGAGATAAAGAATCTTGTACAGGCCGGAGATATGAGCGCCGCCGATCTGAAGGAGTTTGAACAGGAATGCTTCAAGGGCTCCCCGTCCGCAGCATCGGCCGGCCGTACCGTACACGTTCCCGCTATAGCCACCGCCGGTTCCACTCCCCATGAACCCTTAGTTTAATACCCCACACTAAAGCAAAATCCCCCCGTCCCACCCTATAAGACTTATTCCGCCGGAAATTTAATTCCGGCCAACATGAGAACAACGGGTGGCGCCATGAAGCACAAATACGGTTTTCTTATTCTGCTGGCGCTGGCCGTAAGCCAGGGCTTGTACGCACAGCGGATGAAGAGTATGGATTTTCGGAATCAACAGATAACGGATATCCTTATGGCCCTGGCTGAAATTTCGGGGACCTCCATCATTGCGGATGAAACCGTGGAGGGCGCCGCCTCGTTTCACTTTACCGATTCTGACTTTGAGGATTCCCTGGCTGTTTTCCTTTCTTCCTACAATCTTTTTGCTGCACGGGACGGAACGGCAATCCGGGTTTCCCGTATACAGAGCTCAATGAGCGGAGAAACCGGCCTGGTTACTCTGCGGGCCAGGGAGGTGGCGGTAGAAAAGCTGCTGCGAACCCTGGCAAAAATCTGGAACACTACGATCCTCCACGATCCCCTGCCCCGCCTTAATCTTTCGGTGGATATAGAGGGCCTGCGCCCGGAGCAGGTTCTGGATATTCTTATCCAGCCCCTGGAAGAGTTTACCCTTGAAACAAAGGATGTTTACTATTATATCCGCCATACCGGTGCAGGCGCATCCCGTCAGGCCGCATCCCTTGCCCAGGGGATACGGCGGGAGGGGGAAACCTATGGCATCGCCCTGGAGAACACGCGGTTCCTTGAACTTCTCCCGGAACTTTTCAAGCAAGCGGAACGGGAATACGCCATCCTTACCAAGGCCGACGGTATGCTGGAAAACCTGTACTACTCGGGAAAAGATTTCGACAGCCTGCTGCGGATCATTCTTGAACAGGGGAACGCCGATTATGTGATCCACAACGATATCTACTATATTATTGAACTACCGCGCAGGGATATTATCAAAAAATTAAAGGGTACCAGGATTGTGCCCCTCAACTATTTCCCGGTACAGGATTTGCCCGCCCTGCTGCCGGCGGATTTAAGCGCGGGGAACAGTCTCAAGATTGATAAGAAAACTAACAGCGCCATTGTTAGTGGAACTGCGGAGGAAATAAACCCGCTCATTGCTTTTATTGCAGCCATTGACCGGCCCGGCGAAAACTGGCCCATCACGCTGAAGTACATAAAAACCGAGGAGCTTCTTAAGGCCCTGCCCCCTTCGGCGGCGAAGGAGGAAATTACCGATTCGGGGTTTCCCAACCTTGTTTTTTATACCGGCCCACGGGAAAAGCGGGAACTGTTCCTGAAGGACCTTGCGCATATCGACCGGCCTAAACCGCAGATACGCTACGAGCTGCTGGTCATCGAATACATGAAAAACAAGGAAGCCCGGATGAGCAGGGGGCTGCAGATTGGCCCCACCAAGGAAGGAGCCGGGGGCGCATCCTTTCTGGGAAACCTTTCCAATGTGATGAACCTGAGTTTTGACGTGGTTGCCCAGTTCGGCTACCAGTTTGCCGCAAACCTGAACGTTCAGCTTGGGGACAATACCGCCGAGGTGTATGCCAATACCACCCTGAACGGCCTGACGGGGCAGGAAATTAAATTCCAGAACACCGAAACCTACCGTTACCAGGAATTTGAAGTGGACGCCGATACGGGGAATGTTTCCCGCACCGGGGTAACCAGGGAAATTACCTCGGGGCTCATCGTTACCCTGAACGGCTGGGTGTCCGGGGATGATATGATCACTATTTCTGTCGCCGCCACGGTATCGAAACAGAACAACAATTCTACCGATTCCAGCGCCCTGCCCTCAACCTCGGAGCGGGTGGTGAATACCCATGTCCGCACCCCCTCGGGAAAACCGGTGGTACTCAGCGGCCTGATGAAGGAGGACACCAATAAAATGGTCAAGAAGGTTCCCCTGCTTGGGGACATACCTTTACTGCGGATGCTCTTCCGGGATCATGCGAATACAAAGGAGAAAACGGAGATCGTTATCTACATCGTCCCCTACCTTACCCGGGACAATGGCAATGAAGAACAGGATGCATCCCTGCGGTTTGAACGGTACTACCACAGTTTAGTGGAGGGACACCTCAAATGAAACTGATGAGCATGAACGACTACAACCCCATTCCCGAAGGCTCATCCCAGTACCCCATAGAATTTATAGATGCCCGTGGCCTAATCAAACTCCGGGAGGATGAAAACCGTGTGGAGATTGGGTTTACCGAAAAGGCAGAGGAGTGCGTAAAAAACAGTCTTTATAATTTTCATCAGAAGCCGGTGGTGTTTATACCCATCGACGCGGCGGAACTGTCCGCCTTTCTGGGAAATAAGATGGGGGAAGCGGCGGCGGACGAAAAGAAGAATATTCCCGCCGATGATCGGGTACTATTGGACAAACTGGCCAACGACGCGCCGGTTATCAACCTGGTCAACTCCATCTGCATCGAGGGGATACGCTGCGGGGCGTCGGACATCCACCTGGAATCCGCAGGAACACTACGCGACAGTACCGGCGCAGGGGAATTGCGGGTCCGCTACCGGCAGGATGGGGTGCTGCGTACCGTGCGTACCATTGAGGGCAGCCGCTTCCCGGCAATTTCCTCCCGGATAAAAATAATGGCCAACCTGAATATCCTTGAACGGCGGCAGCCCCAGGACGGGCGCATCACCGTAACGCTGGGGAATGATCAGGTGGACTTCCGGGTATCCATTGTGCCGGTGGCCGGCGGGGAATCCATTGTGCTGCGTATCCTGGGGAGAAAGGCCGCGGGTTCCCTGGAAGACCTGGGGTTCAATCAACCGCAGCTTGGGGTGTTACGCCAATTGCTCAGGATGCCCCACGGGCTGATCCTGTTGACCGGCCCCACGGGAAGCGGCAAGACCACTACCCTGAACGCCATGCTGCGGGAACTGGTTTCGGACACCGTTAAGATTATTACCATTGAAGATCCGGTAGAGTTTCTGATGGAGGGGGTGAACCAGATACAGATTAACGAACAGATTGGCCTTGGTTTCGATGTGCTGCTCAGGCGGGTACTGCGGCAGGACCCCAATGTGATCATGATCGGGGAGATCAGGGATTCCGCCACCGCGGAGATTGCCCTCCGTGCGGCTTTAACGGGCCACCTGGTACTGTCCACCCTCCACACCAACGATACTGCGTCTGTCATACCCCGCCTCTGTAATATGGGCGTTGAACCCTACCTTATCGCATCGGTGCTGCGGGGGGCCGCTGCACAGCGCCTGGTCCGGCGGGTCTGCCCCCGGTGCGCGGAGGAGCGGCAGGCGGCGCCGGAGGAACAGCGGCTGCTGGATGCGGCAAACATAGCCGCGCAGCATCTCTACCGGGGACGGGGATGCCCTGCCTGCGGGCACACGGGATTTTCCGGGAGGATTGTGGCGGCGGAACTATTCACCTGCGACGCGGGGCTTGAGGAACTTATCCTGGGAGGGGCAAATATCACCGCCCTTTCGGCGCACCTCCGGAAACAGGGCATGAGGACCCTGCTGGAGGACGGGCTGGAAAAGGCGGCGCTGGGGATTACCACCATTGAGGAAGTGGAACGGGAAATTATACTTCCGGGGGAGGGGAAATAGTAATGCGAAACCATTTTGAAAAGGCGGTTCTGGAATTTACAGAGATGATGGAACTGCTCCTGGAATCCGGCTTGACCATCAGGGACGCGCTGGAGACCTTCACCATTATTGATAGTAATGATCTGGGGAGGAAGCTCCTGGGCTATATCCACAAGGGCGCTTCCTTTGCCCAGGCGGTAGAATTAATGGATGACTGCTTCCCGCCGATTTACCGGGGGATGATTAGGGTGGGAAACGCGGTGGGTTCGGTGGAACGGATATTTCCCCGGCTCAGCAAGTATCTGCGGGATAAGAAAAAATTGCGTGACAAAATTTCAGGGGCGCTGATCTATCCGGCGCTGGTGCTTATCGTTGCGTTTCTCTTAACCCTGGGCCTGGTACTCTTTGTCATGCCAAAGATGGAACTTATCTTTGCCGGATTTGGGGGAAACGCCGGGACCGGCATACGCCGCAATGTACAGGCGCTGGAACTGGGGCTTCTCATCCCGGCATCTATGCTCATCCTTATTTTCGGCGTACTTGGTTTCATCAGAAAAATGGAGAACAGGTATCCTGTGCTTAACCGCCTTATTGATCGCCTTCTCCTGCGCCTTCCCCCGGCAGGCGGATTTATCACTTCCTGGGAAACCTTTAACTTTGCCTTTGCCATGGAGGTATTGACCGGGGGCGGCATAGCCGTGGAGGACGCCATCAAGGAAGCGGCGGGCCTGGTTTCCAACAAACTCTACCGCCAATCCCTGTTCCGGGTACGGGAGCGGGTATTAAACGGCGGGAGCCTTGCCCGTTCTTTTCTGGAGGACGCCATTTTCCCGCCCTGCCTGGGCCACTGGGTAGCCTGCGGAGAGCGGGCGGGAAAAACAGAAAGCGTATTCGCCCAGATACGGTCCTACTTTCAGGATGATGTTGAACGCAGAAGTTCTAAGTTCATCCTGCTTATAGAACCGGCAATGATTGCGGTAATAGGGATAGTAATTCTCTGTCTGGTCACCGGCATTTTACTCCCCCTGTTTTCGGCATACGGAACTATTTTATGAAAGGAGAATTTGTATGAAACGAAAAAAAAGTGAAGAGGGCTGGACCTTTATCGAGACCCTCATTGTAATCGCCATCATCCTGATCCTGACCTCTTCGGTGGGATTTACGGCGGTAAAGTACCTGGATAAGGCAAGGGCAGTCACCGCCCGAAGCCAGATAGAAACCTTCAGCCTGGCCATGGACGCCTACTTCTTCGACTGCGGCCATTACCCTCCGGACGGCCGGGGCCTTGCCGCTCTCTGGGAAAAACCGGATGCCGAAACCGGTTTCTGGAACGGGCCCTATATCAATAAGCCCGTGCCAAAAGACCCCTGGGGGAATGAGTATGAATATCTCATGCCGGGGCAGAACAATATGCCCTATGGTATCCGCTGTTTCGGCAGGGATGCTAAGGAAAACGGGGAGGGGAATGATGCAGACATCTGTTCCTGGGAATGAAAGCGGCTTTGTACTCTTAGATGCGCTCTTCTGCCTCTTTACGGCGGCACTGATACTGTTACTAATCTCCGGCGCCGTTTCGTCAGCCCTGAATCTTTCGTCAAAAACTTTTGCCGCCGGTATTAGTATTATTGAAGAAAGAAACGATACCGCCGCCCGTATCATTGACGGAGGGGAACTCCATGAAAAATGATGATGGATTTACCCTGATGGAAACCCTTACTGCCCTTGCATTGGTCAGCCTTATCATGACCATCATTGCCCTTGCCCTGTCTTCTGCCGCCGGGGTTTGGACACAATCCAGGGACAGGGCGCTGTTCGCCGTGAGGCTCCTCCGGGCGGATTCCCTTGTCCGCAGCAGGATAGGCGCGGTGGCAATTCCGTACTGGGAAACACCGGTTCTCTTAGCCGCAGATTCATCGGTGACGATCCCCTGGTTCGAGGGGGAGCGCAGCGGCTTTGTGCGGCTCCGGGCGGAAGATGACCGCCTGATCATGGAAACCGGGGAAAAAAGAAAAACGGAACGGATTGTGCTGCTCTCGGGGCTTGAGGGGACGGAGCTTTCCATACTCCGGGACGAGCGGCATATCCCCGGCGGTATCGGCGTTACCTATTTTCATAAGCAGAAAAGCTACCATACCCGGTCGGCCTTTGCATCATTCCCCATCCGGAGGGGCAATCCATGAAACAAGCGGTTGAAACTCATGAAGCAGGATTCGCATCAATGATATTTCTCTTTGCGCTATTCCTCGTATCGGCCCTCACCATTGGCGCGGCCTGTTATATTGCTCAAGCGACGGTGATCCTGGGGCTTGAAAAAAGCAATACTATTGTCATGCAGGAAATGGATGCCCTGCTGGATGATATAACCGGCGATCTTCTGTCCGACCCAAGCCCCGAAGTAAACGGCATTGATGATCCGGTGTGGGCATGGAACGGAAAGACGATAAACGGGTATACCATATCCGTGTTACCAATTTCAGATCGTATCAATCCAAACCTGGTACGAAAAAACATCTTCGATAAAACAGGGCTTTCCCGGCTTTTCCGTCCCGGACACACGGCGGATGATCTGCAGCAATTCAGGGAGGATGCGGGGTTATACCTTGCGGGGGATGCTTTTCAGGATTTCTTTGAGGAAAGGGTTTTCACAAAATATTTTTCCCCCTATGGCTGGGCGAACATCAACCTTACCGACGAATTTGCCGCCCGGTCATTGGGGACAGCCCTTACCGGTGATCCGCTCAAGGGGGAAGCGCTCCGGGACGCAATACGGCTGCTCCTCCTGGACCGGCGGCTCATGGACCGGGAAAATCTTCCGGCCTTTCTGGGGGCATCCTTCGGGGAACTCTATCCCTTCATAAATGCCGAACCCCTGATGAATATCAACTTTGTGGAAAAGCTGATCCTGGGGGAACTCCTCGCCTACCCCGACTATCACATCCGGCGGCCGGAGACAATCTGCGCCGAAGTGGTGAGCAGGCGTTCAAGGGAAAGTATTGGCACAGAAGATCTGTGCTCAATTCTGGGAATAGATAAAACCAACCCGCTTTTTTACTATCTTGGCTGCATAACCTGGTTTTGGGAAATCACCATCCTAACAGAGCAGGGAGATAAGAAGGATCATTCCCTCAGAGCGGTGGTATGCAGACTGCCTCCGGGGACAAATCCGGCGGAGTCTTCGCCGGTGTATAAAATTATTGAACGGAGGTTTACCTAATGCAGCCCATCGCCATATGTAAGGATCGCGGGTTTTTGATTTCTCCCCTGGACATACCGGTGTATATCCTGGAACTGCCGGCGACCCCTTCAGGTTCGTTGTTGAAGGAGCCGTTTCTTGAAGGAGAGATACTACATCAGTTAAAAGCACTTTACCCGGGAACGCCGGATACTACGCTTGTCGATTATAAAATATACCGGAGCAAAAACCGGAACAAGGTGCAAACAGCAGCGGTATTCGTAAGCTCCCGCCCGCGCCATGCAGTTTACCTGAATCTTAAGCGGCCCCTTATTCCCGGGGTTACCATCATGTCGGCGGGCATGTGCCGCATGCAGCGAAGATGCGCGGGAAACTTCGGCGCAAACGGATTAGCTATCCTCTGTACCCCGCAATGGATCGAGGCGGCTTTTTTGCGGACGGCTTGATCCGCCGGTATGAATCATGTCACCCGGATGCCGGTGAGCTGCCCCCCACCCTGCTGGCCCCCTTTCTGAACGGGCCTGAACCACGGGATATACCGGTGCTTCTTATCAATGCCGGTATTACCGAAAAACAGAAGGAAGAAACAGAAACGGTGTTGAATCAGCTTTTTAACCGGGTAATGCCTGTTGACATTGAAGAAATTCCCATAAAGGGGTCATTAAAAAACGCCGGGGTCTTTAACGATACAAAAAGCCGTTCCCTGATCCGCCGGAAGGGAAGCATACGGATACTGGCGGCCTTAAATTGTATTGCCCTGTTACTATCCCTGCATATAATCACCGTAAAAACAAATCGGGAACTGTACCGGTTGAAAGGATATTGTCAGGAGCAGGCTCAAAGACGAAACGAGGCGGAACGGTTGGAGGGGGAAATTACGGAATTAGTATCACGGCAAAGGGGGATCAAGGATACGCAGCGTAATCCCTATGGGATCATTTCCCAACTCCAATCCTGCCTAAAGGAGGCCTGGATAAAATCCCTGGTACTACAGGGGGATACCTTCAATCTGGAAGCCGAGGGGGACGATTCAATCGGGGTGTTACAATCACTACAGGGTTCCGGTTATTTTAGCGGGGTAACCCTGCACCAGGCTTCCCCGTCAAATGCTTCCGGGGAGCAGTTCACTATTTCAGGGAGGATAAGCGGCCATGAAAAATAGCAAAACTACTTTGTTGATTCCCCTTTTTCACCTGATCTTTTCCGCTGTTTTCATATTTATTTTTATTGGCAGTATCCGGGAAATCCATAGCATCATTGAATCCATGGATCATTACCGGAATGCGGCAAGCGAAATACAGCCCCTTTCTCAAGGCTATCTTTCCCGGTTGGAAAACCTGGCAAGGGATCTGCGGGACCAGGGTCCGGAATCAGCGGCGGAATTTTCTGCGGAGGACGGCTTTGCCATGATCCGCGATTTACTGCGCACCCGGGACATCACGGTGGAACGGTTCAGGACCACCGGAAAGGGAAACACTGCGGCGGCAGAATTTATCCTGAACAGCAATGGCGTTGATTTCCTTAATTTTCTTAAAGGGGCCCAGGAATTTTCAATACCCCTAAGCTATATCGGCATCAAACCGGCGCCGAATTCTTCAACACTCAACGTTACGGTGAGGTTTAACCATGTACCGTAAACTATTTTTCGCCGGCATTGCGCTTGCCATCGGGATTCCCCTCTTTCCGCTGGGCGCACTGTTTTTCCTTTCAAAGAACCGGACGCCCGTCCCTGTGGAGAAATTACCGGAAAGCATAATCATCCCGAATTATGTACCGGAAATACGGGAACCTGATCCGCCCCAAATCAGCGCGGAACAATTGGCCCTTGTTTTCCGGCCCCCGGTTAATAAGCCGCCGCTGCGGGTGAAGGCATCTGAGAAAGCGGTGGATACACAATACAGCTATCTTGGTTTAATACGGGAAAACAACGGACAGGAATGGCTGTACCTGAAGGAAAACGAAACCGGCAGGCTTATCTCAATTGGCGCCGGCGAGATGGTATCAAAAACGCAGGAATACTGTGTAGTGAGCATTGACGGCACACATTATTTTATCAGGAGGAATTAGCATGAAAACCCGTTTGTTCTGTTTAGGCGTTATTATGACGGTTTTCTTTTCCTGCGCGTCCAACCCCGCTCAGAAAAAAACATCCCAGGGTTTGTACGGGATGATCTACGATGGAGACAACAGGCCGGTGATGGAGGTTAAAATATATGTGGGGGATAAATTCAGCGCCATAAGCGATATCCACGGCCATTTCTCCCTGGCAAAATTAAAGACCGGCAAAACGTATGACATCAGGGCTTACAAAGAAAACTATGAAGAGGTAGGGCTGGAGATTTATTATACGGACCCCGCCAATGTTTTGTACATTAACATGTGCCATATGGATCAACTTTTAAGCCGGGCGGAACAGGCGCTGCGGGACAAGGACTGGGCACAAACAGCAGCATTGCTGTCCAGGGCCGAGGCTGCGGGGGGAGATTATCCTTCCATACAATACCTGCGGGGCGTCCTTGCGTTTCATAAGGGCGAATACGAAGAGGCCCTGAGAATCCTTACCACGGCGGCGGAAACGGAAAAAAACGCCCCCTACCTGGACCTGTTTATCGCCGACCTGTACCAATACTACGCGGAGGACAGGGAACGTGCGCTGTTTTTTCTGAATAGGTTTCTTGAATCACGGTATGAGGCGAAGGTTGCAAAGCGGGTTCGGGAATTGAATGAGATAAAGGGGAGGTGAAGGGGCATGCTGGCATAGCCGGGTGGAAGGGGGCATGTCGGGCGCTCATGCTGTTGGAGGAACCTGCTCCCGGAGCCCGGCCCCAGGGGGCCCGAATAGGTCTCCGTACGCAGGGACATCCAAATGCATTCGGCCCGGCACGCCCCCTTCCACCCGCTGCGTCAGCATTATATCGCTAAATACCGCGGCCCGGCATGGCCCTTCCCTCCCGCTGCGTCACCACGCACCGTCGGCTTTGCGCTGTTATTCTAACCCGGCCAGTCCCGCCAGTCCTTCAACCCCTTCCGGCAGCGGCTCAGGCTCGGGCTCCGCTTCGACGGCCGGGGCCGGCAGGGCGCCCTGTGCCAGGGAAGACCGCAGGCCGAAGAGCTTGATCCCCTCATCAGGGAAACTTGCCTTAACCGTGGCAACCGCCCGCTCTATGCCCTGGGCTTCCGCTTCCTCACACCAGATCACCAGCACAAAGTTTTCCTCCGGCCAGATGGCATCCCCCATCTTGGGGCCGGCATGGCCGACCCCCATGGCCACGGGATACCGGGTGTAGTATTGGCCCACATGCTCTGCGGCCAGGGCCTCAAGGATGTTCTCCTCCACCGAGTGGTTCGCGATTATTTCTATCCGGATCATACCCCGGCCTCCTCAGCAACCCTACCGGGTTGAGCAATCCTACCGGGCTGAGCGATCCTCGCCGCGCTCTGAGTTTTGGCCTTAGCCTGCTTCTTGGTCAGGCCCTGGGCAATCCGCTCACGACGCGCTTCCGCACGGGCATCCCGCTCATCCGAATGTTTGTTCATGATGTAATACACCGTGGGCATCAGGAATAGTGTCATCAGGGTGCCGAAGGAAAGGCCGCCCAGTACCGTCTTGCCAATGGGGCCGGTCATTGCCGAACCTTCACCGGGGACAAATGCCATGGGGGCAAGCCCTAGTACGGTGGTCAGGGTGGTCATCAGGATGGGGCGGAGACGGTTCCGGGCGGCTTCCACGCAGGCTTCCTGTAGGCCGTAGCCCCGCTTGCGCAGCAGGTTGGTGTAGTCCACCAGGACGATACCGTTATTAACGATAACCCCTACCAGGACCAGCAGCCCCACCGCCGTCATGACGTTGAAGACTGTGCCGGTAACGAGATAAATTGCCACCACGCCGATAAGCGACAGGGGCAGGGTCATGAGCACGATGAAGGGGTCCCGGAAGGATTCAAAGAGGCAGGCCATAACCCCGAATACCAGGAATATGGCTACCACCACTATCAGGAGGAACTTGGTCATCATCTCTATCATATCCGCGTTGCCCCCGCCGTACTCAATGATCACATCCTCGTCCGCGGGGATTGACCCCTGGACGAGGGTACGGACCTTGTCGTCCAGGTCATTGAGCTTTGCGCCGGAGACGGCGGCGGCGGTAACATGGATTACCCGGCTCTGGTTTTCACGGCTGATAGACATGGGGCCCGTGCCTTCCTTATAGTCGGCAAAGTTGGAAAGCGCCATCCGGCCCCCCGCCATCTGGCTGTTCACAAAGATGTGGTCCAGCGCCGGCCTGGTACTCCGGTCCGCTTCCGCCAGAACAAGCACCACATCGTAGGTGTTGCTGCCGTCCTTGTACTGGGTGGCGATGATGCCGTCCACTGCGGCCTTTATCTCGTTACCAATGGTGTAGGCGTTCAGCCCCATGGCGTAGATCCTATCCCGGTCAAGCTCTATCTCTATTTGCGGCATCCCGTCCTTGAGACTCACCTGGGGTTCCTTTACTTCGGGAACGTGGTCGGTCAGGATCTGGGCTATCTGTTCCGCGATAGCCTTGCCCTTCACCAGGTCTTCGGTACGGAGAGTAATGTCCACTGCGCTACTGCTGCCGCCCATGCCCCCAAAACCGCCTGAAGAGAAATTAAAGGCGACCCCGGGGAAATCGTTGAAGTGCTTCCGCAGTTTGGCCTTGACCTCCTCGGCGGTGTCTATCCGTTCCTCGTATTTCAGGAGATTGATACGCAGGGAGCCTGAGTTGCTTGAGGAACTACTGAACAGATTGCCCCCCCCGGCGTTCAGGACGATCCGGTCATAACCCTGCACTTCCCGCTTCACAATCTCCTCAAGCCGGCGCAGGGCAGCCTCGGTGTCCGCCAGGGGGCTTCCCATGGGCAGGGTGGCGGTGATGTTCACATTATCCGCCTCCTCTTCGGGCATGAAGACCCAGCCGATTTTTGGGACCATGAAGATGCTTCCCACCAGAAGCAGCACCAGGAAGACTATCACGATGGCCTTGTGCCGCAGTACCCGGTCCACCGCTTTGGCGTAGGCATTATCAAGGGCGTTGAGCGCGTTGGCGAAGGCATTGTCAATGGCGGTGAGAAATTTGTTTTTTAAGGGTTTCTGCCTCCGGGTTACCAGTGGGAAGTAATGGCTGCCCAGCACCGGTACGAGGAATATTGCCACGAAAAGGGAAGCGGTCAGGGATATTACCACCGTAAAGGCCAGCCCGGCGAACATTTCCCCCGCCATTTCCAACAAGCCCTGGAACATGACCAGGGGTGCAAATACGCAGATGGTGGTCAGGGTGGATGCGGTAATAGCGACAACCATTTCCGAGGTGCCGATAATGGCGGCGGGCTTGAGCTTGGCCCCCTTTTCCCGGTAATGGACGATATTCTCCAAAATAACGACCGAGTTATCCACCAGCATACCGATCCCCAGAACCAGCCCCGCCATGGTCATCAGGTTCAGGGTAAGGCCGCAGAAGTACATCAGCATGATGGTGATGACAATGGACACCGGAATACTGATGCCGATAATCAGGGTCGGTTTAATGGACCGGAGGAATAGGAACAGCACAATCACCGCCAGGACCGCCCCGGACAAGGCGCTGTTGGTTACCTGGTTCAGGGAATTTTCTATCTGATCCGTATTGTTGAAGGTTTCCAGTATCTTGATATCCTGGGGAATCTCACGGGCTATCCGGGTAATCCGCTTCCGCAAGTCCTTCGCGGTCTGCACCGAATTCTTCCCGCTCTGCTTCTGAATCATGAGCATCACCGAAGGCTGCCCGTTCACAAATACGGCGGATGTCTGATCTTTGTAGCCTTCAAAGACATCGGCGATGTCCCGGAGGTATATGTTGCGGGGCAGTTCCGCCTGGCCGTTCACCAAGCCGCCGCCCTTGTAGGAAATCACCGTATTCTTGATCTGTTCCAGGGAGGTATATTCCCCCATGGTGGTGAGGATGTAGTTCATCCCCCCTTCGGTGATAGACCCGGCGGATATTTGCGCGTTGTTCCCCGCCAGCATTTGTTGGATCTGGGTTACGGTGAGGCCGTACGCCTCAAGCCGGTTCTGGGCAAGCTCCACCCGGATGACCTTCTCCCGCCCGCCGTTTACCGATGCGGAGGCAACCCCGGGTGTCTGCTCGATCCGGGGAATGATGGTATCCTCGGCGATTTGCCGTAGTTCCTCCGGCGACCGGTTTCCCGTTACCTGCAAGCCCATGATGGGCATCATGGAGGGGTCAAGCTTGAAGATCATCGGAGAAACCGCCCCCTCGGGCAGATAGCGTCTGACCCGTTCCAGGGCGTCCCGGATAGAGTTGGCGGCGTCCGCAAGGTCTGTCCCGTAGTTAAACTCCAGCATTATCATGCTGGAACCCTTGGAGGAGGTTGAGGTCAGTTTTTTCAGGGCGGACACGCTGGAAAGGGCCGACTCCAGGTTACGGGTTACACTGCGTTCCACTTCTTCGGGACCGGCGCCGGTGTAGGAGGTCAACACCACCACATAGGGGGGGTTTATTTCGGGAAGCAGATCAATGGGCATACTCGTAAGGGCAAAGATCCCTAAGCCGATGAGGAGCGCAAAAATGATAAAAAAGGTTGTCGGCCGACCGACCGCTGTTTTAGCAAAACTCATGACTGTCCTCCCTTAGTTGGCAGCGCTTGTAGGGCCTGCGCCCAGGGGCGCAACTTGTTCTATCACGTTGATCCGTGACCCGTCTTCCAGGTGATTTTGGCCTTTGAGGATAATTTCCTGATTGGGATTAAGCCCCGCCAACACTTCCAGCACCCCGTCCACCAGAACCCCCGGTGTTATCACCTGCCGCTTGGCGACACGGAACGCCGGGTCACGGGGGTCCGTGGCTACGGTAAACACATAGCTTTCATCAAACCGCTGGATCATGGCGCCGCCGGGGATCTTCACAATATTGTTTTTCTCGTCGGTGATGATCCGCACCTTGGCGAACATCCCCGCCTTGAGTTTTGAACCGGGGTTCTCCACATTGACCCGCACCTCCATGGTCCGGGACGCAGGGTCCACGGTTGGGGAGATCTCCGTAATACTGCCGCGGAATATTTCCCCCGGCCACGCGTCCAGGGTAATCTGGCAGGGCTGCCGCAGGGCTATCTTGGAAATGAACCGCTCCGCCACGTAGAGCTTTATCTCCAGGGCATTCCCTCCGGCGATCCTCGCCAGGGGAATCGCCTGACTGATGGTCATCCCCACCTGTGCGGGCAGTGATGTTATCGTTCCTGAAATGGGCGCACGGGCTATATTGGCCTGGTAGGTCATCCCCGGCTTACTGGGGTCCACCGCCGCAATGGGATCGTTCCGGGCGACCCGGTCCCCGACGGAAACATAGACCCGGGTTATCTTCCCTGCGGCATCCGAATAGGTGTCCACCGAGGTGCCGGACACAATGTCCCCGGAAAGGGCCAGGTAATCCAGGATCTGTCCCTGGACCGCTACGGTGGTATTCACCGCGAACACCGGAATTGCCGGCGCGTCACCGCCAGCCCCGCCACCCGGGCCGGCTTGGTTAGCCTGGCCCTTGCTGCAGCCCGGAAAACTCACCGCTACAATAACTGCTGCTATGGCGCTCAACACCACTGCGGCGGCGCCTCTGTACTGAACTTTTTTCATTTCGT
This sequence comes from Spirochaetia bacterium, assembly GCA_025997655.1. Classification (GTDB taxonomy): domain Bacteria; phylum Spirochaetota; class Spirochaetia; order Treponematales; family Breznakiellaceae; genus Termitinema. The sequence continues at coordinate 21,832 of BNUW01000024.1, forward strand.
TCCCCCATTGCTCAGGGCGCCGAAGGGAACCCCGATGGAATATTCCAGGTCGATAAGACCGGTAAGATAGTTAAACTGTTGTTCCAGCATTTGAACC
>BNUW01000025.1 GCA_025997655.1 Spirochaetia bacterium
CCCGGAACTTTCGCCAAACACCGGGCCCGGATGCTTGAATTTGATGCTTTATCCGCCCAATATTTACAGATAAAGGCTAATGCCGACCATAAGAGCATATACGAAGTGATCGGCGATATGGTGCGCCACGAGTTAGCGGCAGCCGCACAGCCAGGCACATGATGTTACCGGCTGGACGCCTATGCCGATAAATACCTACTCCTTGGCTCCGACACCAAGGGCAACCCGGTTGAAATTGTCTACCAAGCCTTTGGTGAAAATGGTATGTATGCGGACCTACTGGTCCGATTTCACGCCATGCCGTGTCGAAAGGTGTATCTTCCCTTGCTAAACCTCTAGGAGAAACCTATGGAACAACTGAACATTATGACCAACGAAGAAGCGGACGCACTGGACGCCTATTTGACTGAAAACACCATCATGCCGAAACCGGGCAAACCCGGGGTACTTACCCGCATGGGACTACTTTCAGGCGAGCTTGACCCGGAAGTAACCGAATACCTCCGCAGCCAGGCGCAGATCATCGGTGACTTAGTGCGCAAGGAACTGAAAGCCGCCGTGTGAAGGTGATACCAGAGCCGGAGCGGGAACAGCTTCTATCCCAGGGCTTGGATATACAAGATCATACCCATGACCTAAGGCGAGAAAAACGGCGCCGACCACTCAAACTCATAACCTGAGTATATTCCCGAAATATTGCTATTTTTAGGGATTACATTCCTGGAATATTGATTTATATAGGCTTGCAATTCCCGAAATATTGAATTATGATGAAAAAATGATAACCCGGAGTATTGAACAGGCAATTACCGAAAAAACCGGCCGTGGAAAGGCCATCATCATCATGGGGGCGCGGCAGGTGGGGAAAACTACCCTGCTGGAGCGGCTCTTTAAGAAACGGGATGACACCTTCTGGTTAAACGGAGATGACCTGGATGTCCGGACTCTTTTTGAAACCATATCCTCCACCAGGCTGAAACAAATTTTCGGAACCAAACGCCTTGTGGTGATTGATGAAGCCCAGCGCATTGGGGATATCGGCGTCAAGCTAAAACTGATTACCGATACCATGCCGGAGATACAGCTTATCGCCTCAGGCAGTTCCTCCTTTGACCTGGTTAACAAAGTCAATGAACCCCTCACCGGCAGGAAGTGGGAGTATACGATGTATCCCCTTTCGTTTGGCGAAATGGTCAACCACCATGGCCTCTTGGACGAAAAGCGGCTTATCCCCCATCGCCTGGTATACGGTTACTATCCCGATGTGGTCAACCATCCCGGCGAAGAAATAGAAATACTAAAACTGCTGAGTGACAGCTATCTCTACAAAGACATCCTCATGTGGGAACAAATAAAAAAATCGGATAAAATAGTAAAACTGCTGCAGGCCCTTGCTTTCCAGATGGGGTCCCAGGTTTCCTACGCCGAACTGGGCCAGCTCTGCGGTTTGGACGCAAAGACCGTGGAAAAATACATCACCCTTCTGGAACAGTGCTTTGTGATATTCCGCCTTGGTTCCTTCAGCCGGAATATACGGAACGAATTGAAGTTCAGCCGGAAAATTTATTTTTACGATAATGGAATCCGTAATGCCCTGATTGCAGACTTTTCCATCCCCGAACTCCGGAAGGATGTTGGCCCGCTCTGGGAAAATTTTCTTGTTTCGGAACGGAAAAAGAAACTTGAATATGAAAGGTTGGTAAAAAATACCTGGTTTTGGCGTACCACGGATCAAAAAGAGATAGACTATCTTGAGGAAGGGAACGGGGTTATCACCGCCTATGAATTTAAGTGGAACCCCGCTGCTAAGTATAAAACGCCCAAGGTTTTTTTGGAACATTATCCGCAGAGCAGTTTTGCGGTTATTACCCCGGATACCCTTGAGGGCTTTTTGCTGCCACTTTGATACGACGGTTTAGCCGCAATTTTTTTCCCTATTTCTCCAAAATTCCTCTTGACAATCCCGATGTTTCTCTATATAGTAACACCATAAGGAGTATCCATGACCTATCGTCCCAGCCGCGAAGAAGCCGCCTCCCTTGCCGGGGATTATAAGACCATCCCCATATCCCTGTCTCTGCCCATGGGAGAGCATACCCCGGTGGAAACCTTCAGGATCCTCAAGAACCTGAGCCGCCAGTGCTTCATCCTGGAGAGCCTGGAGGACCCCAACCGGCATGGCCGCTATACCTTCCTGGGCTATGACCCCAAGCTGGAGCTGTCCTGCACCAACGGCGTGCTCTGTATAAAGAATGGGACTACCATACGCATGACCGTGGAAAATCCCGGCGCGAATATCAATCAAATAATAGAAGAAAACAGGAGTCCTGTGCTTCCCTGGCTGCCGCCGTTCACCGGGGGCCTGGTGGGGTACTTTTCCTACGACTATATCAAGTACCGTGAGCCGACCCTGAACCTTAACGCCTCTGACGAGGAGGGTTTCAAGGACGTGGACCTCATGCTTTTCGACAAGGTTGTGGCCTACGATAATCTGGAAGGGCGGATCATCCTTATGGTGAATATCAAAACCGCCGCGATGGAGGAGGACTACAACCGGGCGGTGACGGAACTGGAAAACCTGGCCCGGATCATCGGCAGCGGGAAAGCGGCGGAGATGAAGCGCCTTAAAATTACGTCGCCATTCCGGCCGCTTTTCGATGAGGCGCAGTATTGCTCCATGGTCCGGCGGGCCAAGGAGCATATCAGGGAGGGGGATATCTTTCAGGTGGTGCTTTCCAACCGGCTTGAGGCGGATGTGGAGGGCAGCCTCTTTGACACCTACCGGATACTGCGGGAGCGGAACCCCTCGCCCTATATGTTCTACTTTTCCAGCGACGACATTGAAATTGCCGGCGCCTCCCCGGAGACATTAGTAAAACTGCTCAAGGATGAGCTCCTCACCTTTCCCCTGGCGGGCACCCGTCCCCGTGGCAAAACTGAGGGTGAAGATACGGCGCTGGAAAAGGAGCTGCTTACGGACCCCAAGGAACTGGCGGAACACAATATGCTGGTGGACCTGGGGCGGAACGATCTGGGAAAGATCAGCCGCTTCGGTTCGGTGATGCTGGAACGCTATCTTTCGGTGGAAAAGTTTTCCCACGTAATGCACCTGGGCTCCACCGTGCGCAGCCGCATCCTGGAAGGCAAGACCGGCACCGATGCTGTGGAGGCGGTACTCCCCGCAGGAACCCTGTCGGGTGCCCCGAAGATTCGGGCCTGCGAGATTATCAACAAGCTGGAAAACAACAAGCGGGGCATCTATGGAGGGGCCATCGGCTATCTGGCCTTTAACGGGGATATGGATACCTGCATCGCCATACGGATAGCCTTTACAAAAAACGGCAAGGTCTTTGTCCGGTCCGGGGCGGGGATTGTGGCGGACAGTGTTCCTGAAAATGAATACCGGGAGTGCGAAAACAAGATGCGGGGGGTGTTGAATGCCCTGGAGGAAGCGGCGAAATGATATTACTCATCGACAACTACGACAGTTTTTCTTACAATCTCTACCAACTCATCGGCGGTATTAATGCCACCGTTCTCCCTGAACGCACCGTTCTCCCTGAACGCGACATTCGGGTGATACGGAATGATGAAATGGCCGTGGCGGACATTGTGGTTCTCCGCCCAAGCCACATCGTGATTTCCCCCGGACCGGGCCGGCCATCCAATGCCGGCATCTGTGAAAAATTGATCGCCGCATTGGCCCCCCGGATTCCCATCCTCGGCGTATGCCTGGGGCATCAGGCTATCTGCGAAGTGTTCGGCGCCGCCATAACCTACGCAAAGACCCTGATGCACGGCAAGTCCTCAATGATCAACGTGGACACAAGCAGTCCGCTGTTCGCCGGCATGAGCAGCACCATACAGGGCGCCCGTTATCATTCTCTGGCAGCAGGAGCCGACACTATTCCTGCGGACCTCAAGGTTATTGCCACATCTGATGACGGGGAAGTCATGGCGGTGCAGCACCGGAACTATCCGGTTTACGGCGTACAGTTTCATCCCGAATCTATTTTAACCCCGGAAGGGAAACAGATACTTATCAACTTTTTAGGAGTGCGGTGAAACTTCGTTTCACTTCGATTAAACGGTGCAGCAGCCGCTGCACCACATAGGAGTTACCAAATGATTAAAGAAGCGATTGTCCTGGCGGTGAACCGGGAAAACCTGGCCTACGAAATGGCCGAGGCGGTGATGGACGAGATCATGGGCGGCAAGGCCAGCGGCATCCAGATGGCGGCCTACCTTGCCGCCATGGCGGTGAAGGGTGAGACCATTGAGGAAATTACCGCCTCCGCCGCGGGTATGCGGAAGCACTGTATCCGTATCCTCCACGACATGGATGTCCTGGAAATCGTGGGTACCGGCGGGGACCGGTCTAATTCCTTCAATATAAGTACCACATCATCACTGGTGATTTCCGCTGCGGGAATCCCCGTGGCAAAACACGGCAACCGCGCTGCGTCCAGCAAGTCCGGGGCGGCGGATGTGCTGGAAGCCCTGGGGGTGGATATCACCGTTTCCCCGGAGCGGAGCCTGCATCTGCTCAAGACCATCGGCCTCTGTTTCCTCTTTGCGCAGAATTACCACCTCTCCATGAAGTATGTTGCGCCGGTGCGGAAGGAACTGGGCATTAGAACTATTTTCAATATCCTGGGCCCCCTGGTTAATCCGGCGGGGGCGAACATGGAACTGCTTGGGGTCTACGATCAGGATTTGACGGAGCCCATGGCGCGGGTGCTTGCAAATCTGGGGGTAAAGAGCGCCCTGGTGGTGTACGGCCAGGACGGGCTGGACGAAATTTCCATGAGCGCCCCCACCTCGGTCTGCGAGGTGCGGAATGGCGAGTTCAAGTCCTACATCATTGAGCCTGAGCAATTCGGCTTTAAGCGCTGTAAAAAGGAGGACCTGGTTGGCGGAACCCCGGCGGAAAACGCCGCCATAAGCCGGGCCATTCTTTCCGGTGAGAAGGGGCCCAAGCGTGACGCAGTACTTCTGAACTCCGCGGCGGCCATCCATATTGCCAAGCCGGAGATTTCTATAGCCGATGCCATTGATATTGCCAAAGAAACTATCGACAGCGGTAAAGCCTTGAAACAGTTGGAACAGTTTATTACCCTGTCCAAAGGAGCGTAATACTAACAAATGGCCAGTGATATTGATTTTTTGAACTATGTTGTTGAACAAATCAGAAATGCCGGAAACATTACGTGGAAAAAAATGTTTGGCGAGTATCTGATTTATGCTAATGGTAAACCAGTTGTTTTGGTGTGTGATAATACCGCATTTGTAAAGATACATGATTGCGTAAAACCATATCTTGAAACTACGGACAAGGGTTTTCCCTATGATGGGGCGAAGGAACACTATATCGTAGATGTTGATAACAGCGAACTCCTGTCAACACTGGTACAGGAACTGGAAAAGGTTATTCCCGTCCCTAAACCAAGGAAGAAGAAAACATGATTCTGGATGATATTGCCGCAAGTACCCGAATACGGGTGGAAAAAGCGAAGGCTGTGCGGCCCCTGGAACAGGTTCGGGACGCGGCGCTGGTACAAGCGGCGGACATATCCCGGTTAACCTTCGAGCAAGCCTTAGCCGCGCCGGGCCTGTCCTTTATTTGTGAAGTGAAGAAAGCCTCCCCCTCCAAAGGGATCATTGCCGAAGATAAACCCGGCGCGCAGGGAACCACCGGTTCCCGTTTCCCCTACCTGGAAATCGCAAAGGATTATGAGGCTGCCGACGCTTCGGCCATTTCGGTGCTCACCGAACCGGACTATTTTTTAGGCAGCGACCGGTATTTGATGGAAATAGCCGCTGCGGTACACATTCCGGTGCTACGCAAGGATTTTGTCATTGACCCCTATCAAATCTACGAGGCAAAGCTCCTGGGCGCTTCCGCAGTATTGCTGATCTGCGCCCTCCTGGACACAAAAACCCTCGGCGGCTATATTGGAATAGCGGATACCCTGGGCCTTGCCGCCCTGGTAGAGGCCCACAACGAATCTGAAGTCCGGTCTGCCCTGGACGCTGGGGCGCGGATAGTCGGGATAAACAACCGGGATCTCAAAACCTTTAACGTGGACCTTGCAGCCACGGCCCGGCTTCGGAAGCTTGTCCCTACAGGGATACTAACGGTATCCGAAAGCGGTATACGCGGGCCTGAGGATATACGCGCCCTGACTGCGGAGCAAAGCATTGACGCGGTACTGATAGGCGAGGCCCTGATGCGGGCGACGGACAAGCGGGGGTATTTGAGGGAACTGCGGGCGGCGGGAGAATAGGATGAAAATTAACCGCAAAGCCGAAGGCGACAAAGGAAGAGGTCCCGAAGGGTTTTCTTTTCCCCCTTCGCGCGCCTTAGTCGCCTTTGCGGTTTTCCTTCTTATTATTATGAGGAGAGAATGTGTCTAAAATAAAAATCTGCGGGCTTTTCCGTGATGATGATATTAGTTTTGCTAACGAGGCGGGACCGGATTATGCCGGTTTTGTCTTTGCCCTTAGTAAGCGTCAGGTTTCCCCGAAACAGGCGGCACACTTGAGGACATGGCTGCGGTACGATATTGTGCCGGTAGGGGTCTTTGTGAATGCCCCTGTGGGGGAAATCGCCGCCCTGTATCGGGACGGGGTCATCGGCATTGCCCAGCTCCACGGGGATGAGGATAGTAATTATATTGCGGTGCTAAAGGAACAAACAGCAGCAAATACATCCGGCCCGATCCCGGTGATTAAGGCGGTGCGAGTGGAAAGCCGGGAGGACATCCTTGGTGCAGCAGGGGTGGAGGCGGATTACCGTTTGCTGGATAATGGGGCCGGGGGAACCGGGAAGCGCTTTGATTGGACGTTGTTGAGGGACGGCGAATTTTTAGGCGGATTGCCCGTCCCCTGCTTCCTTGCGGGGGGCATTGACGTGTATACTATGGAAGAGGCTTTGTTGTTTAAGCCCTTTGGGATTGACGTTTCCAGCGGCGCGGAAACCGGGGGCCGTAAGGACCGGGATAAGATGCTAAGGTTGGTAGAAATGGTGAGGAATTGGAAATGAGCAAGGGCAGATTCGGCGATTACGGAGGGCAGTACATTCCGGAAACTTTGATGAACGAGATCATCAATCTGGAAAAAGCCTACAATCACTATAAGGATGATCCGCAGTTTGTCGCGGAGCTGAATGACCTGTTGAATAACTACGCGGGGCGGCCTTCGTTATTATACTACGCGGAAAAGATGAGCGCCGATCTCGAGGGCGCGAAGATATATCTGAAGCGGGAGGACCTGAACCACACGGGGTCCCACAAGATCAATAACGTTCTGGGCCAGACCCTGCTGGCAAAGAAGATGGGCAAGACCCGGATCATCGCTGAAACCGGCGCGGGCCAGCATGGGGTTGCCGCTGCCACCGCCGCAGCCCTCCTGGGCCTGGAGTGCGAAATATTCATGGGCAAGGAAGATACGGAGCGGCAGGCCCTCAATGTGTACCGCATGGAATTGCTTGGCGCAAAGGTGAACGCGGTTATTTCCGGCACACAAACCCTGAAGGATGCGGTGAACGAAACCATGCGTGAATGGGTTGGACGGGTTCACGACACCCACTATGTGCTGGGTTCCGTCATGGGGCCCCACCCCTTTCCCACCATGGTGCGGGATTTCCAGAGCGTTATCGGCAGGGAAGCACGGGAACAGATTCTGAAACGGGAAGGAATGCTTCCCGCCGCGGTGATCGCCTGTGTTGGCGGGGGCAGTAACGCTATGGGTATGTTCTACAACTTTATTCCCGACAAAACAGTAAAACTAATCGGATGTGAAGCCGCCGGCCGGGGAGTGGATACGGAAAAACACGCGGCCACCATTGCCAGGGGAAGCGTAGGAATATTCCACGGCATGAAGTCCTACTTCTGCCAGAACGACGAGGGGCAGATCGCTCCGGTCTATTCGATCTCGGCGGGGCTGGACTATCCCGGCATCGGGCCGGAACACGCACAGCTCCACGACTCAGGCCGCGCCGAATACGTGCCGGTAAGCGACGAAGAGGCGGTGTCCGCCTTTGAATACCTGGCCTGCAGCGAGGGGATCATCTGCGCCATCGAAAGCGCCCACGCGGTGGCCCATGCAAGAATTCTTGCACCGAAAATTGGCAGGGACGAAAACATCATCATCTGCCTCTCCGGGCGGGGGGACAAGGACGTTGCGGCAATCGCGCGGTACCGGGGGGAGGACATCCATGAGTAATATTGCGAAGGCATTTCAGAACAAAACCGCCTTCATCGGCTTTGTGACCGGGGGGGATCCCAGCATTGAAAAATCCGAAGCCTTTGTCCTGGAGATGATCCGGGCCGGAGCGGACCTGGTGGAAATCGGCATCCCCTTCTCGGATCCCATCGCCGAAGGGCCGGTGATCCAGGAGGCTAATATCCGCGCCCTCTCTGCGGGGGCAACGGTAGAAAAACTATTCGGCCTGGTAAAAAGTCTCCGCACTAAAACTGCGGTTCCTTTAGTTTTTCTCACCTACCTGAATCCGGTTTTTCATTACGGCTACGATGCCTTTTTTAAACGGGGCCGGGAAGCGGGCCTGGACGGCATCATTATCCCTGACCTTCCCTTTGAAGAACAGGGCGAAGTCAGGGACGCCGCCGCCCGGTATGGCATAGACCTCATCTCCCTCATCGCCCCTACGTCGGAAGCACGGATACAGGAAATCGCAAAGACCGCCGCGGGCTTCATCTACTTGGTGTCCTCCATGGGCGTTACCGGGGTGCGCAGCGAAATTCGCACCGACCTGGGGTCCATTGCAGCGGCGATCAGGGCGGTAACCAAGGTTCCTCTGGCGGTGGGGTTCGGCATCCATACCCCGGCCCAGGCGGCGGAGATTAGAAAGATAGCCGACGGGGTTATTGTGGGGAGCGCCATTGTTAAGATCATTGCGGAGCACGGAACAGATGCGGGTACGTATGTCTACGAGTATGTGAAGGCGATGAAAGATGCTGTTACGGGATAAGGAGGTAGTATATGCAGAAGGGTTATGAGAAAACGTATGATTGGGTAGTAAAACTGCTGCAGGATTGTAATTTTGAGGATGCGGCAAAACGGCTGGGCCTTACCCAGACCGCACAGGACGAAGTTTCGGTTGAATTCCTGGGGCGGGTATACCGGGTTAATAAAAACGGCGTCCACCTTACCGAACAGAACATAGTCTGGACGGCTAAGTCTGAAGGGTTTGACTATAATCTAAAAAGCGATCTGGGCTATTATGTGTTGTCCGATGCAAACATGGAGCCCATAAACGATTTCTGCACCTTGTCAGTGTTTTGCGGGGGAGTGTTCCGTGAAGGCGGCGATGGGAGCGTCTTCGGCAATGCCCTGGGAAGGGTATACGGCAGGGACTATCAAAGGTTTTGCGCCGTTGCGGAAAAACTCGGCATGACCCTTGAGGAAAGCAAACCACCTTTGAAATACATCTGGCGATATACCATGCTGCCAAAGCTCCCCATAAAGATAGTGTATTACGAGGGGGATGAAGAATACCCCACCAAGCTGCAGATCCTCTATGACAAGACGGCAATACAGGTTTACAAGTTTGAACCCCTGGCGGTATTAAACGGCTGTTTTATGGAAGCCCTTGCGGCAATAGGAGAACTATAATTACGCAAACTGATACCCACAGCCCTATAGAAACAATCCTCCTTGAAAATATCGGCGACCCCGCCTCACTTTTTGTATTCCCTACGGACATCGCGGTAAACCATTGGGCGGACCGGCTCCTGGTCCTGCGCGGCTGCGGGTCCTGCGAACATTGTTCGCTCGCCATGGAGCAGTTTATCGCCTGGGATACCTTTAAGCGGGAGTCCATACGGGCGCAGCGGAGCGAAAGAAAAAGTGTGCCCACCGTGTTACGAAAGATGTTTGTGAGCCGCCTTGTCCGGGAAAACGCGGAAAATTGCAAGGCGGGTAAGCCCCCGTTGTTCAGCACCCTGATACCCGCCGAATACGCCTATGCCGGGGCGTCCTTTGTTTCATGGTTTACCGGGATACTGCCCCAGCTTGGGTCGTGGTTTAAAAAAACTACGGGACTCGCTGTGGAAAATATTGCGGGGGAAACTTCGCTGCACGATGCCGTGGAAGATGAGGATATCCAGGGACTGACGGCCGAAGGTTCCCCTCTTGATCCCAATGACCGGGACCTCTATACCCTTACGGTGCGGTATAAACGGTTTCTCGATGAACACGGGCTGTTTGAACCAGCATGGGAAACGCCGCCCTTTACGGATACGGGGAAGCGGTGTTTCATCTTTTTCCCCGAATCCCTCACCGACTTCAGCGAATACCGGGAGCTTCTTGAAAAGGCAGCCCACGTAACGATAGTGCGGCTTGCGGAAAGCGGCGCAACGGATACCCCGCCCCAAACCTACTTCTACACCAATTCCCGGAGCGAGATTGCCGAGGCGGCGCTGTACATCAGGGCGCTGCATGAGCATAAAGGTGCAGCCTTTGAAGATATTGTGGTGAGTATCCCGGACGCGGAAAATTACGAGCCCTATGTGATCCGGGAATTTGGCATACGGAATATTCCCTTTGTCTCCCGCCAGGGCAGGTGACTGTTCAGCAATAGATTGGTGACGGAATCGAAGGAGAAATTACGGGTGTTGCACTGTGCTATTGCACCGAACAGCTTTCCCCCCGCGTACCCAGCCAGCGGTTTTCCCTCCCGGGAGACAAAGGGAATATTCCGTATGCCAAATTCCCGGATCACATAGGGCTCGTAATTTTCCGCGTCCGGGATACTCACCACAATATCTTCAAAGGCTGCACCTTTATGCTCATGCAGCGCCCTGATGTACAGCGCCGCCTCGGCAATCTCGCTCCGGGAATTGGTGTAGAAGTAGGTTTGGGGCGGGGTATCCGTTGCGCCGCTTTCCGCAAGCCGCACTATCGTTACGTGGGCTGCCTTTTCAAGAAGCTCCCGGTATTCGCTGAAGTCGGTGAGGGATTCGGGGAAAAAGATGAAACACCGCTTCCCCGTATCCGTAAAGGGCGGCGTTTCCCATGCCGGTTCAAACAGCCCGTGTTCATCGAGAAACCGTTTATACCGCACCGTAAGGGTATAGAGGTCCCGGTCATTGGGATCAAGAGGGGAACCTTCGGCCGTCAGTCCCTGGATATCCTCATCTTCCACGGCATCGTGCAGCGAAGTTTCCCCCGCAATATTTTCCACAGCGAGTCCCGTAGTTTTTTTAAACCACGACCCAAGCTGGGGCAGTATCCCGGTAAACCATGAAACAAAGGACGCCCCGGCATAGGCGTATTCGGCGGGTATCAGGGTGCTGAACAACGGGGGCTTACCCGCCTTGCAATTTTCCGCGTTTTCCCGGACAAGGCGGCTCACAAACATCTTTCGTAACACGGTGGGCACACTTTTTCTTTCGCTCCGCTGCGCCCGTATGGACTCCCGCTTAAAGGTATCCCAGGCGATAAACTGCTCCATGGCGAGCGAACAATGTTCGCAGGACCCGCAGCCGCGCAGGACCAGGAGCCGGTCCGCCCAATGGTTTACCGCGATGTCCGTAGGGAATACAAAAAGTGAGGCGGGGTCGCCGATATTTTCAAGGAGGATTGTTTCTATAGGGCTGTGGGTATCAGTTTGCGTAATTATAGTTCTCCTATTGCCGCAAGGGCTTCCATAAAACAGCCGTTTAATACCGCCAGGGGTTCAAACTTGTAAACCTGTATTGCCGTCTTGTCATAGAGGATCTGCAGCTTGGTGGGGTATTCTTCATCCCCCTCGTAATACACTATCTTTATGGGGAGCTTTGGCAGCATGGTATATCGCCAGATGTATTTCAAAGGTGGTTTGCTTTCCTCAAGGGTCATGCCGAGTTTTTCCGCAACGGCGCAAAACCTTTGATAGTCCCTGCCGTATACCCTTCCCAGGGCATTGCCGAAGACGCTCCCATCGCCGCCTTCACGGAACACTCCCCCGCAAAACACTGACAAGGTGCAGAAATCGTTTATGGGCTCCATGTTTGCATCGGACAACACATAATAGCCCAGATCGCTTTTTAGATTATAGTCAAACCCTTCAGACTTAGCCGTCCAGACTATGTTCTGTTCGGTAAGGTGGACGCCGTTTTTATTAACCCGGTATACCCGCCCCAGGAATTCAACCGAAACTTCGTCCTGTGCGGTCTGGGTAAGGCCCAGCCGTTTTGCCGCATCCTCAAAATTACAATCCTGCAGCAGTTTTACTACCCAATCATACGTTTTCTCATAACCCTTCTGCATATACTACCTCCTTATCCCGTAACAGCATCTTTCATCGCCTTCACATACTCGTAGACATACGTACCCGCATCTGTTCCGTGCTCCGCAATGATCTTAACAATGGCGCTCCCCACAATAACCCCGTCGGCTATCTTTCTAATCTCCGCCGCCTGGGCCGGGGTATGGATGCCGAACCCCACCGCCAGAGGAACCTTGGTTACCGCCCTGATCGCCGCTGCAATGGACCCCAGGTCGGTGCGAATTTCGCTGCGCACCCCGGTAACGCCCATGGAGGACACCAAGTAGATGAAGCCCGCGGCGGTCTTTGCGATTTCCTGTATCCGTGCTTCCGACGTAGGGGCGATGAGGGAGATGAGGTCTATGCCATACCGGGCGGCGGCGTCCCTGACTTCGCCCTGTTCTTCAAAGGGAAGGTCAGGGATAATGATGCCGTCCAGGCCCGCTTCCCGGCCCCGTTTAAAAAAGGCATCGTAGCCGTAATGAAAAACCGGATTCAGGTAGGTGAGAAAAACTAAAGGAACCGCAGTTTTAGTGCGGAGACTTTTTACCAGGCCGAATAGTTTTTCTACCGTTGCCCCCGCAGAGAGGGCGCGGATATTAGCCTCCTGGATCACCGGCCCTTCGGCGATGGGATCCGAGAAGGGGATGCCGATTTCCACCAGGTCCGCTCCGGCCCGGATCATCTCCAGGACAAAGGCTTCGGATTTTTCAATGCTGGGATCCCCCCCGGTCACAAAGCCGATGAAGGCGGTTTTGTTCTGAAATGCCTTCGCAATATTACTCATGGATGTCCTCCCCCCGGTACCGCGCGATTGCCGCAACGTCCTTGTCCCCCCGCCCGGAGAGGCAGATGATGATGTTTTCGTCCCTGCCAATTTTCGGTGCAAGAATTCTTGCATGGGCCACCGCGTGGGCGCTTTCGATGGCGCAGATGATCCCCTCGCTGCAGGCCAGGTATTCAAAGGCGGACACCGCCTCTTCGTCGCTTACCGGCACGTATTCGGCGCGGCCTGAGTCGTGGAGCTGTGCGTGTTCCGGCCCGATGCCGGGATAGTCCAGCCCCGCCGAGATCGAATAGACCGGAGCGATCTGCCCCTCGTCGTTCTGGCAGAAGTAGGACTTCATGCCGTGGAATATTCCTACGCTTCCCCTGGCAATGGTGGCCGCGTGTTTTTCCGTATCCACTCCCCGGCCGGCGGCTTCACATCCGATTAGTTTTACTGTTTTGTCGGGAATAAAGTTGTAGAACATACCCATAGCGTTACTGCCCCCGCCAACACAGGCGATCACCGCGGCGGGAAGCATTCCTTCCCGTTTCAGAATCTGTTCCCGTGCTTCCCTGCCGATAACGCTCTGGAAATCCCGCACCATGGTGGGAAAGGGGTGGGGCCCCATGACGGAACCCAGCACATAGTGGGTGTCGTGAACCCGTCCAACCCATTCACGCATGGTTTCGTTCACCGCATCCTTCAGGGTTTGTGTGCCGGAAATAACCGCGTTCACCTTTGCGCCAAGCAATTCCATGCGGTACACATTGAGGGCCTGCCGCTCCGTATCTTCCTTGCCCATGAATATTTCGCACTCCAGGCCCAGGAGGGCTGCGGCGGTGGCAGCGGCAACCCCATGCTGGCCCGCGCCGGTTTCAGCGATGATCCGGGTCTTGCCCATCTTCTTTGCCAGCAGGGTCTGGCCCAGAACGTTATTGATCTTGTGGGACCCCGTGTGGTTCAGGTCCTCCCGCTTCAGATATATCTTCGCGCCCTCGAGATCGGCGCTCATCTTTTCCGCGTAGTATAATAACGAAGGCCGCCCCGCGTAGTTATTCAACAGGTCATTCAGCTCCGCGACAAACTGCGGATCATCCTTATAGTGATTGTAGGCTTTTTCCAGATTGATGATCTCGTTCATCAAAGTTTCCGGAATGTACTGCCCTCCGTAATCGCCGAATCTGCCCTTGCTCATTTCCAATTCCTCACCATTTCTACCAACCTTAGCATCTTATCCCGGTCCTTACGGCCCCCGGTTTCCGCGCCGCTGGAAACGTCAATCCCAAAGGGCTTAAACAACAAAGCCTCTTCCATAGTATACACGTCAATGCCCCCCGCAAGGAAGCAGGGGACGGGCAATCCGCCTAAAAATTCGCCGTCCCTCAACAACGTCCAATCAAAGCGCTTCCCGGTTCCCCCGGCCCCATTATCCAGCAAACGGTAATCCGCCTCCACCCCTGCTGCACCAAGGATGTCCTCCCGGCTTTCCACTCGCACCGCCTTAATCACCGGGATCGGGCCGGATGTATTTGCTGCTGTTTGTTCCTTTAGCACCGCAATATAATTACTATCCTCATCCCCGTGGAGCTGGGCAATGCCGATGACCCCGTCCCGATACAGGGCGGCGATTTCCCCCACAGGGGCATTCACAAAGACCCCTACCGGCACAATATCGTACCGCAGCCATGTCCTCAAGTGTGCCGCCTGTTTCGGGGAAACCTGACGCTTACTAAGGGCAAAGACAAAACCGGCATAATCCGGTCCCGCCTCGTTAGCAAAACTAATATCATCATCACGGAAAAGCCCGCAGATTTTTATTTTAGACACATTCTCTCCTCATAATAATAAGAAGGAAAACCGCAAAGGCGACTAAGGCGCGCGAAGGGGGAAAAGAAAACCCTTCGGGACCTCTTCCTTTGTCGCCTTCGGCTTTGCGGTTAATTTTCATCCTATTCTCCCGCCGCCCGCAGTTCCCTCAAATACCCCCGCTTGTCCGTCGCCCGCATCAGGGCCTCGCCTATCAGTACCGCGTCAATGCTTTGCTCCGCAGTCAGGGCGCGTATATCCTCAGGCCCGCGTATACCGCTTTCGGATACCGTTAGTATCCCTGTAGGGACAAGCTTCCGAAGCCGGGCCGTGGCTGCAAGGTCCACGTTAAAGGTTTTGAGATCCCGGTTGTTTATCCCGACTATCCGCGCCCCAGCGTCCAGGGCAGACCGGACTTCAGATTCGTTGTGGGCCTCTACCAGGGCGGCAAGGCCCAGGGTATCCGCTATTCCAATATAGCCGCCGAGGGTTTTTGTGTCCAGGAGGGCGCAGATCAGCAATACTGCGGAAGCGCCCAGGAGCTTTGCCTCGTAGATTTGATAGGGGTCAATGACAAAATCCTTGCGTAGCACCGGAATGTGTACCGCAGCGGCTATTTCCATCAAATACCGGTCGCTGCCTAAAAAATAGTCCGGTTCGGTGAGCACCGAAATGGCCGAAGCGTCGGCAGCCTCATAATCCTTTGCGATTTCCAGGTAGGGGAAACGGGAACCGGTGGTTCCCTGCGCGCCGGGTTTATCTTCGGCAATGATCCCTTTGGAGGGGGAGGCTTTCTTCACTTCACAAATAAAGGACAGGCCCGGCGCGGCTAAGGCTTGCTCGAAGGTTAACCGGGATATGTCCGCCGCTTGTACCAGCGCCGCGTCCCGAACCTGTTCCAGGGGCCGCACAGCCTTCGCTTTTTCCACCCGTATTCGGGTACTTGCGGCAATATCATCCAGAATCATGTTTTCTTCTTCCTTGGTTTAGGGACGGGAATAACCTTTTCCAGTTCCTGTACCAGTGTTGACAGGAGTTCGCTGTTATCAACATCTACGATATAGTGTTCCTTCGCCCCATCATAGGGAAAACCCTTGTCCGTAGTTTCAAGATATGGTTTTACGCAATCATGTATCTTTACAAATGCGGTATTATCACACACCAAAACAACTGGTTTACCATTAGCATAAATCAGATACTCGCCAAACATTTTTTTCCACGTAATGTTTCCGGCATTTCTGATTTGTTCAACAACATAGTTCAAAAAATCAATATCACTGGCCATTTGTTAGTATTACGCTCCTTTGGACAGGGTAATAAACTGTTCCAACTGTTTCAAGGCTTTACCGCTGTCGATAGTTTCTTTGGCAATATCAATGGCATCGGCTATAGAAATCTCCGGCTTGGCAATATGGATGGCCGCCGCGGAGTTCAGAAGTACTGCGTCACGCTTGGGCCCCTTCTCACCGGAAAGAATGGCCCGGCTTATGGCGGCGTTTTCCGCCGGGGTTCCGCCAACCAGGTCCTCCTTTTTACAGCGCTTAAAGCCGAATTGCTCAGGCTCAATGATGTAGGACTTGAACTCGCCATTCCGCACCTCGCAGACCGAGGTGGGGGCGCTCATGGAAATTTCGTCCAGCCCGTCCTGGCCGTACACCACCAGGGCGCTCTTTACCCCCAGATTTGCAAGCACCCGCGCCATGGGCTCCGTCAAATCCTGATCGTAGACCCCAAGCAGTTCCATGTTCGCCCCCGCCGGATTAACCAGGGGGCCCAGGATATTGAAAATAGTTCTAATGCCCAGTTCCTTCCGCACCGGCGCAACATACTTCATGGAGAGGTGGTAATTCTGCGCAAAGAGGAAACAGAGGCCGATGGTCTTGAGCAGATGCAGGCTCCGCTCCGGGGAAACGGTGATATCCACCCCCAGGGCTTCCAGCACATCCGCCGCCCCGGACTTGCTGGACGCAGCGCGGTTGCCGTGTTTTGCCACGGGGATTCCCGCAGCGGAAATCACCAGTGATGATGTGGTACTTATATTGAAGGAATTAGACCGGTCCCCGCCGGTACCCACGATTTCCAGGACATCCATGTCGTGGAGGATACGGATACAGTGCTTCCGCATACCCGCGGCGGAGGCGGTAATTTCCTCAATGGTCTCACCCTTCACCGCCATGGCGGCAAGGTAGGCCGCCATCTGGATGCCGCTGGCCTTGCCGCCCATGATCTCGTCCATCACCGCCTCGGCCATTTCGTAGGCCAGGTTTTCCCGGTTCACCGCCAGGACAATCGCTTCTTTAATCATTTGGTAACTCCTATGTGGTGCAGCGGCTGCTGCACCGTTTAATCGAAGTGAAACGAAGTTTCACCGCACTCCTAAAAAGTTGATAAGTATCTGTTTCCCTTCCGGGGTTAAAATAGATTCGGGATGAAACTGTACGCCGTAAACCGGATAGTTCCGGTGCTGCACCGCCATGACTTCCCCGTCATCAGATGTGGCAATAACCTTGAGGTCCGCAGGAATAGTGTCGGCTCCTGCTGCCAGAGAATGATAACGGGCGCCCTGTATGGTGCTGCTCATGCCGGCGAACAGCGGACTGCTTGTGTCCACGTTGATCATTGAGGACTTGCCGTGCATCAGGGTCTTTGCGTAGGTTATGGCGGCGCCGAACACTTCGCAGATAGCCTGATGCCCCAGGCATACGCCGAGGATGGGAATCCGGGGGGCCAATGCGGCGATCAATTTTTCACAGATGCCGGCATTGGATGGCCGGCCCGGTCCGGGGGAAATCACGATGTGGCTTGGGCGGAGAACCACAATGTCCGCCACGGCCATTTCATCATTCCGTATCACCCGAATGTCGCGTTCAGGGAGAACGGTGCGTTCAGGGAGAACGGTGGCATTAATACCGCCGATGAGTTGGTAGAGATTGTAAGAAAAACTGTCGTAGTTGTCGATGAGTAATATCATTTCGCCGCTTCCTCCAGGGCATTCAACACCCCCCGCATCTTGTTTTCGCACTCCCGGTATTCATTTTCAGGAACACTGTCCGCCACAATCCCCGCCCCGGACCGGACAAAGACCTTGCCGTTTTTTGTAAAGGCTATCCGTATGGCGATGCAGGTATCCATATCCCCGTTAAAGGCCAGATAGCCGATGGCCCCTCCATAGATGCCCCGCTTGTTGTTTTCCAGCTTGTTGATAATCTCGCAGGCCCGAATCTTCGGGGCACCCGACAGGGTTCCTGCGGGGAGTACCGCCTCCACAGCATCGGTGCCGGTCTTGCCTTCCAGGATGCGGCTGCGCACGGTGGAGCCCAGGTGCATTACGTGGGAAAACTTTTCCACCGAAAGATAGCGTTCCAGCATCACCGAACCGAAGCGGCTGATCTTTCCCAGATCGTTCCGCCCCAGGTCCACCAGCATATTGTGTTCCGCCAGTTCCTTGGGGTCCGTAAGCAGCTCCTTTTCCAGCGCCGTATCTTCACCCTCAGTTTTGCCACGGGGACGGGTGCCCGCCAGGGGAAAGGTGAGGAGCTCATCCTTGAGCAGTTTTACTAATGTCTCCGGGGAGGCGCCGGCAATTTCAATGTCGTCGCTGGAAAAGTAGAACATATAGGGCGAGGGGTTCCGCTCCCGCAGTATCCGGTAGGTGTCAAAGAGGCTGCCCTCCACATCCGCCTCAAGCCGGTTGGAAAGCACCACCTGAAAGATATCCCCCTCCCTGATATGCTCCTTGGCCCGCCGGACCATGGAGCAATACTGCGCCTCATCGAAAAGCGGCCGGAATGGCGACGTAATTTTAAGGCGCTTCATCTCCGCCGCTTTCCCGCTGCCGATGATCCGGGCCAGGTTTTCCAGTTCCGTCACCGCCCGGTTGTAGTCCTCCTCCATCGCGGCGGTTTTGATATTCACCATAAGGATGATCCGCCCTTCCAGATTATCGTAGGCCACAACCTTGTCGAAAAGCATGAGGTCCACGTCCTTGAAACCCTCCTCGTCAGAGGCGTTAAGGTTCAGGGTCGGCTCACGGTACTTGATATAGTCGTAGGAAAAGTACCCCACCAGGCCCCCGGTGAACGGCGGCAGCCAGGGAAGCACAGGACTCCTGTTTTCTTCTATTATTTGATTGATATTCGCGCCGGGATTTTCCACGGTCATGCGTATGGTAGTCCCATTCTTTATACAGAGCACGCCGTTGGTGCAGGACAGCTCCAGCTTGGGGTCATAGCCCAGGAAGGTATAGCGGCCATGCCGGTTGGGGTCCTCCAGGCTCTCCAGGATGAAGCACTGGCGGCTCAGGTTCTTGAGGATCCTGAAGGTTTCCACCGGGGTATGCTCTCCCATGGGCAGAGACAGGGATATGGGGATGGTCTTATAATCCCCGGCAAGGGAGGCGGCTTCTTCGCGGCTGGGACGATAGGTCATGGATACTCCTTATGGTGTTACTATATAGAGAAACATCGGGATTGTCAAGAGGAATTTTGGAGAAATAGGGAAAAAAATTGCGGCTAAACCGTCGTATCAAAGTGGCAGCAAAAAGCCCTCAAGGGTATCCGGGGTAATAACCGCAAAACTGCTCTGCGGATAATGTTCCAAAAAAACCTTGGGCGTTTTATACTTAGCAGCGGGGTTCCACTTAAATTCATAGGCGGTGATAACCCCGTTCCCTTCCTCAAGATAGTCTATCTCTTTTTGATCCGTGGTACGCCAAAACCAGGTATTTTTTACCAACCTTTCATATTCAAGTTTCTTTTTCCGTTCCGAAACAAGAAAATTTTCCCAGAGCGGGCCAACATCCTTCCGGAGTTCGGGGATGGAAAAGTCTGCAATCAGGGCATTACGGATTCCATTATCGTAAAAATAAATTTTCCGGCTGAACTTCAATTCGTTCCGTATATTCCGGCTGAAGGAACCAAGGCGGAATATCACAAAGCACTGTTCCAGAAGGGTGATGTATTTTTCCACGGTCTTTGCGTCCAAACCGCAGAGCTGGCCCAGTTCGGCGTAGGAAACCTGGGACCCCATCTGGAAAGCAAGGGCCTGCAGCAGTTTTACTATTTTATCCGATTTTTTTATTTGTTCCCACATGAGGATGTCTTTGTAGAGATAGCTGTCACTCAGCAGTTTTAGTATTTCTATTTCTTCGCCGGGATGGTTGACCACATCGGGATAGTAACCGTATACCAGGCGATGGGGGATAAGCCGCTTTTCGTCCAAGAGGCCATGGTGGTTGACCATTTCGCCAAACGAAAGGGGATACATCGTATACTCCCACTTCCTGCCGGTGAGGGGTTCATTGACTTTGTTAACCAGGTCAAAGGAGGAACTGCCTGAGGCGATAAGCTGTATCTCCGGCATGGTATCGGTAATCAGTTTTAGCTTGACGCCGATATCCCCAATGCGCTGGGCTTCATCAATCACCACAAGGCGTTTGGTTCCGAAAATTTGTTTCAGCCTGGTGGAGGATATGGTTTCAAAAAGAGTCCGGACATCCAGGTCATCTCCGTTTAACCAGAAGGTGTCATCCCGTTTCTTAAAGAGCCGCTCCAGCAGGGTAGTTTTCCCCACCTGCCGCGCCCCCATGATGATGATGGCCTTTCCACGGCCGGTTTTTTCGGTAATTGCCTGTTCAATACTCCGGGTTATCATTTTTTCATCATAATTCAATATTTCGGGAATTGCAAGCCTATATAAATCAATATTCCAGGAATGTAATCCCTAAAAATAGCAATATTTCGGGAATATACTCAGGTTATGAGTTTGAGTGGTCGGCGCCGTTTTTCTCGCCTTAGGTCATGGGTATGATCTTGTATATCCAAGCCCTGGGATAGAAGCTGTTCCCGCTCCGGCTCTGGTATCACCTTCACACGGCGGCTTTCAGTTCCTTGCGCACTAAGTCACCGATGATCTGCGCCTGGCTGCGGAGGTATTCGGTTACTTCCGGGTCAAGCTCGCCTGAAAGTAGTCCCATGCGGGTAAGTACCCCGGGTTTGCCCGGTTTCGGCATGATGGTGTTTTCAGTCAAATAGGCGTCCAGTGCGTCCGCTTCTTCGTTGGTCATAATGTTCAGTTGTTCCATAGGTTTCTCCTAGAGGTTTAGCAAGGGAAGATACACCTTTCGACACGGCATGGCGTGAAATCGGACCAGTAGGTCCGCATACATACCATTTTCACCAAAGGCTTGGTAGACAATTTCAACCGGGTTGCCCTTGGTGTCGGAGCCAAGGAGTAGGTATTTATCGGCATAGGCGTCCAGCCGGTAACATCATGTGCCTGGCTGTGCGGCTGCCGCTAACTCGTGGCGCACCATATCGCCGATCACTTCGTATATGCTCTTATGGTCGGCATTAGCCTTTATCTGTAAATATTGGGCGGATAAAGCATCAAATTCAAGCATCCGGGCCCGGTGTTTGGCGAAAGTTCCGGG
>BNUW01000026.1 GCA_025997655.1 Spirochaetia bacterium
GAGGTGATGCTCCAGACAGAGGGGGCGCTTGTGCTGGCGAGGCTCCTCAAGGAAGCGGGGCTGCATGTGGCGGTGGATACTGCGGGGTGCTACGACTTCAAAGTATTGGAGGCCATGCTGCCCTACATGGACATGGCCCTCTATGATATCAAAATTTTCGATCCCGCCCGGCATCAGAAAATTGTCGGGGGTGATAATCGGCTGGTCCTGGAAAATTACCGGAAACTCCGGGAAGCAGGTATGCGCCTCTGGGTGCGGACTCCGATCATTGCGGGGGCCACCGACAGCGCCGAAAACATCCGGGCCATCGGCGGCTTTCTCCAAACGGCGGGGCTTCCGGAAAAGTGGGAGCTTTGCAGTTTTAACAATCTTTGCCGGGACAAATATACACGGCTTGATTTGGACTGGGCGTATAAAAATACGGGACTCACGGAGAAGAAGTATATTGAAGAGCTGACGGCAATTGCCCGGACCTATGTTCCGGAAGCGATGTACAGCGGAACTACGAGGGAGGAATAATAATGGTGGTGTTTAACAAAGAATTTGATGATGTTTGTTCCAAGAATTTTGCGAGTGACAGTAAGGTTGGGATACTGGCTTCGGTGGCGCCCGATGGCTATCCCCATCCTGCTCTGATTACTTCTTTGAGCGTGAAGTCGAAGACCGTACTTATGTGGGGGCAATTTTCCCAGGGAAGTGTCAAGACATATCTCAAGGATAATCCCAAGACGGGGTTCCTGGTGGTTTCGGGGGATATGTATTGGTGGACCGGAAAGGCCCTGCACACCGGGAGCGTCCTGAAGGGGGAGGATTATGAGTATTTCAATAACAAGCCCCTGTTCCGTTACAATTCCTACTTTGGAATTGGGGCCGTACATTATGAAGACCTGCAGGATATCAGCGTTGGACAGAAACTACCCATTCCCCGGATTGCCCTGGGGTCCCTTAAGTCCGCGCTGATGAAGGGGGCTGTCAAAAAAACCGGAACCAAAACCAAAACCGGTATCCAAAAGATGCCGCCCTACGGAATGGACCTGGCTTCCAAATTGGCGACCCTGAAATTTATCGCCTATGTGGACAGCGATGGGTTTCCCCGGATCATCCCCGCCCTGCAAGGAACGGCGGTGGACGCCAACCGGCTGATATTCTCCGCCCTCCCTTACGGAGAACTATTAGAAAAAATTCCCCCGAACGCCAAAGCTGCGGTGTATCTGGCAAACCTGGAATTGGAAAGCCTCCTCCTCCAGGGACGCTGGTCGGGGATGGGTACATATGGCGGTCAAAAGGGAGCGGTCTTCGAGATCGACAGGGTCTACAACTCCATGCTCCCCATCGGCGGGTATATCTATCCACCCAGAACGCTGCCCAATGTCTATGGAGATCAGGGCTGAACTCCGGTAACCTTGGTTTAAACTTTTAACAAATGTTTCATATTCTTTTACTAAGTGAGCCAGTTCTAAAAAAAATTTCGTTTAACGTGAAAGCTATACGGCCAAGCCGCTACTGCGGCGCAGCGTATAGCATATGTTATGTGCAGTATTTTCTGCTACACTAAACCTCTTCAACAATAGTTATATCAAATATTTTATTCTTATTTAAATATTTGATATATTTATCTAATGCTTGATCTATTTCTTTTTTATTCTTAAAATCATTTAATTCAAATATTTTACAATATATTTTGTCTTTATTTTCATTTTCTATACTATACTCATTTTCGTATTCATTTCCCATATATTTGTCATCTAAAGCCATATCCATATCCCAATATTCGTTATTACTAAAAATAAATATTAATTTCGTTTTAGTTTTTTCTGCTTTTTCAAATTTATCCACGTCCAAATAATCTACTTCTGAATCCCATTTTCCAGTATCTGCTTGAAAAACAATAGAAAACTTTATTTCCTCCTTGGAAAAATGGAACTCATACAGATACAAATTTAACCAATCCCATGCCCAATTATCAAGAGAACCTTTTCCATCCTTAGGCGATGAGGCACTAAATTTTGTCCATCCACCGCTATATGGCAAATTAAACCTTTTACCAATATACTTCATCAAATCAAGTAATCGGCTATTAAACGAATATAATAGCCTAAATGAATTTTTAACGTTTACCAGTACATTATCAAAATCATTCATTTTATATCCTCCAATTATTTAACAATACAAGATTATTATAATAGTCGATATTGTATTTACCAACTAAATCATCAAACCATTTTACTTTTATATAACCATGCAATTCCAATGCATTTATTGTTAATAATACAATACGTTTTATGTTATTATTATTTACATAATAACTCTGTTCCAATTCGTTTAATATATTAGTTAGTGTTTCAAGAATACCGCTCCATCTACATTTTATAATAGTTATTTTGCCATAATCATCAATCATAATATTTTCTTCATCTTCATTATTAATTCCGCCAATTGCCAAAAGAAAAACGTCTTTGTCTTCTTCTGCGTATTCATTCTTATAAGCAATAAATTCATTTTTCCATTGCGTCAAATATTGTTGATTATGATCCCATCGTTTAGCTTCAATAATTAAATCAAAATTATCAAAACGCAAAAACAAGTCAGGTTCAATATAACTTGTCCTTGTGGTATTTGTCGCATCCCAATGAGGCCAAAACTCATAATAATCAATATCCCCAATAATTTCCGGCAATGAATTATTATAACATGACTCTTTTATAATCTTATAAAATAATTCATCAGGGAATAATAATAGATGATCAAATACAGAAGACGTCAAACTGTCCTCTATAATTTGAGTACTAATTTTTCCATATTGTAATGCTGAAATCATGTTTTATAGTACATCACCATCAAAATTTTGTCAAGTGTTTTTTATAAAATTTCAGAAAATATTGCACATAACACGAATTACACGAATAAAAATTAAGAATTTAACCACTTTTCCACCCAAAGAGCGGAAAAGTCGACCTCACGTCAGACCTTTGGTCTGCCAACACGGACAAAGGAAAGGATAAGAAAGCAGGAGTCCGTGGCGTCAGTGAGGTCTGTGGTTAATCCTTATTTTGGAACTGGCTCACGGGATTGTATATCGTTCTGCAGTTCCCGGTATGCCTGAAACTGTTCCCCGTAAACCGCCGCAGCATGAGGGGCCGGGGTGTACCGTTTCTGTATATGCACAATCCGCGCTATACCTTCCCGCAGATCCGCCGCTTCACCCAGGGCGATGGCCCCCAGAACCGCGTCCCCCCCCAGTTCGCCGTCCTGTAGTTCCGGGACCAGCAGGGGAAGGCCGGTTATATCCGCCTTGAGCTGGTTCCAGCGGCGGCTCTTGCTCTGTCCCCCGGAAAGGCGCATCTCCGCCACCGGAAACCCGTTGCGGCCCAGGGTGTCTATGGCTGCCCTAACGGAAAAGCCCAGGGCCAGCAATACCGCCTGCCCCAGTTCCACCGGGCTGAAAAGTCCGGACCGGCCTATAAGTACCGGGTTGTTTTCCGGGAAGAAAAGGACGCCGGGCGCCAAAATGCCTTCGGGGATGAGTTCCGCCAGGGTATCATCGTAGGGGCGGCGCTCCTGCCCGGTAAGGGTCCTGAACCACTCAAAGAGCCGCCCCGATGAGGGGATAATGACGCTGACATTCCGGTAACCGGGATTTACATGGGGCAGTACCCGCAGTTCTCCGGGCAACTGAGCCGCTCCGCCCATATCGGCGCAGAGGTTGATCCCCTCGGAGGTGCCCGCCCGGTCGCAAACCAGACCCGGCTCAAGCGCCCCGGTCCCGATGAGGGCCATGATAAAGTCCGCCCCCCCGGCAATGATGGGTATCCCCGTCGGAAGCCGTTCTTCCGGCAAGCCCCCGGCCAGATCACTCAAGCGATGTACCGCCGCCGGGGACAGGCGTCCAATAACGGTCCCCAAGCCTAAAAAGGGGGGGAATTTCCCCCTGTCCAGCCCCAAGCTTTCGCATTGGGCATCGTCCCAGTAGTAGGGCTCGTAGGATGCGGGGAGCGCCGTCACCGGATCGGCCCCTAAACGCCAGGAAAGCCACTCCTGGGCGGAAAAAAGATACCGGGTTTTGGCATAGTCACCGGGACGTTCTCGAATGAAGCGCAGCACATGGGGCAGAAAGAAGGACCGCAGCGCAGGGGACGTCTCCTTTCGCGGGGCAGTGCTGCCCTGGGGGCCTTGATACCAATGCAGGGGGGCCAGGGTTTCACCATCATGGGTAAGGGGGACCAGGGTGGGACCGTTGCCGGATATGCAGATGGCGTCGGGGCAATCCCCGGCCTGGGAAAAAAGAAACCCCAGCGCCCGCGCCAAAGCCCGCTCCCAATCACCGGCTGTTACCGGCGCAGAAGCCGAACCATAGATTTCCCGGGTAAAGCCATGGGAATGGCCATCGGTATCAATAAAGGAGGCCTTTAGGGAGGATGTGCCGATGTCGGCGCAGAGGGTGATCCGGGGAGAAATACCTGCGGCACTCATAGGGGCTTGTTTTCTGCGAGGCGCTTCTCTATGATGGCGCGGTTGTCTAAGAGGGAACTCAGGGAAAGGCCCTGGTGGATCCGGGAAATTGTCTGGGCAAAGAGTTTGGTGATATTCACACTCACGTACCATTCACGCTTGAGCAGTTCCTCCTGGTAGATGGCGTTGGTCCCGATGATACGGTAAAAAAGGCCGTCCTTGTAAGCCTGGTCAAAGTAGCCGATGGCATTGCCGGAAAACATGGGAAGGCTGATGGCGGCAATCACCTGCCGGGCGCCCTGATCCTTGAGGAACTGCATGGCCTTAAGGAGGGTACCGCCGGTGCCCAGCATATCGTCGGCCATAAAGACGGTCTTCCCCGAAACATTGCCCAGAAGCTTAATCTCGGCAATGTTGTTTTCCATGGCATCCTTGGTCACCCGGGAATAGTCCCGCTCCTTGTACAGCAGGGCCAGGGGTTTTTTGAAAACCGTGGCGTAAAACTTGTTCCGGTCCACCGCTCCGGTATCGGGACTCACCACCACCAGGTCATCCCCCCGAATCTCCGTCACCCGGGCAAGCTGCAGGATGATCTGATAACTGGCATGGAGGTTTTCCAGGCGCATAAATTTGAAGGCGTTTACAATTTCCCGGGAATGGATATCCAGGGTGATAATCCGGCTCACCCCCAGGGATTCCAAAATGCCCCCTATCCGGCTGGCGGTCAGTCCCTCCCGCCCCTTCCGCTTGTGCTGCCGGGAATAGGGGTAGGTGGGTATCACCACGGTAATCCTGCCCGCCTCCGCCAGCTTCACCGCATCCACCGTGACATAGAGGCTCATCAAGTGGTCATTAATAGAAAGAACTTTGGTCTGGCTGCCGTCATTAAAGGGCAGGGGATGGTGATTTTCCACATCCTGAACTATATAGATATCCTTCCCCCGGATGGATTCCAGGATTTCCGCCTTGATTTCCCCGTTGGGAAACAGGGAAAACCGGGTAGGCACCTTAAACTGGGGGTTTTGGTAGTGCAGGAAGCCCCCCTTGGCAAAGGCCGTCAGGGGCGCCGCATCGTTGATAAAGTTGATCTGCCGGATCACATCCTCGGTGTTCATATTGTACTGCCGGACCAAATCGGCCACGAGTCCCTTGTACATATTACGGTAGTGCTTCTTTAAATGAAGGATCACCTCATCGGCAAACACTTCCCCGCCGGGACACGCTACAATGGCAAGATTTGCCGGATTTGAGTAGTTCATTGATGATTAACGGTACCATAGCGGCGCCTGGTTTTCAAGTATGGGAAACCCCCGCCGGCCCGTATATGCCTTTCTGCGGATTTATGCTATGATTTCCTGCGAATATGGAAAAACAAACGTTTATCAGTCATATCGCAACGGCAGGCCGCAATGCCCTGAAACCGGCCTTCACCACCGCCCGGTTCCTGCTCTGCATCATGATCCCCGTATCCTTTGCGGTACTGCTCCTGGAGTATTCAGGGATACTCCACTACATCGGTGAATTTCTGAAACCCCTGATGTACTATCTCGGCTTGCCCGGAGAGGCGGCCCTGGCCCTGATCAGTTCAATTTTTATCAATATCTATTCCGCTCTGGCGGTGATTGGAACCCTGGACCTGACCGGACGGGAGCTTACGGTGCTGGCAAGCATGTGTTTTTTGGCCCATAACTTCTTTGTAGAATGTGCGGTGATGAAAAAAACCGGCTCCTCCCTGACAAAAATGGTCTTTCTGCGCCTTTTCAGCGCCGTCCTGGCCGGTTGGGTTCTCAACCGCATCCTCCCCGCCGAGTTGGGCAGACCCGTTCACGGTAATCTTACCGCCGCCGCATTAGTAGGCTCCCACCCCATCGGCCTGGACCTTGGGGGACTGCCGATGGTGCTCAAGGTATGGCTCATCGAAACCCTTTTTAACATTCTGCGGATTTTTATTATCATCCTTGGGATCATGTTTATCCAGAAACTCCTGGACGAGTTCGGTATCATGCGGCTCCTGGGCCGGGTTATGGCCCCCCTGATGAATGTCTTCGGCCTGCCGGAGCATACGGGCTACCTGTGGATGGTGGTAAACCTGACGGGCCTGGCCTATGGCTCGGCGATCTTAATAGAAGAAGTCGATACCGGGGCGGTTTCAAAAACCGATGCGGATCTTTTCAACCATTACGCCGGCCTCAGCCACTCCCATCTGGAGGACACCCTGCTCTTTGTGTCCACCGGGGTCCCCCTCTTTTGGGCCGCCGTCCCCCGGCTGGTCCTGGGAATCCTGGCGGTATGGATAGAACGGCTCCGCCGCTACCTGGTGATGCGTTCCTACCGGGTGCGGGTGGAGTAGGCGCTTGCATCTATGCGGTAAACAGGATTTAGGAGGCGGTTTTCTGGAAGGGCAGGTGTTATTGCCTCGGCAGGCTCTGCCTTGATAGGGCTCATCTATCGGTATTATAGGGGGGATTATTATTTTCTGGCATGATCGCCGTCATCCAGACAACGGGTGAGTCCAAAGAAGGAGGGTGGCACCTTTGCGCTCACAAATATAAAACCGGGCAACAACTACAAGATAAATCAATACTTAAATGTAAAAACTATAATAGATACCCTCTACCAACTATAAGGACTATCAGAAGGAATACTATATTGACGTGATGAGGGCTCTTCCTCTAGCTGCTGAAAACGTCTAGCATTTGCCTGGGCTGAATCATATGCACTCTGACCGCCATAAGCAACCGCATTATAAAAAATGGTTACTAAGAAACTTGGGACACCTGCAGCTTGCAAATCACTACGAAAATTATTGTCAGCTTCACGCTTTGACATACCGGGCATGCTGTAAGCCCTATCATGACGATCACAGGCCCCACCGTCTCCCAAACTATTTAGGATAGCAACTAATTTATCCGGCGTTCCCGCTGCGCCACATCCATTAGGAAGTTTACCCGAACGCGCAATCTCAAGCATACGATTTTTCTCACTATTGAATGTTGTTTCAGCATAACAAATCTGGGCATAAGTAGCAGACACGGTAGCTAAAACTAAAACAAAAGCAAATACTACTCTTTTCATAAAAAATCACCTCCAATTTTAATAACCAAAAGACGGAACATTTCTGATACAACTTTTAGATACCTTTTAGTTAGCAATAGCCTCTATAAAGACTACACCTGCTCTCGCTCCATTTACGGTTTTCCATTTCCGTTCTGCTTGGCGTTCTGCTTCACTTGCATTAGCAGCGGATTCCATAAACGGCATACTCTTTTTGGTACCATTTTCTACATAATACACCGAAACATTAAAGATTCTTGATGGTGGAGTAGGTCTTGAGGCAGAATTACCACTTGAACCAGAAGAAGATGATGGCGCTGATTCTACATATACATTGGTCGTGGAGGATTGGGCTGGCGCTGTAACTTGTTTAGGTGCAAAGTCAATCGCTCCATGTTCTTTTAAATAATTGTAAACTTCAATTTCGCCCTTGTCATATGCAATTGAAGCGGCAGTTTCCCCGGCTTCATTTCTAAGATTAACGTTTGCCCCTAACTCAACCAAGGAACGGACTACATTAATATCTATACTACTCTTTTTTGCTGTTTGTATAAGAAGCGTATTATTATTTGCATAACGTTTATTTAAGTCCATTGACATTTCGAACATAATTTTACGGGCAGTATTATAGTCCTGTTTTTTTAACGCTTCCTCAAACGCATCATAAAGTGATTTTGTTTTCTTAATATCTATATCCACAGGAGTATGAGAACTCCCTACGCGAAACGAAATCTCTTGTGTGTCGTAATATGAATCTATAGTCAAAGTTGTTTCATTCGTTTTTGCGCCACTACTATTACGTGAGGCCAGTAACTTTACAGTATGCCTACCATTCTTTACTTTAATTGGGCCTGTCCTGATTGACACATTCACACCGTCAATATTAGCGCCTGCCCACTGCTTATCATTATAAACCCCCGTAAGGTTTATAATTATTTCAGATTCCTGGGCAAAAACAAACCCCATACAACTAAGACTAAGAACAACAACAAAGCATAAATTTTTCAACCTGAACCTCCTTTATTTCATACAAGCATACAACTTTTATTCCGCTTGTACGTATCCTTATTAATTTACTGCTACAGCCTCTAAGAAAGTCAATTTATTATTAAACCCATTTAATGACTTCCATTCTCGTTCTGCTGCTCTTTCAGCTTCAGCTTTTGATGATGCTGATTTTATGCTTGATATACTTTTCCGTGTACCATTATCCATATAATAAACGGTTACAGTATGCATGGATGCTGCTGCCCTATTAAGATCTGTTGCTATTCTCTGCGCTGTTGATGACTGTGAAGATGAGCTATTTGAAGAAGAAGATGATTCTGTATACACGTTAGTTGTTGAAGATGATGAACCAGAAGTTACAACCTGTTTAGGCTCAAAATCAACTGCACCATGTTCTTTGAGATAATTATATACCTCAATCTCACCCTTATCATAAGCAATTGAAGCGGCAGTTTCACCCGCTTCATTTCGCAAATTTACTTTAGCGCCTGCCTCAACGAAAGCTTTTATTCCATCGAATGGAATATTTGGTTTTTTTGCTAACTGTATCAAAGCAGTATCACCATTCGAACTACGAAGGTCTATATCACCAATGGTATTTTTATACATATAAACCACCATTGAATATTTTCCATCATCAAACTGTTTTTTTGCTAAATCCAAATATGAAGTAGAAACTGATTTTTCTAAGTATTTAATTTTACCAGAATTGGAAACGCTAAGCATTATTTGAACTGATTCATAATTGGTCACAATAGAAATAGATTTGAAATCTGTATTTTTGCCATCTCTCGTTACCCATACAGAAATAGTATTAACACCATTAGGTACATTTTCAAATTCTGCTTCGCCTAAACTACTACCGGCACTCATCGCAGAAAAGGGAGTATTCCCCCCGTCATGGGTATTGTTTAATGATATTTTAGCAATCCAACGATTATTCTTAGAAAGGTCCCCTACTACATGAACTGTGGAGCCCTCGGCAAAAATAAACCAGCTACAACTAAGACTAAGAATAAATACCAAGCAAAAATTTCTCATGCAAGCGCAAAGGTGCAATCTGACACCATTTTCGCCACCGTGAACTTGCGTAACCATACTTTTTCACCACCCCTTTACTATTTACTTTCCGGGCTCTATGGCCAATGCCAAAACTAAACCGCCTTTACGATAATCCCTGTGTTTCCACTTCCATACGCAACCCTCGGAATAAGGGCCACCCAAATATCACCTCTTGATACCAACAGAAGTAAGCTCCATCTTCCCATTAGGATATGAGCCTTCCCAATCAACACATACTCCCGTTAGAAAAAGCACTAATTCAATAGTCATATAAGTCTCCTTGTAGACGAAACTTCCTTCGCATAACTTGTTCTGCCCACGTCATTTCCATACCCCGCATGGCCCCAGCGCAAAACCTATCCAACGGGCAGTGCCAGGACAGCTTAAAAACCACTACCACCCTACAGACACTTCCCACCTATACCGGACGAATTTTGTATAAATTTCCGTAAAGGAAGTTTATATTCATATTTTACGATAATAATTCCGTTATGGAAGTTTGTCAATAGCTTTTTCCTCAATAAACTTAAAAAGTTAGATTATGACAAGTCTACGGGCATTATTGGCCTATAATATGAAAGAACAGAGGCGTATTTTAGGTATTACCCAGGCGCAACTGGCCGAAAGGGTCGGTACTTCAACCCATTACATAGGACAGATAGAACTTGAGAACAAGTATCCAACCCCTGAAATGCTGGAACGGGTAGCTGCCGCCCTTGAAATCGACAGCCCCCAACTCTTTTCAATGAATTCATTTACCGATGATGCTGTCAAACGGTTTCAGGAAGGGGTTTTGTCCGATGTGGGAACAGCCATAGCCCAAGCCGTTGACTCCCGATTGGTTGAACTCAAGAAATTAGGCTAATGCCGCATTTGAAAAAAGCGTTATTATAGACAATACAAAGGTACCAAATTTTCCAAAATAGTACTTTATTTCGTTATCTCCCTTGATCGCTATACACTCTTATAGTATAAATGGAGTATGTCGAAGATTTTAACGGGAACCTGCGGCATCTTTTATGATGGTAGCGTTAGCGGCGTTTACCACCCCTAACACCCCGATATGATACCTTTATGCTCGGTGATAATAGACTATTACCAAGTGTTTTTTTACGCTATTTCCCAATGTGAGGCGCCGGGCACACCCTACGCCCTAACTACGACTTGAACCCAACTATGGCAACAAACACCGCAAGTACGGTCGTAATTACGCCGCCAATGGCAATACGGTGGGACCAGCGTACCGAACGGTACGCACTTTTCCCCTGGGTAAAAGTAGTGGTGTGGGAGGACGGCCGTCCAAATAATGGGCGGCATCCTACTCGATCCCGGCCACCATGGGCTTTCCCCTTTCCACGAAAACCGGCTATACTAACAAGGAGAAGTCAATACCATGCCAACCGTGAAAGCCTATTATGACGGAACAACACTTTTTCCCATTGAAGCCCTGTATCTTCCCAAAGGGAAAGTTGTTAATCTGACCATTGCCGATGAGGAAACCCCCAGCCCTGAAATAGCCAGGAAGTTGGCCCAACTGAAATGTATTGAGGATGATCTTGAAAGGCTCAATGAAACCGAACCACTCCCCCCGGAATTCGACGAGATTATGGCCCGACGGGTAAATTTTGCAAGGAAACTGGATTTGTGAGTGTTTTTTGTCTTGATTCTAATATCGTTTCCTTTTATATGCGGAAGAACCAACAGATTATTCAACGGCTTCATTTCGATATATGCATGATGAACAAAAAATCGCGCTGGTCTTTTACACTAGTGGTGTGTGAGGACGGCCGTCCAAATAATGGGCGGCATCCTACCCGATTACCCCTACCCGCTCATCATATCCAGCACAATCCTTTCGATGTCCCCACAAAAAACCGCCCATTCAGGTTTCCTCGTCCAGATAATGCCGTCGAATTCCTTTTCCGGCATGCCCCGTAAAATATCACATACCACCGGTATCTCAACACCCATTTCCTTTTCCCGGGCATCTTGTATTGCCGCCGACCAATCAACCGTTTCATGCAGGGCGATTTCCCGGATATCCGCCACATCCTTTCCGGCAAAGCGAAAAAGGGCGGTTAATTTATTTGAAAGCATATTGCGGATAGAATCGGTCCGGTCAAATAAGGGAGTTTTCAGTATATCACCAAAATGAGGGGCCACGTCATTCACAAAATCCAATTTTAAAACGGCGTCCGACTTATTCCATCGCACTTTGAACGAAGTAAAATTCTTGGCGCTGGTAAAGTCAGAATCGGCATTCCAGGAAAAACCATCTTCCCGAAGTTTATCAAAAATAATACCCACCTGTGCCGGATATTCAGCATCGGCGTTCACAAAAAAATCAAGGTCGTCAGAATAGCGGTGATGGTAATAGGCCCTGCTAAGTGCGGTACCACCGGTGAGAAAAAACCGTGTCCCGCAGCGGCTTATAGTGTTCATCACCCCATCTTGCAGGGGGTACAGGCTCTCTTCGTAAAATTGCGAGGGCAAAATCATAGTGAATCCTCAGTTCCCGGGGGAAAAGAGCCCGGGCAATTTTAGGGGTGTAGAGTTCTTTAACCTTATCCACCCCCCAAAGCGCGATAATCCGGTGCCAGGGGACCCGCCCAAGGCAGCGGAGAAATATGCGGTCCTGGTCAAACCCCCCGGCATTTTCAAGCCGGCCCTCCACCACCGCCAGCATATCCTCCGGGGATACGTTGTAATCCCAGTTGAGGGACCGCATCATTTCTATTTTTTCGTTATAACTTAAGGTCATGGTTACCAGTATAGTGCGGATGTACCGGCATGTCAAAACGGCGCGCCCGCCAACTCCTTTTCAGCCTCCGCCTTGCCAATCCGGCCGTCGGTACCTGCGGTACCGTTGCCATTTTCGTCGTTAGTCCCGCCGTAGATGTCGAAGCGTTTGTTGTGGCTCCCCGCCTTGTCCACCAGGCTGGAAAGGTCGTTGCTGCCCTTGAAACGCAGGACGTTGACCATGAAGATGTTGAGCTTGTTCACGATGTTCGGGGGCAGCAGGTTGCCGTCCACCTCCACCGAAAGGATGGGGTAGTTCCGTTCCCGGGCCCAGGGGGTAAAGAGGCCTTCGATGACCCGGCCGATAAGGCAGGCGAAGGGGCTGATGTTCACGATCCCCGAATAGCCGTGATCCATGGCCGCCGCCGCAGCCCCGGAGGAAACGGCGATCTCCGAATTGAGTTCCAGGTTCACAAAGTGTTCCTGGGTGTATTTCATGATCTCGTGCATATCGTGGGGGGTGTCCGGGATGAGTCCTGTGGGGCCCAGGATGGAGAGCACCTTTTTCTCTATCGAGTGTTTCCACCATTCCTCTATTTCCAGTTTCTTCAAATCCTTCCAGGGTTTGGAGAACAGCCGCTTCCCCGGCTTCTGCAGATTGATGAGTTTCTTTAAGGCATACTCCCGGACAAAGTCCAGATAGTGTATCCACTCGGCAATGCCCGCCACCTTTACGACGATACCCCGTTCGCTCATCAGATCCGTAAGCTCGCCCACCGCAAAATCGTCTCGGCGCACGTAGATTTCGCCTACCACCAGGACCTTGGGACAGTCCACAACCTTACGCTTGAGGGGAATCTTTTTCACATCCCGGGCAACTTGCTCCAGTTCCGTCCAAATTTTATTCTGGTCGAATTCCACCGCGTGCATAACCTTGCGCCAGGACTTTTCAAAAGCCGTCAGGGCCTGCTCCGGATTCACCGCCACCGCTTTAAGGCTGGTCTGGATATCCTTGAGGTAATCGGCAAGGACAAAGCCCCGCCACATATCCTTAACAAAGTCACCGCCCAGTTCGCCGTAGGAATTATCCGCAGAAAGAATGAAGATCACCACATTTTCCAGCCGTAGATCTTTGAAAAGGTTTTCGTAGTACACATAATACTGTCCCGTCCGGCAGGGACCGGTGGTAATAGGTACAAAGAGAAGGTAGAGCTCATCCTTGCGGTATTGTTCGCTAAAGAAGAACTGCAACGCGCCGCCCAATACCAGATGACTGGGCACACATTCCTTACCCGATGCGTGGGCACGGGCTACCTGAATCGTTTTACCGGTAGCCACCGGCATGGCTTCGGCGTTGATCCCCTGATGCCGCACTGCAGCGGCCATGTACTCCGTAGAGATGGCGCCCATGTTGGACAGGAGCACTTTGACCCGTTTATTGCCCACAATAGGAACCTTCTCCCCGGTCTTATCGTTGTCGATACGGAGGTCGAAATTGTTCCCGGTGGTCCTCTCCGCCACAAAACGCCAGCCGTTATGGTACCGCTCACCCTCAATCGCGTCTTTCTTGGCCCGGTACCCGTCGATGATGTCCAGGAAGGCCTCCACCCGGGTGTCCACCCCGGCGTCTGCGGAGTGGGAATCCAGTTCCAGCACCAGGAAGGGCTTCTGCCCCATGAACCACTTGAGGTAGTGGAGGATGAAGGAGTCCGGCGCGCAGGAAAAGTTGGTGATATAGGTAACATAGATGTTGTCTTCTTTCTTTAGTAACGCTGCGGACTTTACATCCTGCTGGCCGTAGTACCAGTACATGTTGGGGAATATATCCTCACCCTCAAAGGGCAGGATATCGAAGGGCACGATGGAAAAACCACGGGTGGTAAACTTCCGGGGTATGCCCATGTTAGCCTCCGCCGTAAAGGCGTTGTAGGGCCGCCCCAGGATGGCGATTACCGGGCGGTCCGCCTTGCGGGCATCCTTGATCGCTTCCTCGCCGAGTTTTTTTATGGCGGCAAAATAGTCATACTGTTTCTGCAACGCTTTGTCGAAGGCGGCCCTGGTCTCCGCCGGGTCAATGCCGAGCAAATCGGTCATCACCGTAAAGAGTTCCAGGGCTTTGCCCTCGCCAAACTTGAAGCTCACCACCAGGGGGAGGAATTTTTTTTTGTCCACATCGGGGAAGGCCTTTTCTATATAGTAGGGCAGGGCCTGGGTGATGGGGCAGAAGTTGGCGTGCACTTTTTCCTCGTAGCTGGGCATGTCCCGGAAATGGGGGAGCAAGATGTAGTCCGCGCCCTTGTCCAGGCAGTCCTGCACCGCCCCGTGGGCAATTTCCGCAGGGAAGCAGTAGGTGGATTCCGCACGGGCAACACCGGCGTGGGCCACTTCGGTGGAGAGGAAGGTCTGGATACCCAGTTCGTGGAAAAACCAGGAGTAGAGGGGGTAGAGGGTGTGTACCGAAAAAGCGCGGGGAATCCCCACCACAAAGTTCCGTTTATAGCTTGCCGCAGTGTTGCTGCTTGGCGCCGGGGAAGCTGCGGTGAACTGCGCCGCTGCTAGCTGCGCAGTTTTCAGGGCCTCAGATCCGCCATTTAAAACTTCCGCTTTATTGACGGCGGCTTCACCGGCTTTTATGCGTTGTAATGCTGCGGGTGATACCGGGGCGGCAAATTCTTCGAAGAGCAGTTTCTGCCGCTTCTCCACGTAATCAAAGACCGGTACATCCTTAACCTTTTTACGCATATTGGTGTATTTGTTACACCGCCCGCCAAACATGTACTTACGGCCCGGACCTCCTTGGCCGGCGCCCTCCCCGCCCACCGTCAGCACCTGGATGGGGCAGCGGTTGTCGCAGGACTGACAGGTAAAGACCCGCTCATAGCCGATGACACGGGTCAAGAGGTCGTCGATAACCACGGGCTTTTCGTCCAGGAGGCCGTCGGCGTTCTTGCGCTTTGCCAGGAGCGCTACCCCGAAACAGCCCATGAGTTCCGGTGAGGGGGGAACCAGGATTTCCTTGTCCAGCATCATGGCAAAGGCCAGGGGCACGGCAACGTTTTTGGCCACCCCGCCCTGGAGGAATATCTTCCCGCCGATGGTGCGGTTTCCCACCACCCGGTTCAGGTAATTTGCTACTATAGAACCGATGATCCCTGCGGTGATATTTTCCTTGGTGGCCCCCTGCTGGACCGCCTTGCGGATATCAGAATTGATAAAGGCCGAACAGTGTTCCCCGAATTTGAGGGGGGCATCGGCATTCAGGGCGATGGGGCCGATGTCCTGGGCGCTGTGAATGGAAAGATCCCCGGATGCGGATTCCTCCAGGAAAGAGCCGGTCCCGGCGGAACAGGCTTCATTCATGGCATAATCAATAGGCACCCCGTTTTTGAGGAGCACGTACTTGGCGTCCTGCCCGCCGATCTCAAAAATGGTCTCCACCTCAGGATCAAAGTAGGTGGTCCCCACCGCATGGGCGATAATCTCGTTATACACACCGGGGGTTTCCAGAAACACCCCCAGGATCTCCCGTGAGGAGCCGGTGGTAGACACCAGCCGGATATCGACCTGCTTGCTCCCCGTATCCGCAACAACCTTCTCCTGGATGATCGCCAGACATTCCTTCAAAGCCTTAACCGGGTCCCCGTGGGTACGCCCGTAATGACTCGCCACAATCTCGTCGGTCTCGGCATCCACCAAGCATGCCTTGGTGGTGGTAGAACCGCCATCCACCCCCAGGATATAGCGGCGCCCCGCCTGCACCTTGCCGTCGGGCTTGTCAAAAGTCTTTACCTTATTAGTCCAATCCTTCAGGGCGCTCAATGCGCCGAAACGGATCTCGTTGGGCTTAAGAAGCTGCTCAACACCCGGCAGGGGACTCCCGGACTGGGGGGCCAGCACCGCCGCGCCCAGGGCCTCAAACACCGAGGCCGTAGGGGGGATGATAAACTCAATGTGGGGGGCCTTCTCCCGGATAAACCGGATGATGTGCCGGTTCAGGGTGATGCCCCCGGCCAGAACCACCCGCCCGGAGCGGATCTTCGCCCGTTTCAGGAAGTCGATAACCTTCACCGCCATCACATCGGAAAGGGACAGGACAATATCGTCCTTGGTGGCCTCCCGCTTGTTGAGCCGGTGGGTACAGTCGCTCTTCATGAACACCGAGCAGCGGGTTGAAAGGGCATAGACCTTCGCATCATCGCTTACCTTGTCGATATCCTCAAGCTTCATGTCCATCCGGGCAAGCTGCTGCTTGAGGAACTCCCCGGTACCGCTGGCGCACTTATTCCCGGAGAAGTTGTTGATGATCTTCCCGTTTTTGTCCAGGGAATACACAACCAGATCTTCGCCGCCCATGCTGACCACCGCATCGGCCTTTAGATTCAAGGCCCGGAGCGCCGCTTCCACGCACAGGGGCTCCAGGGTCCCCGCCGCGTCAAACATAAACCGGCCCTCATTACCGGTAACCAGGGTGGGAATCCCCTTGGGGACATTGCTTTCACTCATAAGCTTCCGCACCGCCGCGCCAAAATCCCCCTCATGGGGAACTGCGGCGCTCCATATCACGCTGGTCTCCCCGAAAGACTGCCCATTATTTTCCGCCATTTGGCTTTCAGCCAAAACCATCTTCAAGCTGGTGGAACCGATGTTAATTCCTAAAGATTGCATAACCCCTCATTTATGCGGTGTATACCGCACCGTCTAAGCGGAGCAAAACGAATTTTCGCCTGCTGCCGCTCAAATCTACGAAATAATCTACCAAGACCGTCAATTTGATTCAATAGAACCCGTTTCTGACGTTCTCCGGTAAAATTTACCAAAATAATAAAAAACCCCTTGCTTTTTTGAAGCTAAGGAAATATATTAATAATAGTTATTATTATTGGAGTAAAGATTTATGTCAAGACCGGGCGCCGACAGAAAGCATAGTAAAAAAAGGGATGCGATCCTGGCGGTAGTCCGATCTACGGTCTCTCATCCCGGCGCCCAGTGGGTATACGATCGGCTCAAGTCGGATATCCCCGGCCTCTCCCTGGCCACGGTATACCGGAACATCAACCTGTTCCGGCAGGAAGGGGCGGTG
This sequence comes from Spirochaetia bacterium, assembly GCA_025997655.1. Classification (GTDB taxonomy): domain Bacteria; phylum Spirochaetota; class Spirochaetia; order Treponematales; family Breznakiellaceae; genus Termitinema. The sequence goes on from BNUW01000026.1 coordinate 17,393, forward strand.
GCGTCCGTTGGGGTTATTGACGGGGAAGAGCGGTTTGACGGCCGGGTGGAACCCCATCCCCATTTTGTATGCGGCTGCTGCGGCAGAGTCATAGATTACGATGCCCCGGAATTGCCGCCCCAGTTTTCCAAGGTTATGGAAAAACTGAAGGACGTGACGGACACCCAGGGAGGCTTCATCATAGATTACCGAAAGACCGTATTCAACGGTCTCTGTGCCGAATGTGTGAAAGCGAAAACCACGGCTTGAGCCGTTGTAAATATTTTTAAGAGGAGAGTACTATTATGAAGAAATGGGTATGTACTGTTTGCGGGTATGTTTTTACCGGGGATAAGGCCCCCGATGTCTGCCCCCAGTGTAAGGCGCCGGCGTCCAAGTTCAACGAGCAGAAAGAAGGGGCCGCCTATGCCGCGGTCCACACCGTTGGTGTTGCAAAGGGCGTGGAAGAGGACATCCTGACCGACCTCCGGGCCAACTTTAACGGCGAATGTACCGAAGTGGGCATGTATCTGGCCATGGCCCGTGTCGCCGACCGGGAAGGCTATCCCGAAATTGCCGAAGCCTTCAAGCGTTATGCCTTTGAGGAAGCGGACCACGCCTCCCGTTTTGCGGAGCTTCTGGGGGAAGTCATCACCGACTGCACCAAGAAAAACCTGGAACTCCGGGCGGAAGCCGAACACGGCGCCTGCGCCGGCAAGACCGACCTGGCCAAACGCGCCAAGGAACGAAACTACGACGCGATCCACGACACGGTCCACGAAATGGCCCGTGACGAAGCCCGCCACGGCGCCGGATTTGCGGGGCTGCTGAAGCGGTATTTCAAATAAGCCCTTGTATACGCATTAACAGGGGGGGCGGAGCGGATAAAGATATCCGTTTCGGCCCCCCGCTTTTTTAGGGGTTTTGTTTTTTCTGCAAATTTGGTAACATCATAAACTTAAGGATTTTTAACCACTATACTGTTGTATAGGTATTAAAATAAAAAATTCCCTTGCAAAAAATAAAAAGCTCTGGTACCATTATTTTATGTCAACGGAACAAAAATTAGCCAACGCCGGTCCCTTAGGGTTGATGGGCTTTGGGATGACCACGGTTTTATTGAACCTGCACAACGCCGGATTTTTCCCCAATTCTTCTATCGTCTTTGCCATGGGGATCTGCTTCGGCGGCCTTGCGCAGATTATAGCGGGGATTCTGGAATTCACCCGGGGCAACACCTTTGGAACGGTGGCCTTTACTTCCTACGGGTGTTTTTGGCAGAGTCTGGTCGCCATATGGATTCTGCCGGTACTAAAACTGGCGGAAAAACCCGACCCCGCCTTTTTGGGCTGGTACCTCCTGCTCTGGGGCGTCTTCACCCTGTTCATGTTCATCGGCACCCTCAAGGGCAGCAAGGTGTTGCAGTTCGTGTTCCTATCGCTGACGGTTCTTTTTGTACTGCTGGCCCTCCACAATTTCCTGGAGAGCCGCCTTATCGGCGTCATTGCGGGGTGGGTGGGCATCGCCTGCGGTCTTTCGGCCATGTACTTAGCCATGGCGGAGGTACTCCACGAACAGTACCACAAAGCGATATTGCCGTTCTAAGAAAATCACCTCTTGCCCTATCTCCCCGGATAGGGTAAGATTGTGGTATGAACAGCAATTTAAAAGAATTTATCAGGATAGGCATATTTTATGATGGTTACTATTTTTACAAAGTAAGTAATTATTATAAATATGAACATGAACGGAAATCACGGATAAGCATAACCGGCTTACATGAGTTTATCAGAAGTAAAATTGCGGAACTTACCGGGATAAATGACAAACACTTCTGTCAAATTATTGACGCCCACTACTTTAAGGGCCGGTCCTACGGCAGGGATTTGGGGGAGAAGGTCCAGAGCGAGCGGGTATTTGACGATATACTGATGAAGGAAAATATCGTAAGCCATTACCTGCCCCTGCGCTACAGCAACGACAGTAATACTATGCATGAAAAGGGGATTGATGTATGGCTTGCCCTGGAAGCCTATGAATTGACAATATACAAAAAATTTGACATCCTGGTTTTGGTAGCCGGGGACGGCGATTATGTACCATTGGTGCGGAAACTCACCACCCTGGGCACCCAGGTCATGCTCATCAGTTGGGATTTTTCCTATTACAACGAGGACGGCGTCAGCACCGAAACCAGAACCTCCCGGCAATTGTTAGAAGAAGTGTGCTACCCCATCCCCATGCACGAATGTATCAACAAAAATAACGGTGAAATTATTAACAATTTATTTGTATCGGAAAAGTTTTATTCGTCGCCCCAGGCTGTTGTAAAAAATGAAGAACAAAAACCCCAGCCGGATCAAGGGCAGCCGGAAGATGAGGGGCAATACTCAACCATTTGCAGCCTGCGGGATGGGTTTGGTTTTATCCGGGACGAACGGAACAATAATATATTTTTCCATTACAGCACCCTCACCAATATCGACTTTGACGAACTGACAACGGGCATGAAGGTAAAATATTATACCGAAGAGGATTTGGAACGAAGCAAAAAGGAAGACGCCCCCCGGTACCGCGCCAATAAAGTAACGGTCATAAAAGAAGACGGCTAGAACTTAAAGGTAAACCCCCTGCGAATCAATGGGGCATCAAAATGTACTATCGCTGTTGTTTGTTACGACAACGGATCCATTCGCGGTAAATTCATTACCGTGCTCCGTATTAATGCCTACGTAGGCTACGGTTATATTCCGTATATCAAAATTTCCCTGATAAATTTTACCCGCCGCCTTCATCAGTTCGCTGAATCCGGCCGGTATTTATGGAAATCAGTTTGGCAAGAATTTGCGCCTTTGTCTTAAAATGGGAATATACGGCGTCGATGCTGACATCGGCCCTGCGGGCAATCTCCCGGATGGTTGTTTCTTCGTAGGAATGTTCAATTACAAAAAGCTGTTCTGGAAATGTATTTTTTTTACTATCAATATCCGGGGGTTTTTTCCGATAATGTGATCAAGGAGAAATTATGGCTAAAATTGATCAGATTGCTGCATCTTTGGAAAAACTTTATGCGAAGCGGGATGCCGTGCGTAAAGAGATCGTCGCTACGGAAAAAAAATTACTTTCCGAAGCGAGGGCGCTTGCTAAGCCCAAGGCTGCAAAGAAGCCCGGAAAAAAGGCCTCTGGCAAGAAGGCGGCGACGGCCAGGAAGCCCAGGACTTCCAAGCCGAAAGCCTAAACAGCAAAAGCCCCGGAAACGGGGCTTTTTTTGAGTATGGCTCAGGTCTCCCTAGGCTTTCCTCATATCGTTCCCGCCTACCTGATACCCTCAAGAAATTACTATGAGGCTGACACGATTCGAACGTGCGACCTTTAGATCCGCAATCTAATGCTCTATCCAGCTGAGCTACAGCCTCATGTTTCTTCCTATATATATGGCGTTTATTCCGTTAACTATCCGGCGCTATTTATATGGAGACTTTGTTATATTAGTTTATAGCGTTTTTCTTGTCAATGCGGTGGGGGGTGTATAACACGACAAACGCATGAAAGGAAAGTGATATACTTTTTCATAAGACCTGGGAGGGGTTAAAGAAATGGAAGAGGTATTATCATTTCTAGAAAGCTTGGAAGATGACCGGCAACAATGGAAAGTAGACC
>BNUW01000027.1 GCA_025997655.1 Spirochaetia bacterium
GCTTGGTACCGGTTTTGCGCTTTCATAGTTTTGGTATAATCATACTCCCCTTTCCTTTGAAAACGTAAGGGGAAAACCATACCAATTATGCTGTCAAAACGCCTGTTTTTGCTGTTTAGGGGGAATTGGGCTGGCCAAGGTCCCACAAACCTGTTTTTTTCCCACCATCCTGACGGTATCTGCCCCATAGGCAAAGTCCTTCTTACGAGTGCGGCGCACTAATAGCTATTAAGTAGGTAGACACTATTGACAATGTTAATAAGAAGAATATCAACCACATCATCCCGAAGGAAACGGTTCATCCCCCTTTCTTATTAGACGAGATACCCCTCCCTATACACCTCTACAATACCGTCAAAATCGGCAAAAGTTTGTCAAGAGGGGCTTCGTGGTTAATTATTCTTCATTACCCGAAGTACCCCACCCCCGCCTCCAATATCCGCTGCTGCTTGTTCCCCGGTATGTTGATATGCACGTACTCCCCGCAGCGTTCCGAGTGGGCCATCTTGCCCAGGACCCGTCCGTCGGGGCTGGTGAGGCCCTCTATGGCAAAGTCCGATCCGTTGGGGTTGTCCGGCTCGGCCATGGCGGGGTTTCCCCGGGCATCGGCGTAACAGAAAGGGACCTGCCCTGCGGCGAAGAGCGCCCTGCCCTCCTCTTCCCGGATGACGATGCGGCCTTCACCATGGCTGACGGGAAGGATATGGAGGGTTCCCGGTTCCTCCAGGGCAAGCCAGGGGGATGTGTTGGCGATAACTTTAGTGCGGACCATGCGGGAAACGTGGCGGCCTATGCGGTTGAAGCTCAGGGTTGGCGCGAAAAAATCCGCCTCCCGGTAGGCGCCGTAGGGGATCAGCCCCAGCTTGATCAGCGCCTGGAAACCGTTGCAGATGCCCAGGATCAGGCCGTCACGGACATCCAGCAGCTTGGTGACTTCATCGGCGATAGCGGGGGAACGGAACACGTTTGCAATAAACTTTCCCGACCCGTCCGGCTCATCCCCGGCGCTGAAGCCCCCGGAGAGGGCCACGATCTGGGCTTCCCCGATGGCCGCCGCCAGTTCCCGCCTGGATTCCAGGATGTCCTCTGAGTTCCGGTTCCTGAAGATAACCAGCCGGGTCCGTGCCCCCGCTCTGCGGAAAGCCCGTGCCATGTCCCACTCGCAGTTGGTGCCGGGGAATACCGGCAGCACAACCAAGGGTTGCGCCGCCATCGTGGTAGTTTTTTGCCGGACGGTCTTTCCCGCCAGGGCTTTGCCGCCGGAGATAGCCGCTAAGAGGGCCGCATCATTTGCGGGGACCGATCCGGAGGGGATGGCCGGATCTTCTGCAACCGTTGCGCCGGAAGATGTCTGAGGGTATACCGTGGACAAGGTACCTTCGTAGGCCCGGCGCAGTACCGCAAGGGGTTTCTCATCGGAATCCTTACCCCGGACTATGCGGAAAATAGGTTCCGCCAGTGTGTGGGCCGCGACGGCCCAGCGGGGGGCAGGGCTGGATTCGCAGAGAATTTCCCTGACATAGTCAACTCCGTCAAGCTCCACCAGAACCGAACCCTGGTGGAGTCCGGGGGATACCAGGGACAGGGGGACGGCGGACCCTTGGTCCACTTCCACCTCAATGCCGGCCATGTTTCCAAAGGCCATAATCGCCAGAGACGGACCTATGCCGCCGGCTCCTACGGGATAGGCGGCACGGACCACCCCTTTTGCGGAAAGGGCAGCCAGGGCGTTCATATTGGCCTTGAATAGTTCCCATTCATTATTTTCCTGGTAGAGAAGGATCACGGTGTTTCCCGGTGTACCGCTCAAGGCCCCGGAACGGACGGCGGCGGCAGGGAGGGTCCCGGCGGCAAAGGCAACCAGGGTGGGAGGGACCGCCAGGTCTATATGGTTGGCATCATCCCGATAGCTTCCGGACATGGAATCCTTGCCCCCTATGGCGGGAACCCCCAGGGCCAGCTGCGCTTCCAATGCGCCGAGCAGGGCCGACAGGGGTTTGCCCCAGGATTCGGGCGTATCCATCCGCTCAAAATACTCCTGGAGGGAAAGCCGGGCGGCCCAGGGATTACCCCCCAGGCAGGCGTATTTTGCAAGGGCTTCCCGGATAGCCCCCTTGGCTCCCTCGTAGGGACTGCGCAGGGCGAGGTCCGGGTCGTAGCCAAAAGTCATCAGGCTAGCGGTAAGGCTTTCGTTAAGGACATTGTCCTCTTCCAGGGAAGGCAACAAGGCCGCCATGCCGCACTCCGGGGTGCCCTGTTCTGCACCGCCCCAGGGATACAGTACCGAGGCCGCCCCGATGGAGCCGTCGAACCGTTCCGTAAGGCCCCGGCGGCTCCCGGTACGGAGGGATGCCAGTTCCCGCTCCAGGGTGTCCAATGTATAGGGTGTTTCATCAGCCCCGGACTTCTTCCAGTCGGCTTCTATCACCGCCCGGGCAGAACGGGGCGCCCCATTGGAATTAAGGAATCTTCGTGAAAGGTCCACGATGGTTTTCCCCCGCCAACTCATCCTAAGACGAGCCCCATCTTCCTCCCCGTCACCCGCCGTAATAGCGGCAATGACCACCGCATCCAGGTTTTCCGCCGCGGCATAGGCGATCAGGGCATCCGCGTCTTTGGCGGCAACTACCACGGCCATGCGTTCCTGGGATTCGGAGATGGCCAACTCTATACCGTCCAGGCCGGCGTATTTCTTGGGCACCTTATCAAGGTTGATGTCCAAACCGGCGGCCAGTTCCCCCACCGCAACCGCCACGCCCCCGGCGCCGAAGTCATTGCAGCGTTTGATCAGGGAGGTCACGGCGGGGTTGCGGAAGAGGCGCTGGAGTTTCCGCTCCTCCACGGCGTTTCCTTTCTGCACCTCCGCCCCGGCAGTTTCCACCGATTCCCCGGTATGAGCCTTGGAGGATCCGGTGGCGCCGCCAATACCATCCCGGCCGGTCTTACCGCCCAGGAGGAGTACCAGATCCCCGGCCAGGGGTTCTTCACGGCGTACCCATGCCTCGGGGACAGCCCCGGCAACCGCCCCCAGTTCCATACGTTTGGCAAGGAAGCCGGGATGGTAGAATTCCGCCACCTGCCCCGTCGCAAGCCCTATCTGGTTCCCGTAGGAGGAGTAGCCCGCCGCCGCTTCCCGGGCTATCTTCAACTGGGGGAGCTTCCCCGGCAGGGTTTCCGCGAGGCTGCTCCGGGGGTCGGCGCCTCCGGTAACCCGCATGGCCTGGTGCACGTAAGCCCGGCCGGAAAGGGGATCACGGATGGCCCCCCCAAGACAGGTAGCGGCCCCGCCAAAGGGCTCAATCTCCGTGGGGTGATTGTGGGTCTCGTTCTTAAAGAGAAATAGCCAGGGCTCAAAGAAGGCGCCATGCGCCGTTCCCCGGAACTCGGCCTGTACTTTGATGGAACAGGCGTTGATCTCCTTAGACTCGTCCAGGTCCATCAGGAGGCCTCGCTTCTTTAGCACCTTCGCCCCAATGGTAGCCAGGTCCATCAGGGTCCGCGGCCGCATCGCCGCCCCGACTTCCCGACGGGCATCCTCGTACAGGGCCAATGCCCGTTTCAGTGCGGCACCTTCAGGGGTAAGGTTAAGGGAACCCCCTAAGGAAATCTCCAGGGTGGTGGTGAAGGTGGTATGCCGGCAATGGTCTGACCAGTAGGTGTCCAGGACCCGCAATTCCGCCAGGGTAGGGTCCCGGCCAATACTACGAAAGTAGTCCCGGCAAAAGAGCAGATCCCCGGTAGACATGGCAAGGCCGTATTGTTTGGCAAGATCCGCCAGCACAGCCTCACCGGCAGCGGAAAAGCCCGCAAGGACCGGCACATTGCCGCCTTCGCTACCGGTATCTTCCAGGCTGAGGGGCAGCCCCAGGTCGGCTTCCCGGGAATCCACGGGGTTGATGAGGTAACGCATAAGCGCCGCCAACCCGGTCCCCTGGGGGTTTTCGGTGAAGCCTTCCAGGATGAAGATACGGGCGGTCCGAACCACCGGACGCACCCCCACCGCCAGTTCCACGCATTGTTCCGCCGAATCGGCACGCTGGTTGTATTGCCCCGGCAGATACTCAATCCCGAAAACTGAGCGGTTAGCGCTCTTGCAGTTCGGAAGGGAAAGCCAGGGCTGCTTTTCGTAATACACCGTATCGCAGGGGGGCTCGGAAAAGACCAGGTTCACCGCCTGCCGGAACTGTTCCTCACTGAGGCCGGCCACGTCATAGCGCTGCAAAATCCTCATGCTGCCCAGGTTTGGTCCGCCGCCGGCAAGGAAAGCGGCAATATCCGCCTGCAAACGCCGGGCCTCGATATCAAAACCCGCTTTCTTTTCTATATATACCCGCCTGATGGGCCCATCACCATGGTTCGGCATGCACGCTCCTTGAAATCACCCTAGTTTAGCAGGATACAAGCCGCGCATAAAGCACCCCTTCTCCCCGCATCAGGCGGAAGATGATATGCCCGCAAAAGGTTATTATAGGGGGGACCCCTGGAGCCTCCGGACCCCCCACTAATCTCTTCAGCTTATTCTTTAATCCGCAACCTTCGTATGGAAACCGCCCTTCTCATTTCCCGGTCAATTTCCACCACTATCCCCTGGAGTTCCGGCGGCTGCGCAGGCGTTGGTTCGGCGCAGGTCATGCGGTACAGCACCTGGGTTCGGGCCCGGTCCTGGCACACTGCGGCGTCCATGCCGATAACCCCGCCGGACACGCCGGTCATTCCCAGGTCGGTGATATAGGCGGTGCCCAGGGGCAGCACCTTTTCATCCGCAGTTTGCACATGGGTATGGGTACCCGCCACCACGGCCGCCCTGCCGTCCAGATAAAAGCCCAGGGCTTCCTTTTCCCGGGTGGATTCCGCATGAAAATCAACCAGCACAATAGCATCGTTCCTTTTCAGAAGGTCATGGAATTCAGTGGCCTGGGCATCCAGGGTTTCAACACAGGCAAAGGCCCGAAAGGGGCAGTCGATGGGGGTCATCAGTTCACGACCCTGGAGATTAATCACCAGCCAGCGCGTCTTGTTTTTTTGGAGCAAGGTCCAACCCCGGCCCACCGGTTTTCCGGGATAATTCGCCGGCCGCAGAACCCGTTCTTCCGTGTCCAGGGCGGGCCAGAACTCCCGTTTCTCCCAGACATGGTTCCCCGTGGTGATAATATCCGCCCCGGCATTGAGGATACGCGCTTTTTCAGTTTCGGTTATGCCGAAACCGGCGGCGGCGTTTTCCCCGTTCACCACCACAAAGTCCGCCTCTTCCTGTGCAATAAGCGGGGGGAGCAGCTTTTCCAGGACAGCCAGCCCCGGCTCCCCCACCACATCCCCAATCATGATAAGCTTTACTATCATTGGTGCTCCGCCTCCGCATCAGTATCTTCGTCCGAATCCTGCACGACAAGGTGCAGCAAATCCAATAAATCCTCCAACCGCTTGTGCATCCCGGAGATCTGGCTTTCCAGGTCGCCATTGGAAAAGGGCGCCAATTCCTCCCAGTTCAGGATAATCAGCGGAAAGCTTCTTCGATAATCCTCAAGGATGTCCTTGAGGCTGTCTGCTATAACAGAAAGATTGAAGATTGCATCGGTGATGATAAGCCGCGCCTCGGCGTCAATCCGGGCGAGGTTTGCATTGATATTCCGTATCAGACTTTTGCTCTGGATAGTTTTGGTGAACGCCCTTTCCAGTTTGAGACCGTAGGGGCCCTGGTCCATGAGGGAATCGTCCAGGGCTTTAATCTTCCCGGGAAGGCTTACCAACAGCCGTACCGATTCCGACAGGGGACGGTACAGGGCAGGGGCAACCCATTGCCCCCGGACCAGAATCAGGTCCGACAAAAACTGTAATTGCGCGCCCTCATCCGTCAAAAAAACGATTACATAGTTGAGCCCCCGGGCAAAGACAAAGCCGTTAAAATTGCGCTTTTTATACAGTTGACTGTTCCCTTCGGTATAGAATGTCAGGCGATCCATATTGCCGTCACCAAAAAACTGCCGGGCATATTCGGCAATCCGGGCGTCCTGTTTAGCGGTGGTGATCCGATTAAGGTGATCAAATATTTCAGTCCTGATAGTTTCCAGGTACTCCCCGGTGATATGCGCCCGGGTCAGGCGGGGCTCCCATCCCCAGTCCGGGTCCTTGGTAATAAAGCGGACCAGCATCTCCAGGATACCGGAGCGTTTCACCTCCTGTATTTCGGACAGCATCTTTTCCCAGAGTTTGGGATTAACCACCTCCGCCCCTTTGAAGTCCCGGAGCACCGTAAAGGCCGTATTCCAGTCCCGATCCGTATCAAGGTAGGCGGTCAGTTCCAGAAAATCCTTAATCCCATCGGAAACCGCTGCCCCCGGTATCGCCGCGAACACCCGTAACTGGGGGTCAAACTTTCGGAGCAGAAAATAAAAGTCGTAGGTAACAAATTTGGCCATCCCCAGGATGAGCGTATAACAACCGTCGATGGCTTGTACCCGCTCCGGATCAAAGCCCTCCTCAAACTGGTCGAATTCATTCTGCATTTGCCGGGCAAGGGTCCCGGAGGGTATTTCCCCCGCCCGCTTTTCAATACGTTCCAGGGAAAGCCCCTCCAGGATAGCCAACTGCGTTTGATCCAGAAAGGCATGGATAGCGGCCAGCCTTAAGCGGCTTGATTGGGCCGCATTCTGGAGCGGGGTTTGGGCCGGGGAAACGGTTTTATACACCTTGAAAAAGAATTGGGCAAGCTCAGCCGTCACCTCTTCGGTCTTTACCCGGTAGAAGTTCCCGTATTTATTAGCCGCCAGCATCTTCGTCATCCGCTTCAGCGCCCGTTTTTTAGCCCGTTCCGGATTAGGCCCGCCGGTAATGGAGGAGATAAGCCAACTAAAAAACGAAAACGCCATGGCAATTCCCGCTTATTTACCGTGCGTATTCGGTGATCCTGGTTTCCCGGATGATCGTTACCCTGATCCTCCCGGGGTAGCGCAGGTCGTTCTCGATCTTCTTGGCAATCTGCTTAGCCAGATCCCGGGACTGCTCGTCGTTCAGGGCCTCGTTGTTGACCATGATCCGCAGTTCCCGCCCCGCCTGTATGGCAAAGGCCTTATCCACCCCGGTAAAGCCCGTGGCGATATTCTCCAGGTTTTCCAGCCGCTTGACGTAATTGTCCAGGGTTTCTCTTCGGGCGCCAGGCCGGGCTGCGGAAATGGCGTCCGCTATCTGTACCAGCACCGATTCGATGCAGGAGGGCTCCATATCGTTGTGATGGCTCCCGATGGCGTTGATGATCCGGGGGTCCTCCCCCATCTTCCGGGCCATGTCCATACCAATCTCCGCATGGTTCAGGTCCGAATCGCTTTCGATCCCCTTGCCGATGTCGTGGAGCAGCGCCCCCCGCTTAGCCAGTTCCCGGTTGGCCCCCACCTCGGAAGCCAAAATCCCCGCGATGATCGCCACTTCCTTGGAGTGATAGAGTACGTTTTGGCCGTAACTGGTGCGGAAATAGAGCCGCCCCAGGGTACGTATGGCTTCCTGGTTGATGTTGTGGATACCCAGGTCGAAGAGCACCTTTTCGCCCTCTTCGAAGATCTTCTGGGAAATATCCCTGGTAACCTTGGTGACAATCTCCTCAATCCGGGCCGGATGGATCCGCCCGTCGACGATGAGCCGTTCCATGCTCACCTTGGCAATTTCCCGGCGCACCGGGTCAAAGCAGGAGATAACCACCGCCTCCGGGGTATCGTCGATGATGATATCCACCCCGGTCATGGTTTCCAGGGTACGGATGTTCCGCCCCTCCCGGCCAATAATCCGCCCCTTCATTTCGTCGTTGGGGAGGGTCACGGTGGCCACGGTCACCTCGCCGGTTACCTCAGTGGCCAGGCGCTGGATGGTGGTGAGCAGCACATCCCGGGCTTTCTTTTCCGCGGAAAGGTTGGCCTCCGCCTCAATCTTGAGGACAATCCCCTGGGCGTCATGCCGGGCCTCGTTCTCCACATCCCGGATAATAAGGGCCTTCGCCTCGTCCACGGAGAGCCCCGAAATCCGTTCCAGTTCCGCCCGGTACCGCTCCTCTTCCTTTCCCAGAGCGTCATCCCGGCTTTGCAGAACCCGTTCCTTATCGGCCAGAACCAGTTCGGTCCGCTCGATTTGAGTCGTTTTCTTATCTATCGCTTCTTCTTTTTGCAGAATACGTTTCTCGTACCGCTGCAACTCTCCCCTGCGTTCCCGGGTCTCCCTTTCCTGCTGATTCCGATCACGGATAACTTGTTCTTTTGCTTCAAGAAGAATCTCCTTCTTTTTAGCCTCAGCTTCCTTTATCGCATCCTGTTTTATACGTTCGGCGCGTTGCTCCGATGCCGTAAGTTGAAATCTGGCGTACAGCCAGCGTATAGTCCAGCCTAAGGTTAACCCGGCAAGAGGGAGGATAATCCACATGATCCACCTCATGATACACCCCTTACCGATAAGTATCAAAGAACCGGTAGGTTCTTCAGTACAGTTCAGGATATAGCAAGAAAGTAGGGTTTGTCAATACAGCTACATCTTGAAGTCGCTGCCCAGGTAGATTTCCCGGACCATCTCGTTTGCCAGGATGGAATCCCGTCCGCCCCGGGCTACGATGGTACCGTTGGCGATGATGAAGGCGGTGGTGGTGATTTCCAGGGTGTCCCGGACGTTGTGGTCCGTGATGAGGATGCCGATGCCCTTTTCCGCCAGCTTGCGGATTATCTGCTTGATTTCGTAGACCGCGATGGGGTCAATCCCCGCAAAGGGTTCGTCCAGGAGCAGGAACTTCGGTTCCGTGGCAAGAGCCCGGGCAATCTCGGTCCTACGCCGCTCCCCGCCGGAAAGGGTATAGCCGAACTGGCTGCGGATACGGCCGATACCGAACTCGTCCAAGAGGCTCTCCAGCCGTTCCTTCTTCTCCACCTTGCCGATATCCCGGCGGCTTTCCAGGATGGCCCAGATGTTCTGCTCCACCGTGAGCTTGCGGAATATTGACGCCTCCTGGGGGAGGTAGGCGACCCCCAGCCGGGCGCGGCGGTACATGGGGTTTCGGGTAATGTCAATCTCATCCAGCATGACCTTGCCGATAGAAGGACGGTAGAAGCCGACTATCATATAAAAAATGGTGGTCTTTCCCGCTCCATTCGGTCCCAGGAGCCCGGTCACCTCTCCATTATCCATGGAAAAGCCCACCCCCTTGACTACTTCCTTGCGGCCGAACCGTTTATGCAGATTCCTAACCCCCAGGTGAAACTCCTTTGGAGACCGGTTTCTGGTTACATAGGCACGGGGTTCTTCCGTCTCCTCTGCTTTTTTTACCGCTTTTTCCTTTAGAGGCTGTTCTTTGGTAATAGTAATATAGGCAGGGTGTTCCGCCGGTCTGGCAGCGGCGGCGATTTCAGCTTCAAGTGCAGTTAGGGCGGTACGTTCCTTTTCGGCACGGACCTGCATCATTTTTTGTAATATCCCACCCTGGCGGTCCATAACCTATTCTTCGCCCTTTTCCGTTTCCTTTTCCTTTTGCTTGATCGAGCCGGAAACGGCGCCCTCCATGGTTACATCGTCGGTATCCAGGTCCACCCGGATCCGGTCGGCCCGGAATTCGTCGCTTTTCTTAAAGACCACCGGGAAACCCGTAAGGTCAAGCAGTTTTGCCTGCCGCCGGTACACCGCGTATTCGGAGCGGCACACCATATCGTCCTTAAAGAGCCGTACCGAGATTTGGAATACCGTGATCTCGTTTTGATCATCATACTCGATGAAGCGGCCCTTGGCAACGATTTCGTTTTCCTTGTCCTCCAGGGTGGAGTTGCCCTCCAGCCGGGCTATCTTGAGTTTCCGGTCATAGCGCAGGCGATCGGTTTGGAAGAGGATGTTCTTGTCCTCCTCCATGCCCCAGACATTACCTGCACAGTCGATGAACTGGTTGTCATCCCCCTGGAGCTCTATCCGGTCGGCCCGAAGGATAAGGCTGTCGGAGTGGACTTCGGCGTTTCCCGTGAGCATGGTAATTTCTTTCCCCGCCGCCCGGCCCCCGGACATACGGTCGGCTTTGAAGGTAAAGGTATCGGCCTCTATGGCAGGGAGGAGGATTGTTGCCGCACAGAGAGCCAGGGCAGCCGTTTTTATACTCATTCAATCTCCCCGGCGGTTTCTTCCTCAGACCTTTGGTCTGCATCATCATCCGTATCAACAAAAACGCCTCCCACCTTGCCTGAAAAATTCCAGGTTCTGCTCCGGACTTCGGCGGTAAAGCCCTGTCCGGAAAAGAGGGTGCCGTCGGAGCGGGTTATATTCACCGTATCGGTTTCGTTGCCCGAAAGGACCCGCTGTTTATCCTGCCAGGAAAGCTTGTCTGTTTCTATGGTGATGTCCTCGGAATCCACCGCAATACTGATGTCCGTTCCCAACTGTATGTTCCCCGTCTCAAGCTCCACCAGGGCGCTTCCCGCTTTGCCGGTGGCGTTTATCCCCTTCCCGTGGTCGTAGAACTGCTCAAAGGAGAAGTCCCGCAGTTCCATGGTCTGCCGGGTTTCGTAGCGCTCCGCCAGTTGGGCCTGAAACCGTACCACCGGATCTCCATCCCGTACCCGGACGTACTCCACGTCCTCCATGATAATATCCGGTGTATCATCAAGGGTGGAAATGTCATCTCCGTAATCGAAGGTACAGGAGGCGGCGCAAATGCTGAGGGTGAGAATAATGAAGAGTGTAGTGGGGAAAGAGGGCATGGGCGGGGCGTCCCCGTCTGCGGGCGGATGGAGGAACCTGCTCCGGGAGCCCGGCCCCAGGGGGCCTTTTGGTCTCCCTGCGCAGAGACGTCCATATGCCCGCAGCCGTGGCCGCCCCGCCCATGCCCGGTTTTCTCCCTGATTACGCATTAGTACACTCCGTATTTGCTAGGTATCGCATACATTATTTGTGCTCCATATGCGCACAGCCGTGGCCGCCCCGCCCATGCCCGGTTTTCTCCCTGATTACGCATTAGTATACTCCGTGTTTGCTAGGTATCGCATACATTATTTGTGCTCCATATGCATTCGGCCGCAGGTTTCTCCCTGATTATGCATTAGTATACTCCGCATTTGCTAGGTATCGTATACATTATTTGGGCTCTTTTACCTTTTTTACTGCGGCGATAAAGTCCCGGAAGAGGGGGGCTGCGGCGGTGGGCTTAGACTTGAACTCCGGGTGGAATTGGACGCCTACGCCCCAGGGGTGGTCGGGCCATTCTACCGCTTCTACCAGGCTCTTGTCGGCGGTAAAGCCCGTGAGCCGGAGACCGGAATTTGCCATTTCATCACGGAAGGTGTTGGCGAACTCGTAGCGGTGGCGGTGGCGTTCGGATACCGTCTTCTCCTTGTAGGCTTCGAAGAACCGGGAGTCCGGTTCCGCTACGGAATCCCACTTTCCCAGCCGCATGGTGCCGCCGTAGTTTTTTACGTCCACCTGATCCTCCAGAAGGCTCACCACCGGGTGCTTGGTGTCCTGGTTAAACTCCGTGGAATCCGCGTCCTCCCAGCCCAGGACATTCCGCGCCCAGTCTATCACCATGATCTGCATCCCCAGGCATATGCCGAAGTAGGGGATCTTGTGGGTTCGGGCCCAGGCGGCGGCCTTTACCATGCCGTTGATCCCCCGTTGGCCAAAACCGCCGGGTACCAGGATGCCGTCCACACCGTCTTCCTTGGACGCGCCATCCACCGCGTTTGCGCCCAGGACCGTATCCGCATCCTCGGCGTCTTCCAGCCGGGAGGAATCTATTTTTACCAGTTCCACCGCCACCCGGCTTTCCAGGCCCGCGTGGAACAGGGCTTCAAACACCGACTTGTAGGAGTCGTGGAGGTCCATGTACTTGCCTACAATACCGATACGGACCGTGCCGCTTCGGGCCTGGAAACGCTCCATCATGGAGTACCAGGGCTTGAGGTTCGCGTGGCGGCTCTCCACCCCCAGCCGCTTGAGTACCACCTGATCCAGCTTCTGGTTGAAGAAAATCAGGGGCACCTCGTAAATGGTGGTGTCCACATTGTAGGACGTAAAGACCGCCTCGTTTGCCACGTTGGTAAACAGGGCGATCTTCCGGCGGGTGGCCTCGTCCAGCGGCACCGGCGCACGGCAGATCAGTACATCAGGCTGAATCCCCTGCTCCTGCATCGACTTAACCGAATGCTGGGTGGGCTTGGTCTTCAGTTCCCCCTCCCCAACCTCGGGGATCAGGGTGAGGTGTACCGAAAGGGCGTTGGCCCGGCCCATCTCATGGATAAGCTGCCGGGCGGCCTCCAGGAAGGGGATGGACTCAATGTCCCCTACGGTGCCGCCAATCTCTACTATTACTACATCAGTATCGGCATCTGCCTTGGAAACCGCGAGTATTCGGCTCTTAATTTCGTCGGTAATGTGGGGAATGACCTGGACGCAACGGCCCAGATAGCGGCCTTCCCGTTCCTTGCGGATAACCGACTCGTAGACCTGGCCGGTGGTGATGGAATTGGCCCGTGTTAAGGGGCCTGAAGTAAAGCGGGCGTAGTTCCCCAGGTCCAGGTCCGTCTCGCCGCCGTCGTCGGTGACGTAGACCTCCCCGTGCTGATAGGGGCTCATGGTCCCGGCATCCACATTGATATAGGGATCGCACTTGATCATCCGGACATTAAGCCCCCGTCCTTCAAGCAAGGCCCCCAGGGAGGAGGCCGCAACCCCTTTCCCCAGGCTTGAACACACGCCGCCTGAGACAAAAATATACTTATTCATGTGAACCAATTATTACAGAGCAGGCGCTCTTAGTCAACGACTGGGGGAAAGTCCGATGTTAAAATGACCCGCATTGAGGCGCCGCGTTTACCTTCTCAAACTCCGGGCCAAGAAAAACAGCGTAATTCCTAAAATCGTTACGGCAATCGCAATGATTAACTGTACCAGCATAATCAGCCTCCTATAATCCAGCGGACAATAATGTCAATAATCGCAAGGATGCCCAGAATCGCCACGACGCCTGACCCGTATTGAAAAGCCAGCAAGACTTTATTCTCCGGCTTGTTGAGCGTTTGCAGGATGCCTTCAAGTGTAGTATTCATACGTTCAAGCTGTTTTTGTATCTGCTCCAATTCAATCCTCTTCATAAAGTATATGACAGGCGGTACATGGTGTAAAGGCAGGCAGAAAATGGCGCCTGTTGAGCGCAAGCGCAGTGGCGGTTGAATAAGCAGGGGGGGAGCGAATTACCATTCGCATACTACCGGGTCTTCGGGCGCCTCATCGTTCTGTTGACAAAGTACGTACAATGGGATATAATAGCAAAGGAAATAGAGGAAAAACGATGCAAATAAAAGGCGTTAAAACACAAAATTCCCGAATAAACATCCGGGTTGATGACGAATTAAAACGTAAAGCGGAGGATGTTTTTGAAAAAATTGGTCTAAATATATCTGACGGTATCAATATTTATCTGCGTCGAGTTGTTGCAGATAAAGGCATACCGTTTCCCCTGACAATTTCAAGGGCACAGGAGATCGGTGAAGAAGCAGCTGAGATGGAGGCTGCTTTTGGAAAAGCAGTTTGGTCGGCGATAGCGCACAAACACGCAGCCGGCTTGCCTGTGGCACGGTTCGATGCAGATACCGAACGTCCCTATTTGGAATACCCGGACGGGCGTAAAGATTACGAACTTGGAAAGTAGCCCGCGCGGAGGTACTATCGCTCTGCGAAACATGTACGGTATTTGACAACTCTTTCGATACCCCCGTAGTTATCTACCGTAAAGATAAAAAGAGAGAAGTAATAAGCGAGGTTCCACTTTGGCCAAAGAAGAGGATTACCAATCTGGTTTGTGGCTAGTAGTCTGTCGGCACAGGAGGATTTGATGCAGTCACCCCAAAAGCAACTGGCCGCAGTAGTACTGTTATTGTTGCCCCAGGTTTTTGTTGCTGCCCGTGATGTGGAGGTGCGTGTCCGGGATGCGGATGTGGGGCTGCCCCTTGAGGGAGCCTTTATCCGTTCATGGGACGGCGCGGAATATGCCGCAGACGGTACCGGCGTAGTCCGTATCACGGTTCCCGATGACCGGGCGGTAAGCGTCTCTGCGGCCTATCCGGGGTATGAAACCCTGCGTGTGTTGATACCCCTTGCCGGGGATGCTTTTACTGCGGACCTGCGCCTGCGCTTAATCCTGGAAAACACGGAACTGGTTGTTGAAGCGGCGGGGAAGGGCGTTGCCGTCGGGAATACCGGCAGAGATACGGGCCGCGCGGCGGCAATCGGCGGGGAGGATCTGGCCCGTACCGCCGAGACGGGCCTGATTGAGGATGTGATAAGCGCCGTCAAGCTGCTCCCCGGGGTGGGGTACACGGGCTTCTTTGACGCCATGCCCTCGGTCCGGGGCGGGGAGCCCGGGGATGTTATGGCGGTCCTGGAGGGCTTCTATATCGAAAACCCCTACCATTGGGACGGCGGCTTTTCCATCTTTGACCCCCGGATGATTGAGAGCGCCCGGTTGAGTCACGGGGTGTTTTCCGCCCGGTACGGACACACCCTGTCGGGGCTGCTGGAACTATCATCAAAGCGTCCCGCATCCGACGGTATTGAAGCGGAGTTCGGCCTTTCGACCAACGCCGCAGATTTCAATCTGTCCCTTCCGCTGAATGGCCGGGGGGGCGTCATGCTCATGGGGAAGGTGACCTGGTGGCAGCCCTTTATCGAGCTGGCGCATCTGTTTATGCCCATCTCCCGGAATGTACAGCAGGCCCCCTGGATAGCGAGCGGCGCGGTTTCCGCCAATTACCGCTTTAGTCCCACCCTTGAATGGACGCTGAACGGCTACTTTGGCGGTGACGGTATCGGCTTTGCCTATGAAAACGAGGTGGACGAGCCGGATGTGCAGGGAACCACCTCCATGAGCCATTTCTTTGATAATAAGATCGGCTTTTTCAACACCGGCCTCATCCTGAACCCCCGTTCCACCATGGCGTTGCGGGCCAGTCTGGGGGCGGGGTTGAACGAGACAAACGCCCATATCGAAATGAAGGACACGCTTTCGGTTCGCAGCAGTCGGCTTGAGGAAGAAGCATACCACCACCGTACCGACCGGACCATTCACGCCCAGGGGCGCGTTGATTTTGACTGGGACCTGGGCAGGGGTATGCTCTTTGCCGCCGGGGCTCATGAACGCTATTCCCGGTGGTCCTTTGACCGGGAAGATTCCGACCCCGCCGCTGCCCGTGCTTCCGTCACGTCTATCCCCGTCGATTCTGCCATGGAGGTACACAACAACGGGTTCTTCACCTCCGCTTATTCGTTGATAGAATACCTGACCCGGAACGGAAGGTTCGGCGCCGAACTGGGGCTGCGCTTCGATCACCTGGCCCTGGTGGGGGAGGATGACTTTGTTCCGTCCACCGCGCCGGTTTTCAGCCCCCGGCTTACCCTTGACGGCGTCCTGGTGAAAAACCGGGGGGCGCTGGAATCCCTGAATCTAACCCTGGGGACCGGCCTGTTTGCCGCCGTGGATGAGGCCATGCATTATCTTACAAAGGATCAGGTCCCGGCGGGCTTTACGCTGAAGCCCGCCCGGTCCTGGACCAGCCTGGCGGGGGTGGGGGCGGATTTGTCCGGCGGCTTCCGGGCGAGCGTTGAGGGGTATTTCAAACTGTTGTTTGACCGCGCCTATGCCAATGAAGCGGAAACAGCCCGGTACTTTGACGGGGAAGGGCGCATTTGGGGGTTTGATGTGCTGCTGCAAAAGACGGAAAGCCGCTATTGGGACGGCTGGGTTTCGTATTCCTTCAACAATGCGCAGTACCGCGATCCGGCGCTGGCAGGGCACTCCGGTTGGTACTACCCCAATTTCCACCGTTTCCACACCCTGAACCTGGCGCTCAACCTCAAGCCCCTGCCGGTTTTCCACATTGCCGTGCATCTGGGCTTTGCCAGCGGCAAACTTGCGCGGGTGATAGAATCCGTTAAAAAAATCACGGAAGGCGGCGTCACCCTGTATGTCCCGGTCTATAGCGAAGAGCCTGAGCGGACCAGCTTTGTTCTGCCCCTGGACATCAAGTTTTCCTGGTATCCCTACAAGCCCGGCAGCAGGGTCCGCACGGAGATATATCTGGGGGTGGAAAACATCCTGGGCCCCCTGCTGCCTTCGGTTAAGACCGTGGTGATTAACCCCTACTCAGGGGGCGAGGAAACAGCCGGGGGCATGGCGGTGATGAGGGAGCTTGCCATACCGCTGCCCAGCCTGGGGGTAAAGTGGCGGTTTTAGCCACGACAAACGAAGGATTAACCACTTTTCCACCCAAAGAGTGGAAAAGTCGACCTCACTGACCCTCACGGACTGTATTTCCCTATCTTTTTTTTCCGTGTGGTCCGTGTGGTCGGTGGTTTTTCCTAATTTGGAATTGCTGGTTTTAGCGGTTGCCCGTGGAAAAATCCCCCACTCCATGCTATACTGTGATCTGAGGAGTCCTATGCCGGAACCAAGCCGTTACCCGGAGTATGAAAAACACCAGCGCATGATACGGGCCCTGAAGCAGGAGCTTGCCGCCCTGATTCTGGAACAGCACGAACTGGAATTTCATACCCGTAAAGCCGCGGAAGCCGAGTACATGCTTAAACTCGGGTCCCTGGAATACAAGGCCTTTGAGCTCAATTGCAAGGTACTGCGGCTAAGACGGAAACATGAACTGATTTCCGCCGCCGTAAAGTCCCGGGAACTTATCGAAGTGTCCCGCATTGACGCCCAACTGGTTACGGAATTTAACGTCCAGAACGAAAAGCTTTCCGAGTCCATTGGCTGGGTAAATGAGGCCCTTGCACATCGGTTCTCCGGAAATATACTGAGTGAAGATACGGCGGTAGAACTAAGATCGCTTTATGCGGTTTTGCTCAAAAAGCTGCACCCCGACCTGCATCCCGTTCAAAACGAAGAAACAGAAAAACTATTTTCCGCCGCCGTTGAGGCCTACAGAAACGCGGATATATCCAGGCTTAGGGCACTATGCGTGTCCGTGGAAGACCGGAAGGAACTGATGGACGTCACCGTGGGCAGCATGGATAATCTGCTCCACACCGAGCAGCAATTACAAGGCATGATTGGGACATTGCGGAAGACCATCGGGGCCATTAAAAACTCCTGGCCCTGCAACCAGAAGGATTTGCTGGAGGATGAGGAGCGGCTGTGGGAACGGTCCGGTGCAGTAATTGGCCGGATAACGGAATACCGGAAAACCTGCGGCGATCTGGAAAAGCGGCTGGCGGAACTGCTGGGCAGATCCGTGTGGATATGAACGGTTCTTCCTCCGCGAAATGTTAGTCCCGCAGTTTTAGTAATCCCGCCGCATTTCCCCCGTAGAGCAGCGCCGCGTCCTCCTCCGTAATGCCGCCGGCGTCGATTTCGGCAACATAGCGGGAAAGGGGGATCAGCGGGAAATCGCTGCCGAAAAGTATTTTCCGCTGCAGGCCAAGTGCGACGGCTGTCCGGTAAATCCCGGGGGTGTAGAGGAAGGGGGATGCCGCCGTGTCGTAATAGACATTGGCAAATGTATCCCGCAGTTCCTTCATTAGTTCGTAAAATAATAATCCCCCGCCCCAATGGGCCAGCACGATTTTTAAGCGCCGGTGGTGTTCGACAAAGAGTTCCAGTTGACGAAGGGTGGTGTCTGTTTTGCCGGGGTAGTAATGCCCCACCGGCTCGTTGGTGTGGAGCAGCACCGGCAGGTCCCGCTCAATGCAGCAGCCGGCAAAACGGGTTGTCTCAGCGGCGTCATCAATGCGGATGTCCTGCCCGGCGGGGAAAAGTTCGCCCACGCCGCAGAGCCCCGCATCATGGCAGCGTTCAATTTCCGCGGCAGCATCGGGATGATTCGGCGGGACCACCGCAAAGCCGCAGAAACGCTGCGGAAACTCCCGCACCGCCGCTATCACATAATCGTTCACCGCCCGGCAGCGTCCCAGGTCTTTAAAGGCAAACCCGAAAATCACCGCCCGGTCAAAGCCCGCGCGGTCAAGCTCGGCGATAACCTCGCCGGCAGCCGCAAACTTATTCTTAGGGCTTGCCGCCAACAGCCCGAAATAGGGTTCCCGCTCCGCGATTGCCGCCGCAGCATTGCTAATTTCCGGGGGCGTCACATGCACATGAAAGTCAATCTTTTGGCTCAAATTTTTCCCCTGTCTAACAGCGCCTTTGCCTCATCATAAATACTGCGGGCCATGTCTTCCGCTTCCGCAAGCAGCCCCGCGCTTTCACCGGCCTTATGCCGGATGTATTCGATATCACTTACACCTATATCGCTCAGGTGATTCAGGTTGATGCGGACGGTCAGGTACGCGCCCCGTGCGGCCGCCTCCAGGTTGAGCGCGGCAAGGGCCAAATCGCTGGCGGTACCGGCGTAGTAGTTTTTGCTGAGGGACCGCGCCAGGTCCAGCGCCGCATGGGCGGCTTGCAGTATCCGAAAAGGGGTTTCCACGGCGGTTTTCAGCGCCCCCCGCAGACTATCCGTGGGTTGGAGCATTGAACGGGCAGCCATAATCCCATTGTAGGCCTCCGTATCCTCATCCACCAGGGTGAGCAATGTGTTCCGCAGTGATTCGGCCTGCTCACCGATACGCTGCAAAAGCGCCGTACCGTCGCCCCCCGCCGCCTTCTTCACGGTAATCCCCGCAATCATCGCGATAAAACTACACCCCAGCACCCCATTCAGCGCCGCCGTACTCCCCCCGCCGGGCGTAGGGAAATCCGAAGCCAGCAAATCGCTATACCGCCCTATGGTCTGTTCAACAAGTTTCATCCAGTACTCCTTGCAATAACTTCATAAAGGGATCGATTTCCGCCCGTACCCGCTTAAGGAAGCCCACATCGCTTCCCGCGGGCCGTCTTCCCTCCGCTCCGGCGCAGTCCGGGAAGTGGGCCCAGAGATAATCCCCTGAATCCAGGAGTGTTTCAAGCTCCTCCGCGCTTGCGGCAGTTTCCCCCGTAAGAATGCCGCGAAGGCGGGTCAGGGACACCAACTCTTCCCGAATGAAACGGCGTACCGCTTCCGGGGTAACGCAGTTGTCCGCCGGTGCATGATTATTGCCCCCATCCGCCGCCCCCGCTGCCAACACCGTACAGGCCGCTAAGGGGCTTAGGGTCGTGAGTCCCAGGGGCAATCCTGAACCGGCTATATCCCGGATGCGGGGATCTGCGGCCGGACGAAGGTCCGAAAATTCCCGCTGAAAGAGATCCCGGTACCGTTGCATTGCCTGGCTGGAGAAGACGGGCTCGCCGGTTTTTGAACGGGCGGCGAAGCATCCGGTGCGGAAGGCTCCCGCCGGATCAATGAGGCTATAGAAGCGGGTTTGCCGCCGGAGCTTTTCGAGGTGGGCCGGGGCGGAACGGGCATGGGATTGGTCCAGGGTAAAGGAAAAGTCTATACCCGCCAGGATTACCGGCCCCGCCGATAGCTTGCAGGCAATGGCTACGGCGCTGAGCCCCACGGACCCCAGGGGGGGAAGCGCTTCCGGGAGGAGCCCCGCGGTTTTAAGCCGGTCAAAGAGGCTGAGCTTGGTCCAGGGAGTGAAAAAGAGACGAGGGGCCGCCCCCAGGATCTCAGCCGTAGCGGGCAAGGCGGAAAGGTCCATGGCAACCGGGACATCCCAGGACCCCAGGCCGATAAAGTCCCGGAGGTTCCAGTGCTGACATTCCAGGGCAACCACCAGGTCCGGCTTGATGTTCCGTTCGTAAAGGGGGGAAAGGCAGGTATCCACGCAGAGTATCCGAAAGGGCCGCTTAGCGGGATCGGCAAAATCCCCGAGTGCCGATGAAAGACCTGCCAGCGCGCCATCCAGGGAAGGGCCGGCCCCCAGGACCAGGACCGGAGCGGCGCCGAAATGCAGGGCGCTAATACCGGGGAAGCGGGGGAGCAGGGCCAGATTCCGCAGGGCGTTCCGGGTGTACCGGCGGCCCAGCTTTACCAGGGTCATAGCGTTGCCCCAGTCCAGGGCGATATCCTGCCGGAGGGCATCCGCCAGGCCGTCGTAAAGTTCCGGGTTTAACTGCCAGCCCCCTGATAGCCGCACCTGTTCCACCCGGCGGAAACGGCGGCTTCCCCAGGTTTCCCGGACCAAAGCGCATACATGAGCCGCGCAGAGGCTTTCCCCGGATTGCACCAGGCGGAACCGGGGGTGTTGCCGGATGGAGCCGTCTATGTTCTGAGCCGATAGTGCCATGAGCTGTGTGTCGGCCTCCACGCAGAGGACCGCCGTGGAAGCCTCAGCCCCTATCCGGTCGAGGAGGAGCGCCAAACCGTAGCCGTAGAGGGGGGAGGGGCAGAAATAGAGGGTTCCGGGGAGGGGATGTCCCTTAAGGAGGGCTTCCACGGTTCTGTCCGCCAAGGCGATGGGGTCCATGGTGGAAAGGAGGGTCTTGCCCTTATAGGAAACAGAAAAGCCCCGGCGGGCGGCAATCAGCCGGGGCGTTTCGTCGTTCATTGGAACTAAGGTTCCTTATTAATCGAGTTGGTTGGGTTGGTAGAGGTACTGCAGGTAGGTTGCAAAGAATGTATCCTCCAGCTTATCGCTGTTGAGGAAGTGGGAGCGCAGGCTCGTTTCAGCGTTATTGCTG
>BNUW01000028.1 GCA_025997655.1 Spirochaetia bacterium
TCGATCCGGGGCTCACCTACTTTATGCTGGGCCAGGCCTATGAGCGGACCGGCGAGTGGAACCGGGCTATCCAGGCGTATACCCAATTCCTTCCCTATTATGGAACGGTAATACCGGGCTTCCCCGATGCGGACAGCTACGCCAAGCAGTTGGTGGATTTTAACAATTCCCGCAAAGACTGGACCTTTGAAAACCTCAATTCCCTCCTCACTGCGGTTCGTACCGCCCTGGATAACGGGAACAGTTGGCAGATGCGGCGCTACCAGGCCAAGGTCAATTTCTTTGCCCGGTCCTGGGGGCAGGAGGACCAGGACAATTCGGGGATGGCGGAATTCAGCCTTTCGGACTTTATGATGAGTAACCATGTCTACTACGCCCCGGACCTGGACGCCAATTCCAATGCCAACGAAGCCTACCTCCGCACCTGGGGCTGGTCCCAGCATATCTCCACCTGGTACCTCTACTTCCGGAAGATCAACTTCCCCTCGGACCCGGAGATTCACGGCAGATGGGAATGGGCGGGGATCTACTATGGGGAGAAGTTCTGATGGGCAAAGAAGAGAAAAAAATATCCACGGATATACACGGATTAGACGGATATATGGAACCTTTATATTCAATCCGTGTTCATCCGTGTAATCCGTGTAATCCGTGGTTTTTTCTCTTCCTCTTCTCCTTTTTCACGTTTATCCTGCCCGTACCCGGACTTTGGGCGGAGGTCTTTGAGCCCCCCGTACCGGCTCTGGAAACGGCGGTATTCACGCCGCCCTTCCGGTCCCAGCGGCAGGTTCGCAGTTCCGTACCGGTACGGTTCCTCCGCCGGGAGACGCCGGGCAATAAGCCGATGCGTCCCCTGTCGATACCGGGACTGGAACATCCCCTGACCCAAAAATATATACGGCAGTACTCCACCAAGGGCGGGCTTTCCTGGCTCCGGGCGGTGATAGACAAGGGCGGCCCCTATCTGGCCTTTATACGCCGGGAAGTGGAAACCCGGAACCTGCCTCCGGAACTGGTCTACCTGCCGGTAATCGAATCGGGCTTTCTGCCTACCGCGGTCAGCCGTTCCGGCGCCGTCGGGCTCTGGCAGTTCATGAAGAACAGCATCAAGGGCTACGGTATGGGTATCTCCGACTATGCGGATGAACGGATGGACTTCTGGAAGTCCACCCAGGGCGCCCTGCAAAAGCTTGAGGACAACCACAAGCAACTGGGCGACTGGGCTCTGGCCTTGGCGGCATACAACGCCGGGTTGGGCGGGGTGCAGCGCCTGATAAAGCAGACCGGCATATCGGACTACTGGACCCTGGCGGAACGGGGCCTCTTAAAGACGGATACCATCGGCTATGTCCCCAAACTGCTGGCGGTTTCCCATATCCTGTCCAACCCCCGGCAATACGGCTTTACATCCCCCTGGCAGGATGACCCCCAATGGACCCGGATAGGCCTGGACCAGTCGGTGGATCTGGAACTGCTGGCGGAATACGCCGGGGTAGATTCGACGCTGCTCAAACAGGGAAACCGGGAGCTCCGTTATGCCGTCACCCCGCCGGAAAAGGGCTACCAGCTCAAGGTCCCCTCCGCGGAAGCCCCGGCAATCCTTGCGGCGCTGGAACGGCCCGACTTGCCCCTGATCCGGTACCGCTTCCACACCATCGGCTACGGGGATACCATCTCCGCCCTTGCCCAGCACTACCGCCTTAGCGTGGCCCAGATCCTCGCCGCCAATCCCGGCACGAACACCAAGCTTCTCCATATCGGCGGCAAACTCCGCATCCCCGCTATTACCGACATTACCGCCCCCTATGTAGGGCAGCCCGTAGCGGCAAGCAGCGCCGGCGGCGGGAATGGCGGGTTCGAAGGTTCCCACCTGGTTAAACGGGGGGAGACCCTCTGGTCCATCGCCCTGGGTTATACGGTAGACCCCCAACTTTTGGCGGCGGTCAACGGTATGGAGTTAAACGATACACTCAAAGAGGGGCGGATACTGAAAACGCCTGTAAGGTGAGAAAAGAGATGCTAGATAACATTAGTGGGGGGTCCTGTCAGCGGAAAAACATAGGGACCCCCCGGAGGGTCCCCCCTATGTTTTTCCACTGCCACCCCCAATACCATCATGAGGCATCTCTTTTCTCGCTCTGGTCGCAGAAGGTTTTTGGGGGGAAGAGATTGCGTAGGGGAATTTTCGTTTCAGTGTTGCTGTGGGTGGTTTTGGCGGGAGCGTTTGGGCAGACGCTGGATATTGACGGGGCGGTGGCTTGGGAGGCTATGGAAATTACCGCTAAGGTGGACCTCAATTTGCGGTCTGCGGGGATTCGGCTGCCTACCGGGAGGGCTCAGGCAGAGGAATTGATTGTTACCGAATATCCACGGCTGGTGCGGCCTACTATCCTTTCAATTCCGGTGGATTCCGCCAATACGGTGAAGGATCTGATTGATCAGGGGGAATTCACCCTCCAGGAAGTGGGGAATATCGCCCTCTCCGCCCGGAGGGTTCCCCCGGCGCTTTCCACGGATCTGGCCTCCCTAACCGCCGCCTATACCATCGACCTTACCCGCATCGGCGCCGCCCTTATCCGGCATAGCCGTCCCGCAGACCTTATCCGGCCCCTGCGGCCCCTGCCCGCCGCGTCCTATACGGGGATCATCATCCTGGCTGCGGAAAGTTTGCCCGTCCATGGCCGGAATATCAAAAGCCTGGCCCTCCCCTGCCTGTTTCCCAAGATTTGGGATACCGAAATGAATCTGCTCTACGACCGGAATATGCTGAACCCCGATACGGCCAGGACTGCCGGCATGGTACGGTACGTAACGGAGTCCGGCGTCTTCCGCCCTACCCCCTCGGGACTCAGCCCGGAACTGACTGCCCTGGTGGGGGATAAGCCCCTGCGTATCTTTGCCCGGGGGGTATACGGCATCAGGCCCACGGACCCCATCATTGACCGGGAAGACGCCCTTGTCATTCTGTCCTCGGCTGACAACCTCCGGCTTTTGCGGGAAGGCCGGGTAGCGCTTATGCTGAACGCCGGGGTGCTGCGGAATCCGCTTGTTGAAGAGTAGAAACTCAATAGAGGAGAATATTTTATGTTTGGCAGACGAAGCGATGGCACAAGGGTAACAGGACTGGATGGTATATCAAGGCTTATGCCCTTATTTGTGCCCCCAAGAGCAGGTTCTGTCAATTATGTAATGGTTGATATAGAAGCTGCGCCGATGGATGCCTTCATTGAAAAAAAGAAGGCAGAGGGTCTTGATTATACCTATATGGACATAACCCTTGCGGTGCTTGTTCGCCTTTTTAAAATGTACCCAAGACTTAACCGGTTTATTCAGGCGCAGCAATTCTGGCAGCGCAATGTTATAGAACTTACCATGATAATAAAAAAATCTTTTCGACCGAACGCTGAAGAAACTTCCCTTGATGTTATCTTTACCGGCTACGAAACACTTGCAGAAGTAAAGAAGTTGGTAGACGACGATATTGACGCTGCTCTTAACACGCAAAACGGAACAGATACCAAGCGCGATATCCTTGCACATCTTCCACTTTGGCTTTTAAGAATTGCTGTTTGGGCACTGAAATTTGCCGATCGCCATGGAATACTTCCTGAAAGTTTTTTGAGATCCGGCAGTCCCTTTCATTCCAGTTTCTTTGTAGCGAATCTGAAAAGTATTAGTTTGCAGGCAATTAATCACCATTTGTTTGATTTTGGAAACTGCGGGTTTTTCCTGACCCTGGGAAAAGAATGTTATTTACCAAGGCTGAACCCTGAAACCGGAAACATCGAAAACACTAAAATAATTCAACTGGGTATTTCACTGGACGGGCGCCTTGTTGACGGACTTTATTTCCACCATGTTTTAAAATCCGGTAAAAGATTTTTTTCCAATGCATCAATTTTGGAACGCCCCTTAAGGGATGACGAAATTAGCAAGCTGTAGGCGGTAACACATCCTTGAAGCGTCAGCTTCTTTCGCGTACTATTGCTCTATGGCAAAAATCAAGCCGCCGGTATGGCCGGAACTATCCCCCGAATCGGGCTCTAAGAAGTCCGCCGCTAAAGCTCCTCTGGGTCACGGCGTTGCGGCATACCAGAACACGATAAAGCGGACCGTTGCCCCACCTGAGCCGATAGAGCCTAAGCAGACTGCGGACCGTACGCCAAAGGCCCCCCGCCTCACGGAGGAAAACCCCTTCCTCAAGCTGCCATCGGACTTTAGTCCGCAGGTTTTGCCCCGTGAAAAGGAATACGGCGCCCCAAGGGAAGAAGAATCCAAGATACGGCGGGTGGCGAAGTTCCTCATCCTTATCGGGGGGGATGAAGCGGCGGGGATCCTTTCCAAGCTTGACATAGAGCAGGTGGAGGCAATCTCCCGAGAAATCGCCTCCATCAGAGGAATCCCCCGGGAAGAGGCGGCGGAAATCTTTGCGGAATTCCGCGCCCTCCTGTCCTCAAACTACGGCTTTCAAGGCGCCGGTTCCGGGGGTGTGGAGGAGGCCCGGCGGCTTCTGTACGCGGCTTTCGGGCCGGAAAAGGGGATGGAGTTCCTCAAGCGGGCGCTGCCGTCCACCAAGGAAAGTCCCCTCAGCTTTATGGAGGCCTTCTCCGGGGAGCAGATAGCGTTTCTCTTAAAAACAGAATACCCTATGACATCGGCGATGATCCTCTCCCGGCTGCCCCCCCCATTAGCCGCCGCCGCGCTGGCCAATACTGATCCGGGTCGCAAGCTGGAGATTGTCCGGTGTATCGCCCGGCAGGGGCAGACCTCGCCTATGGTACTGGAGCA
This sequence comes from Spirochaetia bacterium, assembly GCA_025997655.1. Taxonomy (GTDB): domain Bacteria; phylum Spirochaetota; class Spirochaetia; order Treponematales; family Breznakiellaceae; genus Termitinema. The sequence goes on from BNUW01000028.1 coordinate 4,789, forward strand.
GGTGGCGGGGGCGCTGCGGGAAAAGGCCCGGAAACTGGGCAGCGTCAATGCGGAAAACCAGGCCAATGTGGATGGCCGGAACGCCCTGGCGGCGATCCTCAAGCAATCGGACCTGTCCTTTGGGGACCGGCTCCTGGCGGAGCTTGACGAGGAGGACCCCGAACTGAGCCAGGAGCTCAAGGATAGGCTCCATACCCTGGAGGATGTGATCAAGGCCGAAGACCGGCCCCTCCAGGAAAAGCTCCGGTCCATGCCGGATACCGATGTGGCCCTGCTGCTCAAGGGCAAGACGCCGGAGTTTACCGACAAGATTTTTGCCAACGTATCCGCCCAGCGGCGCGCCGTGATACGGGAGGAGATGCAAATCATGGGTCCGGTCCCCCGGCGGGACGTGGACGCCGCCGCCAAGGCCTTTCTCACCTGGTTCAGAGTGGGCCGTGAGGATGGCACAATTCTCCTACTCGACGATGAGGATGTAATAGTATGATAGCAGACAGTGGCTTTGAGTTAATAGAAGAGATTGACCTCCCGGAATTATCACACTCTCATGAGTGTGCCGCCAAGGGTATCTGGGCCCGGCATGTGAAAAGCGGCGCGGAGGTGTTCCACATCCTGAACGATGATCCGGAGAACCTCTTCGGCTTTGCTTTTGTCACCGCCCCGGAGGATTCCACCGGGGTTGCCCATATCCTGGAACACTCAGCCCTCTGCGGATCGGAAAACTACCCCCTGAAAGACGCCTTTCTGGTGCTGGCCCAGGGAAGCCTTCAAACCTTCCTCAACGCCTGGACCTTCCCGGACAAGACGGTCTACCCCGCCAGTTCCGTAAACGAGCAGGACTACTTCAACCTCATGGCGGTCTACGGGGACGCGGTTTTCCGCCCCCTCCTTTCGGAATGGACCTTCATGCAGGAGGGCCACCGCCTCGTTCTTGACGACAAAGGGCTAGCCATCACCGGGGTGGTCTACAACGAAATGAAGGGCGCGTACTCCTCCATGGACGAGTACGCCGGGCGCTGGTCCCTGCGGGCGGTGCTGCCCGATACCCCCTACGCCTTTGACTCCGGCGGCGACCCGGAGCAGATACCCGCACTGTCCCTGGAGGGCCTGCGGGACTTCCACCGGCGCAAGTACTCCCCCGCCAACTGCCGCATCTTCCTTGCAGGGAACATCCCCACGGAAAAACAGTTACGCTTTCTAAACGATACGTTTCTCGACCCCCTGCTTGCGGGGCCCCTTCCACCGGGAGAAGCAGCCCCGCCGATCCCAAAGGCCAAACCCTGGACCGCTCCGCAAACAATCACCATCCCCTGTCCAGGAGCTCCTTGCGGAGCGGAGGGCGCCGAGCAGAAATCCATGGTGGTCCTTTCCTGGCTTTGCAATACCGACGCAGCCGGTACCGATTCCGTCGACCCCAATGAAGCCTTGGCCCTGTCCGCTTTGACAGAAATACTGCTGGGCCACGACGGTTCCCCCCTGACCCGCCTGCTCATCGAGTCCGGCCTGGGTGAGGACCTTGCCCCGGTAACCGGCCTGGAAGGTGAATTCCGGGAAACTATCTTTACCGTTGGACTGCGGGGGGTAGATGAAGATAGCAACAGTACTACTGCCGAAAAGATAGAAACGCTCATCCTGGACGAGCTGCAGCGCTTAGCCTCCGCGGGAATCCCCAAAGAAGAAATCGACGCAGCATTACTGTCCATGGAGTTCTCCAACCGGGAGATACGCCGTGCCGGAGGCCCCTACTCCCTGGTATGGCTGCGCCGATCCCTCCGGTCCTGGCTCCACGGCGGCCGCCCCTGGGACAGCCTCCTCTTCGTGCCGGCCTTTGCCGAATTAAAGCGCCGCCTTGCGGAGGACAGCCGGTATTTTGAAACGCTCATCCAACAATACCTGCTCGACAATCCCCACCGCGCCCTGGTGTGCCTCCTGCCCCGGGAAAGTTTCCAGGAACAGAAGGACGCGGCGCTTGCGGAACAGCTTGCTAAAACGGAGGCCGCGCTCTCCGCTGCGGAACGGCAGGCCATTATCGAAAAAGCCGCTGAACTGGAAAAGGTTCAGAGCGCAGGGGACAGCCCCGAAGCGCTGGCAACCATTCCCCACCTGTCCCGCAGGGACCTGACCCCGGAAATTGAAACCCTGCCCCGGGAGTTCCACGATGCCCGTGGCATACCGGTGATGACCCACGAACTTTTTACCAACGGCATCAGTTACGGGGATTTTTTCCTCCCCCTGGACATCCTCTCCCCGGATGACTATCCCTGGTTCCCCCTCTTTTCCCGCGCCATAGTTTCCTTAGGCCTCCCCGGCATGGATTACGGTGAAGTGTCCAGCCTCCTGGCCCGCACCACCGGCGCCTTCTACGCAAATCTCCAATCCGGCTCCAGCCTGCAGGGTTCCCCCAGGGCTGCGGCGCTTCCCACGGGGACACTGGACCTGCGGGGCCGGGACTGGCTCAGCTTCCGCCTCAAAGCCCTGGACGAAAAGGTACCCTCTGCGCTGGACCTGGTCCTGCGTATCATCTCCGAAGCGGACTTTTCCGATCAGCGGCGTATCCGTGACCTTGTATTAGAGATGAAGAACGATATAGACGCAAGCCTGGCTCCCGCGGGACACAGTTATGCTGCGGGCCGTTCCGGCTGCCGCTTCTCCCGGTCCCGTGCGGTGGACGAACTTTGGAACGGCGTCACCCAGATTGAGTTTGTCCACCGTATCGCTGCGATGGATACGGCGGAGATATGCCGGAAACTCAGCGGTATCCGGGACACCCTGATACACCACGGCGGGCTCCTGGTAAACATCACCGGAAACGCCGCCGCCATCAAAAGTGCGCAGAAGGGCATAGCCGACCGTTTCAGCACATTCGGCGCGCCCCGGCCCCGCAAGGCGCCTGGGGCTCCGCTGCACACCGATGGTGTGTACCCCTCCGATGGCGCGCCTTTTTTCGACATGGTATCCAAAAACGGGGCAAACCACCGGGCGGAAGTGCTATCCTCCCCCACCCTCCAGGTAGGCTTTGCCGCCATGATCCTTCCCGGCGCGTCCCTGCACACAGGGCGGGCAACCGGCGAAGTAACGGCGGGCGCAGAATCGGTGCTGGCCCACTGGCTTTCCACCGGCCCACTGTGGGAGAATATCCGCATGAAAGGCGGCGCCTATGGGGCCTTTGCCCATTCCGATGGCGTGGAGGGAAGTTTTTCCCTATCCACCTACCGGGACCCCGGCCCGCTCCGCTCCCTCTTAGCTTTTCCCGCTATTCTTGCGGAGGCGGCGCACACCATACCGGAGGAGGAAGAGCTGACCAAAGCGGTAATAGGAAGTTTTGCAAAGGAGACCCGCCCCCGGACTGCGGCGGATAAGGGGCTCTCCGATTTCCTGCGCTTCCTCTACGGCATTGAGGATCATCTCAGGCGAAGCAAGCTGGAATCCATTATTTCAATCACCGCATCGGAACTTGCAGCGGCGGCGGAACGTCTTGCCGGCAGCGCTATGGACACCGCGAACCGGGGAATCCCCACGGTAATTGCCGGAACCGCCGAAGCGGAGAAAGCCGCAGCAAAGCTGGGAGTAGAGATACGGATGCTGCCGGTTTAGTATGCAACGAGGAGTTATACAATGAGTAATAATGAAAAGCCTGCAGTAAGCCAGGAGCCAGTAGTATTACTGCACGGCTTCCCGGATGATGCGCTGATGGCGGCAGTCCGGGCTGTAAAGGCCGCCGCAACGGAAGCGGGGATGGATGCGGGAAGTATCGCCTTTACCACCTCAACGCCCACCAACCTGGAATGGAAGGTCAAGGCGCTGATACGGGAAGTGCGGAAGGAGCACGGGCATTTTCATCCCCCGCTGCAATGACAGTTATTCAAAATTTAACCACCGACCTCACGGACCCTCACGGACTCGTACTTCCCTATCTTTTCTTTTTTCCGTGTGGTCAGTGTGGTCCGTGGTTTTTCCTAATTTGGAATTTCTGGCTACAATGAATACCCCATTCCCACACCTCAATTTTTATGCTATACTGGGGGTAATGAATAATACAGCCGAAGGGACATTTCAGGTCGATCAGAAGGTGGTCTACCCCAGCCAGGGGGTTGGGGTCATCCGTTCAATCGTGGAAAAGGAATTTAAGAATGAAAAAATTCCTTACTATGACATATATGTTGAAGTGTCGGATATGACCATTATGGTCCCGATGGATAAGGCCGAAGCCCTGGGAATTCGGGCCATTGTTCCCACAGAAGAGGCCCAGAGGGCGCTGGAACTGATCGGCGAGGACTATGAGCCCATACCATCGGATTGGAAACTCCGGTATCAGATGAATCTCGACTTATTGAAGAAGGGCAGCGTCCTGGATATTGCCTCCATTGTCCGCTCCCTCTACCACCGGAGCAAGGTCAAGGAGCTGCCCATCCTGGAACGGAAGCTCTACGATTCCGCCCTGAAATTGCTGGAGGATGAGGTTTCCTGCTCCCTCAACAAGCCTAAGGACGAGGTGGAAGCCATGATCTTTGCCCGCCTGGAATCCAAGTAGCCGCCATCCATGGATGGGGTCATAGCGCAAGCCGCTATAGCGGCAGTGATCACCGCGGCCGGTTCTTCCAGCCGCATGGGGAAGGGCATTAAAAAAGAGTACCGTCCCCTGGGTGCCGGTATCAATGATGCCGACAGGCGGCCCCTGACGGTCCTGGGGGCGGCGGTCAGCGCCTTTGCCGCCAATCCCCGTATTGGGATCATTGTCATCACCATTCCCACCAGCGCTGAATCCGCCGAAACCGAAGCCCGCGCCGCCCTACCCATGTCCCTCCTCATGACGGGGAACAAACCCCGCATCCTCTTTGTTCCCGGCGGCTCTACCCGCCGCGCCTCGGTTCACCAGGCCCTGGCCCTGCTTTCCGCCTATAATCCTGACTATGTGCTCATCCATGACGGCGGCCGGCCCTGGGTAGACGGCCTGCTCATCGAGCGGATCATTGACGCCCTATTGCGAAACCCGGCGGTGGTACCCCTGCTTCCCCTTACCGAAACCCCCAAGGAATTTGACGAAGCGGGCTTTGTAATCCGCCATCTCCGGCGCGCGTCTGTAGGTACCGCCCAGACCCCCCAGGGTTTCGCCTTTCCGGAAATACTCCGGGCCCACGGTTTAGCGGCGGAACGGGAACGCCGGGAATATTACGAATACACCGATGACGCGGAAGTGTGGGGGGAATTCATCGGGCCCGTGGCGACAGTGGAAGGATCGGTAAAGAATAAGAAAATTACCTTTCCGGATGACCTCGAAAAGAATATGCCCCAAAAATGAGATGGGGGGTCCTGTCAGTAGGAAAAGAATGGGACCCCCCGGAGGGTCCCCCCATTCTTTTCCTACCGCCACCCCTAATACTATTAGTGTAGGCATATTCTTTTCTCACTGGGCGCGTACATTGTCTGGAGAAGAGGAAGAGTTATGGGAGGAGAAGGGGTGTGATTAGGGTAGGGTTGGGACGGGATTTGCACCGGCTGGTCGAGGGACGGCGGTTTTTGTTGGGCGGTGTGGCAATCCCCGCTGATAAAGGTGAACTGGGACATTCCGATGGGGATGTGTTGGCTCATGCGGTGATAGACGCCCTGCTGGGGGCCGCCGGTTTGGGGGACATCGGAGAACTGTTTCCCCCATCCGATCCGAAATGGAAGGACGCGGACTCCATGGAACTTTTGAAGACGGCGTGGGACACGGTACGGGGCGCCGGATGGCGGTTAGTAAACCTGGACTGTGTGGTGAGCACGGAGAAGCCGAAGCTCCTTCCCTACCGCGAAAAAATACGGGTGTCCCTGGCGGCCGCGCTGGGGATTTCCCCGGAAGCGATCTTTGTGAAGGGGAAAACCGGCGAAGGCTTAGGCCTTATTGGTGAGGGATTGGCGGTGGAAGCCCTGGCGATTTGCTTACTGGAACGATAGACGGGGGAGTTTATATGGGGAAAAAGAAAGCGGCCCTGCCGGATTGGGACGGGATAGTCAAGGCCCTGGAAAAATGGCGGAAGGCAGCCCAAGCCGATGAAGCGTTGGAGGACAACGGCGCGTTGAAGGACAACGGACCGACAGCGGACAGTGGGGACCCTTCGGTGACCACCGTCGCGGAACGGTACCGCCGCGACCCCTGGGCGGTATTAGCCTCCACCATCCTCAGCCTGCGTACCAAGGATGAGGTAACCCTGGTCCGTTCCGAGGCGCTTTTAAAAAAAGCCCCCACCGCAGAAACGCTGTTGGCCTTGCCGGTGGAGGAAATCGAAAAGCTGATCTACCCGGTGGGATTCTACCGGACCAAGGCGCAGAACCTGAAAAAAATTGCCGCCATCATCATGGAAAACCACCAGGGGCAGGTTCCTGCGGACATGGATCTCCTCCTGGCCATGCCGGGGGTGGGGAGAAAAACCGCTAACCTGGTGCTTACCGAGGCCTTCGACATGGATGGGATCTGCGTAGACATACACGTGCACAGAATTACTAACCGGCTTGGGGTATTGCGGACCGGGAATAGGTCCGTGCAATCGAAGACCCCCGAAGAAACAGAAATGATACTGCGGGAGATATTGCCGAAAAAATACTGGAAACGGATAAATATGCTGCTGGTATTGTACGGCCAGCGGATTTGCCGACCCATAAGCCCCTTCTGTTCCCGCTGCGTAATGCCGGAACATTGCGGGCGGGTTGGTGTGGAGCGGAACCGGTAGGGCAGAACAGAAAAGAATATGCCAAGAGAATATTAGCGGGGGGTCCTGTCAGTAGGAAAAGAATGGGACCCCCCGGAGGGTCCCCCCATTCTTTTCCTGCCGCCACCCCCAATACTATTACTGTGGCATATTCTTTTCTGCCGGGGTGCCGAAATAACTGTGACAGATTTAGTGTGGTTGGGGAATGGCGCAGCGGGGCATGACGTGGCGAACTCAGTTCGGCGATATAATGGCGGCGCAGCGGGAGGGGAGGGGCGTGAGACGGGCCGAATGCATCCGGTATTCCCCACAGTATTTAGCGATATAGTGCTGACGCAGCGGGAGGAAGGGGGCGTGGCGGGTCGAATGCATTTGGATGTCTCTGCGTACGGAGACCTATTCTGGCCCCCTGGGGCCGGGCTCCGGGAGTAGGTTCCTCCAACAGCATGAGCACCCGACATGCTCCCTTCCTCCCGGCTTTGCCAACATGCTAGATCTTAGAGCCCATCTCCAAAATTAGCTCCACCTCACCCACCGATATTTTTAAGGTGCGGGCAATTTGGTCTACCGCCCAGCCCTGTTGCTTCAGTTTTATTACCGATTCCCGTTGATTGATGGGTGGGGCGCCTTTAAGCTTACTCGGTTCGTCCTTGAACAGGGCGGTGAATAGCTTAAACTGTTCCTGGGCGTTATCGTTGAGTTCCTTATACCGTGTTTCCGCCCGGGCCAGGGATTCCCGGACGGTTTGCAGTTTATCCATGCGGGTCTCAATAGTATTCAGCAACCCGTCCAGGGAGGAAACCTGCTCCGCCGCCTCTGTGGCCTTCGCGTTTTCCGCAGCGAGTTTTTCTACCGATGCGCGGAGTTCTTCCTGTCTGTCCAGAAGACGCTGCATTTCCCCGCGAATCCTTTGTACCATACTTTCAGATTCCCGGAGGGCCTTGAAATTATCATCAATGCCGGCGTTCGTCACCTCCAGGGTCTCGTTCTTCTTCTCTATCCGCTGGTAACGCTCCTCCGCATCGGTAAGAGAATCTTCCAGCCGGCGGATCTGCACTTGGACTGCCTGGAGGGTATCATCAGAGGCGGTAACTTCGGAAAGTTTTTCCTTGACCGATTGGGAGGTCTGGAGCAGCCGGTTAAAGTCGGCCTCCATAATCTCAATGCGGCGCTGCTCAGACTGAAATTTCACCATTTTGGCATCCACATCTTCCTCCAGCCGCTTGATCCTGACAAACTTAGCCTCAAGGTCCGCCGCTTCGGTACGGCGCTGATCCAGGCCGTCAAGATCGCCCCGCAGATCTTCTATCTTCCGTTCCAGAGCCGCCTTCAATTCATCCGCCTGATCAAAGAGCTTGGTCTGGGCAACAAACTCTTTGATGCGCCTGTCCGCATCTTTAATCGCCGAATCCAGTAGTTTAGCCTGCTCGTCGGTGTGGGCAAAGGCGTCGGTTCTTTGGGCTTCCGTCTCTTTCCGGAGGTTTTCGATGGTAGAACGGATCGCGGCAAGCCGGTCCTCGTTCTCCGCGCCAAGTTCCCGGATCTTCCGGCGGTATTCCTCCACCGAGGCGTCCATGTCCCGCATTTGGCCCGTAAACTTGTTCTGCCATTCTTCAATGGTTCGCCGGGATTCATCCAACAATCCGCTGAATTCCCCGTTCCGGAATTCCACCTGAGCGGCAATTTGCTTGAGATCCTCGTCAATCTCCCGCTCCTGCTGTTTAAGGGTTTCCGCCATGGAGAGACTGAAACGGCCTATCTCGGCCTTAACCGCAGATTCCGCCGTATCCCGTGCTTCCGCCAAATTCGAATCAAGCTGCGTTTTCAGGGCATCCAGGGATTCATCTGCCCGGGTCATCTGGTTCCGGATCCCCTCTTCCAATGCTCCGGTTTCGGCCTTGAGGTGCTCAAGTTCCGACACTAACCGGGCATCCTCATCGGCAAAGTGGCGTTTAAGGTCCTCCCCAAAGGCACTCTCGATCTTCCGGCGCTCCTCCCGGGATGTTTCCGCCAACTCCGCCAGTTCCGCTGCCAGCCCATCCTTCCATTTGCCAAGCCGGGCATCGAATTCTTCCCGGCGGCGGAAAAGGTCCATGGTGAATTCGTCCTCAAAGACCTTGAGTTTACCTGACACCGTATCATAGGACTGTTCCTTAAGCCGGGATAGTTCTTTCTCCATCCCGGAAATATCCCCCCTGAGGACATCCAGACCGGCGGCAAATTCCGCGGAGGCCGTGCTCCGGGTATCGGCAAATTCCTCCTCAAACCGGGCAAAGTCCTGGCGCACCCGGTTTTCCGTTTCCGCCATATACCGGCGCAGTTCCTCATCCAATAGGGCCGTATCATCCGACAGGGTTCTCAGGCGCTCAAATTCCCGGGCCTGGGCCTCCCGGTATTCCTCAAGCTTGGCATCCGTCGATTCCAGCGCCTTTTGGCCTTCAGCTTCAATGATCCGGGATAGATGCTCCTTCATCTGGGCAATCGCATCGGTGGTCTGCCCGTCCAGAGCCTTAAGCCGTCCTTCCAACTCTTTTACGGCGGTATCTATCCCCTGGACTTCGGTATTTGCCCGGTTAAGGATAGTTCCCCAGGCTTCCCGGTTGTCCCGGATTTGGATTCCCAGTTCCTCCACATCCTTCCGCCATTCCTCTTTATGGGTCCGCTGTTCCTGCTCAATTTTCGCATGCCCCGCTTTCCACACTTCCTTAGAAAGAGCCCCCAGGCGCTCAAATTCCCGGGCCTGGGCTTCCCGGTAGTCTTCAAGTTTGGCGTCCGCCGCTAAGAGGACTTTTTCGCTTTCTTCTTTAATGGTCTGTGAGAGCCGCTCGGTCATCAGGGCAACCGCATCGGTGGTCTGACCATCCAGGGTCACAAGCCGCCCCTCCAGTTCTTTTACCGTAGCATCTATCCCCTGGAAATCGGTATTCGCCCGGTTTAATATGGTTTCCCAGGCTTCCCGGTTGTCCCGAATTTGGAGTTCCAGTTCCCCGACGGCTTTCTGCCATTCCTCTTCAACGGCCTTGGAAAGCTGCTCTTTCATCCGGGCAGCCGCGTTAGCGGTTTGACCGTCCAGAGCCACAAGCCGCCCCTCCAGTTCTTTTACGACGGTATCCGTCTGGCTTAACATGGCTCCCCAAGCCTCTTTATGGGCCAACTGCTCCCGTTCCATCTCCGCATGATCCGTCTTCCAGTCTTCCTTGATATTCCGTACCGCATCCTGTATGTCCGTGAGTTGTGCCTTACCGGTTTCCTGGTAATCGCGGAGTTTATCCTCCACCAGGGTCTTCAAGCCCTGAAGGCGTTCCATAGCCTGTTCCCGGAGCTTAACCAGGGCAGCCTCTTCCATTTTATCCGTCCGGAGCGCGGCGGCTTCCACCGCATCCTGCAAGGTTTTTTCGATAAGAGCCATATCCCGGGCAAGGTTTGCCGCCCGCTCCTGTTCTATCCGGTTTATTTCATCCCGATGGTCCTCTACCCGGCGCTCAATGGTTTCCGCCGTAACTTGCAGGTCCGATACGGTGGATTTCATCACCGCAACAAGGGAAGCCGATGTGTGTTCCAGGGACTCGGCATTTTCCCGCTCAAAGCGCAGTTCCAGGTCCGCAAAACCTTTCTCTATAGAAGAAAGTTTTTCCTTGGCCTCGCTTACCCGCTTTCCTACTCCCTCCACAAAGGGGGATTCTTCCTTGATACGGGTCAGATTTTCCTGCACCCGTACCGTCATGCGGACCAGTTCCCCCAGGGTGGAATCGTAGGTTTTTATTTTTTCATTAAGATCCGCCACCGCTGCGATCTTCGCGGCCATAGCTTCTTCGCTAAGCTGGAGCCGGTTCATCAGCTCCTTGGCTTGTTTCTGATGGACATCCAACTGTACCCCGTAATCCAGGACGGCGGCTTCTTTCTGAGCCGCAAATTCCGTCAGGTCTTCCTTAAGATGATCCGCGTACTTACGCAGCTTCTCCAGGGAACGGTTAGTCCTGTCGGACTTGCGGAAGAGGATGAGCGCCAGGGCAACGATGCCCAGGGTTAAAAGGTTGCCAACCGTAAAAAAGCTCATGTGGTTTTAATTTAGCACAAATGCGCGTAATTGGCGATAGTCGGAAAAGACAAAATCCGCATTACCCGTATTCCGGCGGTGGCGGCCCAGGGGACCCGTCACCAGGGCGGCCTTCATTCCCTGCTGCTTCGCCCCGATAATATCGTAGGAAACGCTGTTCCCCACATAGAGTATCTGCTCCGGCGGCAGGGCCATTCTTCGGGCAAGTTCCCGGAACGGCGCCGGGTCCGGCTTTAAACGGTTGGTATGCTCCGAGCAGATCACCGTGTCCCAGTATCCGTCCAGGTTAAGGTATTTCAGTTTTTGCTCGGCGGGAAAGTCCGAGAGGAGCCCCAGGACACACCCCGCGGACTTAAAGGCGGAGAGGGTTTCTCCGACATGGGGATAGAGCTTTACCTTTTTAAACAGCGGTTCCCAGCCCCGGTAGATAAGCCGTTCCGTCCGGTCCTTAACCAGAGCCCCATCCTGTTTCAGGATTTCCCCCATCAGCAGCGCTTGAAGGTCGTAAAAATTACCATCCCGAAAGGTCTTTCTCAAATGAGTCCGGGCCTTGCTAAAAGCCAGGAGGTACCGCCATTCCTTTATCACAAAGGGGATAATGCGCATATAAAACCGGTAATTCGGGTAAAAGGTCCCGTCCAGATCGAAGGCAACCCCTCGGATATCCTCTCGCATGGAACCTTTATACTATGGATCAAAGGTAATTTCTACGGGGACGCGGACCAAATTGACATAGTAATGGTTTGGATACCGGGTTTTAAAGACACTAAACTGGGTTTCCTCGGCGCTCTCAAAAAGGGCAACACGGAAATTACCGTATTCGTTGAAATAGGGGACCAGCACCGCCACATGGAAATGCTGCCGCATCCGGGGCATCCCCCGGAGATTGTCCGCCGTGGTGGGGGGACCCATTTCGGTGTTTACCGAGGCGAGGTAGATCCGGCCCGGTTCGTCAATGGCCAGGGTATACAGCAGGGCATGTATCCCCTCAATGCCGAAGCCCGCGTCGGTAAGGTAGCCCGGAAAGGATTGTGCCACCGGGCCCTGCCTATCCCGGCGTATCACCGCAGAAAAGGGGGCGTCCCGGACCTCAATCTCCGTCAAGTCCCCAAAGACCGGATCCCGCAAAACCTTCCCCGCGATGGACGCAAGGTTCCGGGTCCAGTCCAGGCCGAAAAAGGGGTCCCGTAAGGACTCCCAGGGCTTGGTGAACCCGGACCCCCTATCCCCAAAGGGCGCTTTAAGGGGGCCAATGGAAAGCCGCTGCCCCGTGACCGGCCTGAGTATGCCGTCCACCACCCATTTGGCAAAGCCGGAACAGTTAAGCCCGGGACCTATCCCGCCATCCCCATTCTGGGCCGCCAAATTGTCGATAAACACATACCGGCCGTTTTCGTCCAAGGCGCCGTCATCCCGGAATTGCAGCTCCGGGAGCCGTTTCCGGACTTCGCCAATAAATTTCCGGACATCCCGGTAGAAATCCGGCTGGGGTTCAAAGTACCGAAGGGGAAATTTATCCTTCGCCAGAGCCAGGAGTTCCTCCAAGGGCAGCGTCAGGAGCCGTTCAAAGGAAACGGGCAGGGGCAGGGCATTGACCACATAGGCATTGTAGATCACCACATCCATCACGCACCTGTCTGCGGAAAAAGGTTTGAACTCAACATAGGTATACAAATCACTCTGGGGGAAAACCCGTATCCGAAGAGCCCTGCCATCGCTCACCCGGCGGGTCAGAACCCAGGAGCCCTGAGCCCAGCCGGGAAAGGAACCATTCAGCTCCCGTGCCAGGACGATTCCAAACTCATCCTCCTTCGCCTCAATCCGCACTTCAACCCGCCCGCCGCCGGGCAGGGTTTGGAGCAGCCGCTCCCTGTTCAGTACCGCCGTAGGATTCCCCTTAAACCAGGAATCCACCAGAGCACTGCGCAGGGACGAATCATCGGGGATGCGCCGGATAGGCAGATCCAGGGCAGAAAGGGGGGCGAAAGCAGCCAGGGAAAGGAGGAGAACGACAACTAAGCGTGAAAACCGGAGGCTATTCATTTTCGCTTCTAGTATCGGCAAATTTTGGTGGTAAGTGAAGGGGATGAACTACTCCGGCCCCGGCCGCTGCCGTTCCTGCTTTTTGCGCCCGTGAATATGCTTGGCCTGGAGCCGCTGTTCCCGGCTGGCACGGCTTGGCCTGGTTGGCCGCCGGAGTTTAGGGAGCCGGGCCGCGATACTGATCAGGGCTTCCAGCCGGGAAAGCCCCCGCTCCAGGTTAGTCCGCTGGGACCGCTCCTCGCTGGAGGCAATAACAATTTCCGCTTCCCCGGAATCGCCCGCAGAAATCCTTGACGAAAGGGTTTCCCGCAGCCGGTTCATCTCCGCCTCCGTAAGCCCCGCCAGATCATCCAGCCGCAGCCGCAGCGTCACCTTAGTATTCACCTTATTAACATTCTGCCCCCCCGGCCCGCCGGAGCGGGAAAAGCCAACCTGAGCAGCGAGCCGTATTGACTGACGAAGAAGAACCTGATCCATAAAAAAACAATAATACAACCCCCATACTTTTCCTACCGCCACCCCCAATACCCTGGAGGGGGAAGTGCTAAGGTGCGGCAAACTGGGCGGCGTATAATTCAGCATAGAGGCCGCCTGCGGCAAGGAGCGATTCGTGGGAGCCCTGCTGCTGGATGCCGTCGTCGGTGATCACGGCGATTGAGTCGGCGCTGCGGATGGTAGAGAGGCGGTGGGCGATGACCAGGGTGGTGCGGCCACGGGATAATTCTTCCAGGGCGTGCTGGATACGCAGTTCCGTGGCGGTGTCCAGGGCGGAGGTGGCCTCGTCCAGGATCAGGATGGGCGGGTTTTTCAGGAAGATACGGGCGATGCTGACCCGCTGTTTTTGGCCGCCGGAAAGTTTGACCCCCCGCTCGCCCACCAGGCTGTCGTAGCCGTCGGGAAGTTTCATAATGTCCTTGTGGATGTCGGCGCGTTTGGCGGCATCGATCATCTCGTCATCGGCGGCGTCGATTCTGCCGTACTTGATATTGTCCCGGACGGTTCCGGCAAAGAGGAATACGTCCTGCTGGACTATGCCGATGTTTCTTCGCAGGGATTCCAGGGTCACCTCACGGATGTCCGTGCCGTCAATAGTAATACTGCCGCTGCGGATTTCGTAGAACCGGGGGAGAAGGTGGCAGAGGGTGGTCTTGCCGCCGCCTGAGGGACCTACCAAAGCAATGGCGCCGCCTGCGGGGATGGACAGGTTGATGTGATCCAGAACCGTAACATTGTTGTTGTAGGAAAAACTTACATCGGTAAATACAATATCACCCCGGACATTGTCCAGAACCGCCGCGTTCGCTTTCTCGGTAATATCGCTCCGGAGGCGCATGATCTCTACGAAACGGCCGAATCCGGCCATGCCGGTGGTGTACTGCTCCACAAAACTTTGCAGCCGCCGGATGGGTTGGAGGAATGCGGACACAAAGAGGTTGCAGGCGATAAGTTCCGGCAGGGTCATCCTGCCTTTCATGATAAGGAAACCCCCGGCGGCAATTACCAGCACGTTGAGCAGGTGGAGCAGTAAATCTAAGCGGCTCTGAAAGTTTGCCATGGAACGGTAGTAAAACTTTCGGGCGGTCTTGTAGTTTTCGTTACCCCCCCGGAACTTGGTGGTTTCGTAGGACTCGTTGGTAAAGGCTTTGGCGATACGGACGCCGGAGATGCTTGACTCCAGGGCGGCGTTTATTTCGGCGGTCCGCTCCTTCACCTTCCGGGCGGTCTTCATCATGGTGGAACGGGAACGGAGGATGTGAAATAGCATGAAGGGTACAAACACTAACAGTACCAGGGCCATTTCCCAGCGGATGGTAAAGACCAGGAAGATGGAGCCCGCCAGGGTGATAACGGAAATGAACAGGTCCTCCGGACCGTGGTGGGCAAGCTCGGTTACGTCAAAGAGGTCGGTGGTTACCCGGGACATGATTTGGCCGGTGCGGTGATTATCGTAAAAGGAAAAGGGAAGCTGCTGAAGGTGGCTGAAAAGGTCCCGGCGCATGTCCGCCTCAAGGTAGACCCCCACCGTATGCCCCCAATAGGTGATAAAGTAGGTAAAGCACATACGGAGCAGGTACATTATCACCATCAGGGCTATCATGATGAAGAAAAACTTGTAGAGGCCATTCGGCAGGAAATGCTCAATGGTGTACTTGGTCATCATGGGGAAGGCCAGATCCACCGCGGCAATGAGGGATGCGGCGAACATGTCCGCCGCAAAGAGCTTCCAATGCGGGCGGTAATAGGCGGCAAAGATACGCAGGGGCGATTTTTCAATATTCACGGCTTGCAAACACTCTCCCTATAATTTACCATAAAAACAGTGAAGGAGGCTACTATGAAAACCTTAATTGTCTATTATTCCTACGATGGTAACAGCGCCGTGGTGGCGGAGGAACTTAAAAAAGCTGCGGATGCGGATGTGTTGGAACTCAAAACCGAAGATGAAAAGGTGCGGACCGGCTTTGCAAAGTATGCCTGGGGCGGGAAGCAGGTCCTTACCCATGCACGCCCCAAACTCAAACCCTATACGGTAACAATAGAAGATTACGACCGTATCATCATCGGCGGGCCGGTCTGGGCGGGTTCCCCGGCGCCGGCATTACAGAGCTTCATTGCGCAAACGAGGATTAGCGGAAAGAAGCTGGGCCTTTTCATATGCCATGGCGGTGGGAAGGGGAAGGCCATGGATAAGTTTAAGGCGCTGCTCCCGGGGAACATCATTGCCGCTGAGATTGATTTTATAAACCCCGCAAAGCTGGACCGGGAGGCGGTGGCAAAACAGATTGCGGAGTGGGTTGGAACCCTTTCACGACAAACGCATGAAGGATCAGAGCGCGAGGACGGCCTCAAGATGTTGCTCAAAGCCCCAACTCAGTATACGGCGTTTGAGCCTGAGGCTGTATTTTTTCCCCAGTTGTAATGTCTTAAGCAGAG
>BNUW01000029.1 GCA_025997655.1 Spirochaetia bacterium
TAGATGGGCCTGGCGGGGATGCCCACTAAAAATATCGGAGTGGTGGTGGCTGAATTCCCGGATTGTTTGCTCCGCATGACGTTTGATATAAGCCATAGGATAAGTTTCGGCTGATTTGACATTGGATGTCAAGATAGCCGCCCGGCGTCCTGTTGTACCGCGGCATCAAGTGGGCGGTGCTTAACCACTACACCCGCAGCTCCACTATCACCGTCCGCACTCCATAAGGCGGAACCTCAAAGATAAGTGTTCTGCCGTCATCTTTCAGACCACAGTCCCCCAGGTGTTCCCGCTCGGTAACATCGGTGTAGTATGCGGCGGAGGCGGTGAATCCTAGTTTGAATTCAGCCTGAGCCGTTTTACCGTCGATCTCGTATACCCGCAGTAGAAGCCGTTTACCCCCCGTTTCAGGGCGTTTGACCGCCGAAAGGACGATACTGCCGGACCGGAGTTCCAACAGACTTTCTGCGGGGGTACGGTTCCCGCCGTGATTTTTACCGGAGATGACCGTCAGGGGATGGCAGTAGGCTAAGCTTTCCTCTGCCAAGGCGTCATTACTGATGGCGTTTCCGGTAAAGGGCGCAACGGCAAAGGCAATCCGGTGCCGGCCCGTTTCCGGGGTCAGGTCCGGGTCATAGGCGCCGCGGATCAGGGTCAAGGACACGCTGTCCTCCCGGCAGCGGAAACCGTATTTATCACGGGAGAAGAGGGCAAGCGACGCGGCGCCGCCGGGATTCTCCGCCAGGACAAAACTTTCCGATGGCAGGTCCATGTCAATGGGATCTCGTTTTGTCATACCGAAGGGAATATCAAAACGATAGGCGCCCTTGTAGGCAAGGGGCAGATAAAAATGCAGGTTCGGTACCGCCGGCCAACGTGGTTGCGATGTTCAAGGCTGTGCGCGAATTTGCATAACCGGGCGTCTTAATTCACCGCCGCCGTTTTTGCCTCCAGCTTTTTCAAGGCCTTAAAAGCCGGGTCCGCATTAAATGCCCAAGCCCCCCCGACCCCGCCGCAGACCAGTTTGGAATCCGCGCTTTCAATGGTGCGTATGCCCTCATCCAGAGTGGATTCATAGGGGGCAAAGAGGGTACCGTAACGGAGAATCCGTTCACTTTTGGCGGGGATGATCACCGTAGTGGGAGCGCCCAGGAGGGTTTTCGTTTTCCGGGAGTATTCAAGGCCGTAGGCATAGGCGCTTACGGCGTTTTCCGTGCCAAGGCAATAGGTCTGGTCCATGCCGCCCTCGTATGCCGCCCAGGGAGTAAAGGGGCGTCCGCCGTACTGCATCCAGTATTCATTAAAGCGAAGGATAATGTCCTCGGGTCCCGCGGCGGCCTGACCGGTGAAGAAACAAACATAGGCCAGTTTAAGCGCCGGGTTCACCACGGCGGACCAGCCGAGCCGGGCTGAAGCGGGAATGGCTCCGGCGGCAAAATCGGTATACCCCAGGGGTCCGGGTACCAGGGAAAGATCCACCGTACCGCCCTTTGCCAGGGGCGCTTTATCCAGGGAAGGGAATTCCTTCCCCAAGGCAAGCCGGGTGGTGGGATCAAACTCTCCGCCGGCGGCCGGGGTAATCCAGCGATCCGCAGCGCCTGAGAGCCGGCAGCCTGCCTGGAGGAAGGGAGCGCCAACCGTATTATGCCAGGCTGCGACAATTTCGAGGTCCCGGTCCCCCTTGTTTGTTACCCGGATGGCGGTGTAATGGACCGGTTGGGAGGGGAAAATAGCGTCAATTTTGCTAAACGACAGGGGCATCTTTGCATCCGGGCTCTCCAGGGTGGAAAGCGCCCAGGCGCCCCCGGTTTCTTTGTCAACGCCGCTGTTTACAAAGCGCCAGGGCTCCTGAGAAGTCCAGCCATGGGCGGGCAGGGCCACCCCGTCAACGGTATGGTCCGGGCCGAAATTCGGCAGGCAGGGGAAATTACCGGCAAGATCATACAGCAGCCCCCCCTTCCAGAAACCGCCATGCTCTGCGGCGTTAAAGGCCTTCCCGGAATTGCCCCGGAACCAGGGAATCCAATGGGCGTTAATTGAATGATTTTCCCCGTGGTAGGAAAGTTCGGGAACCATCCCGCCCTGATCATCCACCAGGATACGGGAATGCTCATTTTCCAGAACCGTAGCTTCCCGTTTGCCAAGTTCCGTTATCCGCGTTACCTTCATATCAAACCTTCCTTATAAAAGAATACCACCGTAAAAGCAGGAATTCCAAATTAGAGAAAGCATACGAAAAACGAGATATACCGATGAAGAATTTTAACGCAGAGGGCACAGAGGATACGCAGAGACCACCGAGAAAATAGTGTTTATCCTTCCCTCTGTGTCCTCTTTTTTTCTTTCTCTGTGTTCTCTGTGTTTATTCTTCTCCTTAATTCTCTTTACTATATGGTTAAATTCGGAATTCCTGCCATAAAAGAATATCATATGTACCGGTCCTATGGAAGTGTGCTATATTTTTAAAAGAAAATGATGATTATACCCTATCAATATGATAGACATTATAGGGTACAATGTGCTATAATAGGATTGATGATGAATATCCTTGATTTAGTGGGGAATACGCCCCTCCTGGAGCTGAAAAAAATTGCGCAGGATATCCCCGGGGTATCCCTTTTTGCCAAGGCGGAGTTCTGCAACCCCAGCGGTTCCGTGAAGGACCGGGCGGCCAGGGCGATGATCCTTGCCGGGCTGGAGCAGGGGGCGCTTAGGCCGGGGAAGACCATCATCGACGCGTCAAGCGGCAATACGGGGATCGCCTACTCCATGCTTGGGGCGGCTTTGGGGTATCCGGCGCTTATCTACCTGCCCGCCAATGCCAGCGCAGAACGGAAGCGGATCATGAAGTGTTACCATGCGGAGATTGTCGAGACCAGCCCCCTGGAAAGTTCCGACGGCGCTTTTCTGGCGGTCAAGGAGGCGGTTGCCAGGGACCCGGACCGGTACTTCTTCCCCAACCAGTACAACAACGATGTCAACTGGCGGGCCCACTACAACTCAACCGGCATTGAGATTTGGGAGCAGACCGGGGGTACGGTGACCCACTTCATCACCGGTTTGGGAACTTCGGGCACCTTTATGGGGACCTCCCGGCGGCTGAAGGAATACAACAAGGCTGTCCATGTCTACGCGGTGCAGCCCGATTCCCCCTTCCACGGTATCGAGGGGACCAAGCACATGGGGAGCACCATCAAGCCGGGGATCTACGACGAAACCCTGCCCGAGGGCTTTGTGGAGGTGGACACTGAGTCGGCCTACGCCATGGCCCGGCGGCTTGCCTCTGAGGAGGGACTCCTGGTGGGGATCAGCGCCGGGGCTAATGTGGTGGGCGCACTCCGGCTTGGGCGGACCCTGCCCAAGGGCTCGGTGGTGGTCACCGTTTTGGGAGACAGCGGGTCACGGTATCTGTCGGACAATTTCTGGGATGAAGGGGGCACGCGGTGATCACCCTTTCCGCAGACCGGGAGGAGGCTATCCGCAGGGAAGGAGAGCGCGCCTATCCCAACGAGTGCTGTGGTATTATACTGGGCAGTATTGCTGATGACAATAGCCGGGTGATGACGGACAGCATCCCCATTGAGAATGCCCGGGAGGCGGGTGAACAGTATCACCGTTTCCGCATTGAGCCGGAGGATTTGATGAAGGCGGAACTGGCTGCCCGGAAGCGCAAACTGGATGTGCTGGGGTTTTACCATTCCCATCCGGACCATCCGGCAAAGCCTTCGGACTATGACAAGGAACACGCCCTGCCGTACTATTCCTACATCATTACGGCGGTGGATAAGGGAAAGGCCGGTGATTTTACCAGTTGGGAGCTGAAAACGGACCGGTCGGAATTTGTGCAGGAACACATTAAGCGGCTTTGAGGAGGAGGAAAATATGGCAGTGACAATTTTGATACCCACGGCATTGAGGAACTTTACGGATCGTAAGTCCGAAGTGAGCGCCGAGGGAGCTACGGTGGGGGAGGCGATTAGGAATTTTGCCGATGCCTACCCGGACATTAAACAGCATCTCTACCAGGGGGCCGAATTGCGGTCCTTCATCAATGTGTTTGTGGGAGAGGATAACATTAAGAAGCTCCAGGGGCTGGACACCAAAGTTGCCGATGGGGGAACCATCATGCTGGTACCGGCAATTGCGGGTGGGGCTTGAGAAGAAGATGAAGAGGAATAAAACCGCGAAGGCGACAAAGGAAATACCCCGTTTCGTATCTTTTCCTTCCTTAGTCGCTTTCGGCGCCTTTGCGGTTGAAAATTCTTGTAAGGGTTTTTTGAATGGCAGATAGTGTTATTAAGGACAGAACATTAGCGGATCTCACCAATGAAGAAATAGGCCGGTACAGCCGTCACCTGCTCCTGGCCGAGGTGGGCATTGAGGGGCAGAAGCGGCTCAAGGCTTCGCGGGTGCTCATTGTGGGGACCGGCGGGCTGGGGGCGCCGTTGGCCTTGTACCTTGCGGCGGCAGGTGTAGGGAAGCTGGGGATTGTGGACTTCGATTTTGTGGAGGAGTCAAACCTTCAACGCCAGGTGATCCACGGAACCCGTGATGTGGGGCGGCCCAAGGTGGCCTCCGCCAAGGATCGTATCAAGAGTATCAATCCCTACTGCGATGTTGTTACCTATAATACTATGCTCTCAAGTGAAAATGCGCTAGACATTATGAAGGATTACGATGTAGTGGCCGACGGTACGGATAACTACCAGACCCGCTACCTGGTGAACGACGCCTGCGTGCTTTTGGGGATACCCAATGTGTACGGCTCCATCTTCCAGTTTGAGGGGCAGGCGTCGGTGTTCTACGCCAAGGAAGGCCCCTGTTACCGCTGCCTCTATCCGGAACCGCCCCCGCCGGGACTGGTCCCCTCCTGCGCCGAGGGCGGTGTGGTTGGTGTTTTGCCGGGCATCGTTGGTACCATCCAGGCCAACGAGGTGATCAAGCTTATTGTGGGGGGCGGGGACAGCCTTACCGGACGGCTCCTCCTCTTTGATTCATGGAAGATGAAGTTCCGGGAACTCAAACTGGACAAGGACCCCCATTGCCCCATCTGCGGCAAGGAGCCTACCATTCATGAGCTTATCGACTACGAGCAATTCTGCGGCCTCAAAAAAAGTAATACCGTGGAGCCCGTGGAGAGTATTACTGCGAAGGAATTGAAGGATAGGCTGGATAAGAACGATCCTATCCAGATCATCGACACCAGGGAACCCCATGAGCGGGCTATCGTCAAATTTCCCCAGGCCAAGGTCATCCCCCTGGGGCAGACGGCCCGGCGTATTGATGAGTTTGACCCGAATATCGACGCGGTGTTCATTTGCAAGATTGGGCAGCGGAGTATCTTCGCTATCCGGGCATTACGGGAAGCGGGCTATACCGGCCGGCTTCTGAATCTTAAGGACGGCATAAACGCCTGGGCACGGGAGGTTGACACCTCTCTGCCGGTTTATTAAATACACAAAGGAGAATAACATGGCAGAAAAGAATGCATTGAATGCATTAGGAAAGGAAGCGGCTTCTCAGCTTGCGAACGTTACGAAGACCCCGCCCCAATACGGCGCGCTGACCCCCCGGTGGCTCACCAAGGTTCTGGAATTTAAGGGGCTGGAAGCGGGTATCTACCGGGTGAACAGGGTTGTTGAAGGAGATTCTCCCCTGGACGCGCTGTGCAGCCAGGACCCCAAGAAGGTGGAGATTCCCAAGGGCTATGTTGAATACCATGCCAAACCCCGGGAGTATCAGCTCAATTCTATTGCCACCATCATCAATGTGGACACCAAGGTTTCGGACGTATACAGCGCCCCCTTCGATCAGGTAAAGGAACAGCTTGCCCTGGGCATCGAAAGCCTCAAGGAACGGCAGGAGAGCCAGATCATCAACAGTGATGATTACGGTTTGCTGAAAAACATTACCGACACCCAACGCCTTCAAGCCCGGTACGGCCGTCCCATGCCGGACGACCTTGACGAACTGATCTCCAAGGTGTGGAAGGACCCTTCCTTCTTCCTGGCCCACCCCCGTGCCATCGCGGCATTCGAGCGTGAATGCACCCGCCGCGGCGTTCCGCCGGTCACCGTGAACATCGCCGGCGGTACTTTTATTGCGTGGCGCGGCATTCCCATCATCCCCACCAATAAACTGTTTGTGGACGGCCTGAAAAACCCCAAGGGCAAGGCGGGGAAAACTAACATCCTCCTGGTCCGCACCGGCGAGGCCAAGCGGGGCGTTATCGGCCTGTACCAGGCGGGGCTTCCCGGCGAACAGTCACGGGGCCTTTCGGTCCGGTTCCGGGGCATCGATGACAACGGCGTTGCGTCCTATCTCCTTTCCCTGTACTGCTCCGCCGCCATCCTCGCGGACGATGCCATCGCCGTGCTGGAAGAAGTAGAGGTAGGTGATTACTATGACTACGCCCTCAATTAAGGAATTTCCGGGGCAAGAGTACAACCCGGTTCCGGCTCAGGAACCTACTGGTTTCCGGCTTCCGTCTGCGGCGGATATTGCCGTATTGGCTGCGGCGTACTTTCCGGAATTTGCCGCGCCAACACCCGGGAACGAAGCGGGCCAAGTGGCGGGTTATGCTGAACAAGCCGCAGCATCGGTGGCGCCCTTGGCGGCTCAAGCTGCCCAGTACGGCAGTAATGCTGCGTCCTATGGAAGCCAAGCTGCACCTTACGGAAATCAAGCAGCGGCGTCATTGGCGGACCAATCAGCCCAGTCGTTTATCGCCGTTCCACTCGCGCCATCTCTACCGGGAGTTCTTACCGAAGCAGACTACCTGCGTATCCTGGACGAGAGCCTCGTCTTAGGCGCGGTTTTGGATGATCCCGCGTCTGCGCTGGCCGCCGGTTCTGCTGCGGGTAGTACCGCTGCGGCCGC
The DNA here is from genome assembly GCA_025997655.1 of Spirochaetia bacterium. Classification (GTDB taxonomy): domain Bacteria; phylum Spirochaetota; class Spirochaetia; order Treponematales; family Breznakiellaceae; genus Termitinema. Next base: position 6,880 of record BNUW01000029.1, read on the forward strand.
GGTGGAATATGCCGCCGGGTATGCCGGTGGTATCCCCGGGGCTGCGGAGGCTGCCGCTTATGCCGGGTCGATAGAAAGCGCCGCCTTGGCCGGAGCCGCCGAATACGCTGCGGCTGCCGACAACGCTGCCCTGGGAGGAGCCGCCAAAATAGCGGCGCAGGCTACATCGGCTGGAAAGCCCAACACGGAGCCTGCGGCTTATGCGCCCATTGTGCTGTCCAAGGATAACCCCTTCCCCGAGGCATGCCCTTCGGTTAAGTTTGCACGGGCAACAGGGATACTGCCGCCGGCTCAACAACCGGGAAAAAGCATCTATGTGGGGACCCATGAACTGTCGGCGATACGGAAGGATTTTCCCATACTGTCGGAAAAGGTAAATGGACATGATTTGGTGTGGCTTGATAATGCCGCCACCACCCAACGGCCCCGGCAGGTGATCGACAGGCTTACCTATTATTACGAGCACGAAAATTCCAATGTCCACCGGGGAGCCCATGAACTGGCCGCCCGGTCCACCGATGCCTACGAAGCGGCCCGTGGAAAGGTTGCCCGGTTTATCGGGGCGCCCGGTCCCGACAACATCGTTTTTGTGCGGGGTACCACCGAGGGGATTAACCTTGCGGCCCAGGCTTATGTAAAGCAGTACCTCCAGCCGGGGGATGAGATCATCCTTACTGTGCTGGAGCACCACGCTAACATTGTGCCCTGGCAGCTTATTGCCCAGGAAACCGGGGCGGTACTAAGGGCGGCCCCCATCGACAAGACCGGGCAGTTAATTCTTTCGGAGTATACCCGGCTCTTTAACCACCGCACGAAGTTTGTGGCGGCCACCCAGGTGTCCAACGCACTGGGGACCGTAGTGCCGGTGGAGGAGCTGATCCACATCGCCCACGCACAAGGGGTGCGGGTCCTTATCGACGGGGCGCAATCGGTGGCCCACATGCCGGTGAACGTTACTGCGCTGGATGCAGACTTCTTTGTCTTTTCGGGGCACAAGATATTCGCCCCCACGGGGATAGGGGTCCTGTACGGAAAGACCGATGTGCTGGAGGCGGCCCGGCCCTACCAGGGCGGCGGCAACATGATCGCCGATGTGACCTTTGAGCGGACCCTGTACCAGGCGCCGCCGTATAAGTTTGAGGCAGGCACGGGAAATATCGCCGACGCGGTAGGGCTCGGGGCGGCTTTGGATTATGTCGGCGGGATTGGCATTGCGAATATCGGCGCGTATGAGCACGAACTGGTCCGGTACGGCATGACCGAATTAGCAAAAGTGCCGGGGTTGATGCTTATCGGCACGGCGCCGCTCAAGGCCAGTGTGCTTTCCTTTGTGCTGGAGGGCTACGAAAACGAAGCGGTTGGCAAGTACCTGAATACCCAGGGCATTGCGGTACGGGCGGGGCATCACTGCGCCCAACCGGTGCTGCGGAGCTTTGGCCTGGAAGGCACGGTGCGGCCCTCGGTGGCGTTCTACAACACCCCCGGCGAGATTGAGGCCCTGGTGCGGGCGCTGTTCGCTCTGGTGCGGCGTTAGGATTTTAAGGAAGCGTTATGGGAATAACCGATAATACCCGGGTAAAGAAGTTGGTAGGATTACTGCTTCAAAGTTACGAGGATCACGAAGAGATCATCAAGATTGATATGGGATATCAGATGAACCGGAGTGTTATCATCGAAACCTTAGAAAAACTGCGGTGTCTTCTCTTTCCGGGCTATTTTGGGAAGAAGGGAATCTCCGCGGGCTCCCTGGAATACTACGCCGGGGACCTCCTGGAGGAGGTGAGTTTTCATCTCTCGCTGCAGATTGCCCGTGCGATCCGGCATGTGGAGGAATACGCCGGGGCGGATGCGAAAACCGTTGACGTCCTGGCGCAGGAACTTGCCTATACGTTCCTGGCGAAGCTGCCGGAAATCCGGGATTATCTTGCCATGGATGTTTCCGCCGCCTACGACGGGGACCCTGCGGCATTCAGCAAGGACGAGATCATCTCCTCCTATCCCGGCATCTACGCCATCATGGTGAGCCGCCTGGCCCATGAACTTTACAAACTGCATGTGCCCCTGATCCCCCGGATCATGACCGAACACGCCCACAACGTTACCGGCGTGGACATACACCCCGGGGCAGCCATCGGACATCATTTTTTTATCGACCATGGTACGGGGATCGTTATCGGCGAGACCACGGTGATTGGCAACTTCGTAAAGCTCTACCAGGGGGTTACCCTGGGAGCCCTTTCCACCCGTGGGGGCCAGGTGTTGAAGGACGTGAAGCGTCACCCCACCATTGAGGATCATGTGACCATCTATTCCGGAGCTTCAATCCTGGGGGGCGGTACGGTTATCGGCGAAGGGGTTGTTATCGGCAGTAATGCTTTTGTTACCAAGTCGGTGCCGGAAATGACCAAGGTCAGTGTTAAAAACCCGGAACTTCAGTTTAAGTCCGGTGAACAAGCGGATAAGTGGGAGCAGAAAGAGTTCCTGCAGGATGACTTCTTTGATTATATGATCTGATACGTTGGAGAAATGGGAAGAGACCGCCCCGCATCGGTGGGCTACAGGGCGGTCAAATAGCTTCTCTACTGCTTATTCACCGGTTACGTAGGTGAAGTACTTAGTCGTGAATCCCAAGACACCAGGTTGTTTGTAATATTCAACCGTGGCAATCTTCGTAATGCCGTTGTCCTTCGCTACTTGCCATGCGGGGGGATAGGAAACTTTCCCAAAAACCCCTAAAACCACGACAGAGCTGGCTTCCCCGGTCTTTACCGAGTTACCATTTACTTCGCTAAATGCCGGTCCAGGCCCGCCAAACATCCCGCCGGCCGGAGTTGACGCACAGCTTGCAAAGAGCGCCACAAGTGCCACCGCACCGACTAAAAGAAACATTTTCTTCATTTTTACCCTCCTATAGGTAAGTCTATTGCTACGCCGGAATGCCGGGCAAAGGTACTATACAGACACCGTAAAGCCCTTGCATTTGCCCCGGACGTTAAAGCCTTTATTCAGTCCCACTCATAGGGGCGTTGTTGGTTCGGCGGGGACAATACTACACAGGCGTCCCGTATTTCTTTGGGTTCCACATTTTCGAGCATTTCGGCCTCCCCTTTGTTAGTGCTGGAATTATATGACTTACTGTCATAGTTTTAGAAAAATAACATGCAAAAAAATATTTGTCAAGAGTTACTGATACATATTTTGTGATTTCCAAATACTTTTTTTATACTATTTTTAGTCAAGGGGAAGGAACTTTTCGTATTATGACGACGTTGTTGCAATGCTAATTCTTTATACTATAAGGAATTAGCTCAAAATCTACTAGCCGGAAGTACCTCAGGGGCTACATTGACCGTTTGTCATATAATAGTTTCCAACATGATTGAAACTTTTTATGATTATTTGATATACTTTCAAATATGATGAAAACTATACCGGAATATATGCCCAGGGATCTCTATTTTGAGCGGGTCAAACCCTTTATCGGCTCCCCTATCATCAAGGTCTTGGTGGGACAGCGGCGGGCGGGGAAGAGTTATGTCCTCTATCAGCTTATGGACGAGATACGGAAAGGTGATCCCGGAGCCAATATCATCTATATTAATACGGAATTTGCGGAGTTCCGGCAGGTAATGACCGATGAGGATTTATATGATTTTGTCTCTTCCCGGTTGGCGCCGGAACGGAAGAATTTTGTATTTATAGACGAAATCCAGGATATAGCCGATTTTGAAGAGGCGGTACGATCCCTCTATGCGGAAGAACGCTGCGATATTTACGTCACCGGCAGCAAAGCTGCCGAAGCTACCTGTCTTGCCGGGCAGTATATTCAATTTCAGATTCATCCCCTGGCCTACCGGGAATTCTTAGGCTTTTATCATCTTGAAAATTCCACAGAAACACTGCGGAAATATCTCCGTATCGGGGGGATGCCTTACCTTGCATCTCTGCCGACAGGGGAGGAACGTTTGGCACGGGAGTATCTGAAAAATGTGTACGACTCAATAGTACTGCGGGATGTGCTTATCCGGGAAAAAATTCGGAACATCCGGTTTCTGGAAAACCTTGCGGAATATCTGGCGGATAATATCGGGAATCTTTTTTCCGCAAATAACATCAGTACCTGTTTGAAACATCAGCGGATTCAGATCCCGGTACAAACGGTGATCACCTATCTTGCGGCGCTTGAAAAATCCTTTATCGTACATAGGGTTTCCCGTGCCGAAGTGGGGGGGGTGAAAATATTTGAGATCGGCGAAAAGTATTATTTTGAGGATATCGGTTTACGAAATGTCCTGGCCAAAAATCCTCCCGCCCTGGACATGGGAAGGTTAATCGAAAACGCAGTATACCTGTTTCTGATTCAGCAAAACTTCACCGTGTATGTGGGAAAGGACGGCGATAAGGAAATAGACTTTATTGCCGAAAAAGACGGGGTTAAGCTGTATGTACAGGTAAGTTTGCGTATAAGCGATGAAAGTGTCTACCGGCGGGAGGTCGGGAATCTTGAGGGTATCCCGGATAACTTCCCCAAGTATGTGGTTACCCTGGAAGACGATCTGCCTGCGGTAACTCCTACGGGGATTATTTGCATGGGGGTGAAGGAATTTCTGATGATGGAGCTATAGGGGGAGTGCTAAACCTCCATATCTTTTTCACCAAAAATTCAATCCATACTGATGTTTTTAAAAGCATAGAAAAGACTTTTTTGCCGTATAATCGGCAATAATCCGGGTGATTTCCCCTACCATTTCCTCTTCCAGACGATTTATGGAGTAAATTTGCACGGATTCCATTGAAAAAAGTTCCGGGGTGTCAATGTTCAGGACATCCGCAATCTTTTCAAGTACTTCCACCGAGGGAAACCGGCGGCAAGCTTCAATGGATGCAATATAATTGGCCGTCGTATCCGCTTTTTTGGCTAATTTTCCCTGGGAGAAGCCAAGCCTACCCCGGTGAAACTTCATATTAGCGGCCAGCAATTTTCGTAAATCGGTCATTGGGTGGCGCCGTTACCGCCTCCGCTGCTAAAACCCCGCCCCAATCCGTTCATGCAATGGGGCGGAGAATTAAACACTTAGAGCTTAAAAGGGAAGCAACCCTTTTTTCGCCGTACCCTTTACGAATTTTACCGCATAATAGCCATAAACAAGTTTTTGGGGAATCAGGTTGTTATCCGCTTTACCGGTAACTATCACGACAGCCTGAGCCTCAGGATATTGTTGCTTTGCTGCCTCAAATGCTGCACTATGTGATGCATATCCATCCCCAAGATAACCAAGAATCTCATACTCTGCTCCACCAGATGCCGATACCGTTGCAAAGGTTGAACAACCGGTCACCATCCCGAATGCCAGCGCCAGGGCAAGCATTCCCCCAATCAAAACTCTCTTTTTCATTTTTACCCTCCTATAGGTAAATCTATTGCTACGCCGGAATGCCGGGCAAAGGTACTATACAGACACCGTAAAGCCCTTGCATTCGACCCGGACGTTAAAGCCTTTATTCAGTCCCGTTTGGTCTTACCCCTGCCTCCATCGCCGTCTCCGGTACGGCTTACACCGGCAGCCGTAACCGTCCTGCCTTCCGCGAATTTAAGCGCACAGGCAACCTCATAGGCGCGTTGTTGGTTCGGCGGGGACAATGCTACACAGGCGTCCCGTATTTCTTTGGCTTCCACATTTTCGAGCATTTCGACCCCCCATTGTTAGTAAGTAATAAATTATCAGATAAAATAATCATTGTCAAGTATTTTGATAAAAATTTTGTGATTGACAGATAATTTTCCTTCTATTATTGTTAATTAATAGGAAAGATTTACCGATAATGACCATCACTGAGCGTATGCGGCATCTGCGGAAGGATATTCTCAAGCTTACCCAGGAAGAATTCGCCCGTAAGCTTAGGGTTTCAACATCCAACATCGGCAACCTTGAAACAAACCGTATCAATCTCACCGAGCGGACTATCGCTGATATTTGCCGGGAATGGTCGGTTAATGAAAGCTGGCTAAATTCCGGTGAGGGACCGGTTTTTTGTGATAATGCTGACCCTTTTACCCATAAAATCGTCGATATCTACAAATCCCTGAGCCCCGATAGCCGGAAGTACCTCAAGGGCTACATCGACCGGCTGTTGGAAGAGCAGGGTGAGGCGGACTCAGGCGAAGGCGGCCCGTAATATCGCTCCCCCCACGGATAAACCGGGGGATCTCCGTTGTAGGACATGCAGGGCCAGCGCATACTTGCTAAGTAATATCCATCGAATAGATAAAGAATAAAAAGAGTCCACGGATTACACGGATATACACGGATATACACGGATAGGAAATACAATTTCTTATTTTATCCGTGTTAATCCGTGTAATCCGTGGATTAAATTCTTGTTTCATGGAAAACCCGAAGTTCAGCCTATAAGTATGCGCTGGCCCTGGTAGGACATGCCCTACAAGTTGACGGGCATGTCCTACAGGGGGGGGGCCGGATGGGGCGGACTCAGGGGGCGTTTGACAATGGTATCATTATATAGTACTATTTAAGGGTGAATTCAAAGCATGAAAAAACGTTAGAATCAATTTTCAAAAATCCCCTATTATCCGGTATTTTATGGGTTGATATTGAAAGTCTTTTGATAGCCTTGGGAAGCGAGGTATCGGAAGGTTCAGGATCGCGGGTGAGGATAAAGCTGAATGGTGTCCGGGCTGTTTTTCATCGACCCCATCCTGAAAAAACAACCGATAAAGGGGCGGTGAATTCCGTAAGAAGATTTCTTGAAAATGCGGGGGTGCAGTATGATGGAATATAGAGGATATTTAGGAACCGTCGAATATGACGCGGATGCGAAGCTGTTTCATGGGGATATTGTTAATACCCGGGATGTTATCACCTTTCAGGGAACCACGGTAGAAGAAATTGAGCGGGCCTTTAAGGATTCGATTGAAGACTATCTTGCATGGTGCAAAGAAGAGGAGGTGGAACCGGAAAAGCCCTATTCGGGAAAATTTAATGTACGGTTGCCGCCGGAATTACATAAAGAGGCGGCTATTACTGCAAGAAAGTTAAAACTTTCGATAAATAGATTTGTGGAAAAAGCAATTACCGACGAACTCGCAATGATACATTGATCTCTTCCACTTGATTTTGTATGCAAACTATGATACAGTAAAACCATTATGGAGGATACACGCAATGTTTAGGGTTCATGTAAAGCCATCCAGGGATCTGCGGAACAGCTATGCGAAACTTACCGATATTTTGAGGGATCATGATCAGGTCATCATAACCAACAAGGGAAGGGGTGAGGCGGTACTTATCAATATAGAGGATTATGCGGATTATGAAGAGTATACGCACCGGCGCTATATCCGTGAAAAGCTGGCCGAGGCAGAAGCGGCGGCCGGAAAGCCCGATGCGGTATGGTTAAGCCATGAAGAATTTTGGGATGGCCTTTTAAGTATAAAATTGGGTACCTGGAACTGGCCAGGGAGGATGTGAAAGAAATCAAGTCCTATCTGGCCCAATTTTATCCCAGTACTCCGGTAAAATTCCTTTCAGCCCTGAAAGAGCAAATTGGTAATCTGGCGGAGAATCCCTATATGTACGAAGCTTATGGCGATAACCCGTCTTTCAGGCGAATGGTGGTATCCAATTATCTGGTTTTCTACAAAGTAGATGATGAGAAAAGGACAATTGCAATCCACCGGGTTCTGTATGGCTCCCGGGATATTTCCAAATACATTTCATCTTCCAGTGAGGGTGGCCTGTAACACCGCTTCCTTCCATTTCCGCCCCCGGTCAAATTCGTTCAGAAACATCCCGAAGCTGGCGCACCCCGGCGAAAGAACCACTACATCCCCCGCCGTGGCCGTTTCCAGCGCCGTCCTGACCGCCGCATCCACATTATCAAATGGCCCTTGATACCCGATCCCCGCCCCGGAAAGAAGGCCGGTAAGTTTGTCGCTCCCGGTCCCCGCCAAAAGGATGATCCCCTTGGCCTTAGGCGCAGCCGCCACCAGCGGGCTAAAGTCCAGGTTTTTGTCGGTTCCCCCGGTTACCAGCACTACCGGCTGTTCGAATGCCTCCACCGCAGCGGCTGCCGCCTCGGGGATGGTGGCGGCAGTATCGTTGTAGAACCGCAGCCCCCGGTTTTCATGGAAAAATTCCAGCCGGTGTTCTATGCCGGGGAAGCTCCCCAAGCTTTCCCGAATAAATTCCGCCGGCAAACCCAGATCCAGCAGGGCCAGAGCTGCGGCGAGGAGGTTTTTTTTCTGGTGATACCCCGGAACCAGGAGTTTCGCCGGGACCAGTTCGATAATTTCCCCGCAAAACCGCGCCAAACCCGGTCCGGTAGGCCCTTCCACCCAGCCCCCGGAAACCCCTTCCGGCAAAGGTGCTTCGGCCAAATGCCCTTGGGCATAGACCATGGGACGGCCCGGGGTTTCGGCGAGGAAACTCCATCCCCAGCTATCATCCCCCGCCACCGTAAGGTCCCCGCTGTCCTGGCCCTGGTAGATGACCCGCTTATCCGCCACATAGGCATCCATCGTACCATACCGGTCCAGGTGGTCCGGCATGATGGCGGTAATTACTGCTACACGGGGTTTCAAAAGGCGCCTCCCCCGCAAGTCTCCGAGCTGCCAACTGGACAGCTCCAACACCACATCGTCCTCCGGGCTCAGGGCATCCAGAAAAGTGAGGGGTGAAACGGTGATATTGCCCCCCAGGTACGCCTTGCCGCTTAGCAAGCCCCGCTGCCGGGCCTTGTCCAGGACCCAGTGGATGGCCGAGGATGTGCCGGACTTGCCCTTGGAACCGGTGACTGCGATGAGGCGGGTGGGGGAAGCTGCCAGGAAAAGGGAAATATCCGTTTCCACTTGTTTTGCCGCCCGGAGGTAGGGGGAGTCTGGACGGACACCGGGGTTCTTAATCACCAGGTCGGCATTTTCAAAATCTTCTATGTTATGGCGGCCTAAAACGTAACGGGCGGAGATACCCGCAGCCCTGATCTTTTCTATCGAAGGGGCCAGGGTTTTTTCGTCCCGCAGATCCGTCACGGTAAGTTCCGCCCCGTGCCCGGCCAGATACCGGGCGGACTCCAGGCCCCCTCCGTGGAGGCCCAGCCCCATCACCAGCGCTTTCATCCCCGTATATTCCACAACTGCTCCTTTACCGGTATGATATCCCAATGGCCCCCCTTGAAATAGATACTTCCCGGCCCATTTTGGACGAATCCGGTAGGCCGGTGAATTTCGGGTGGGCCCGCTCCCCTCTTTTTACGTATGATAAGGATCTCCTGGGCCCCCCCTACCAGCGCATCACCGAATCGGAACGGTATATCATTTTTTCCCCTACCCACCTGCTGGTCTTTGAGGTCCTGGACGGCGGCTGTTTGGGGTATATCAGCATATCCGTGGTGTCCCTAAAGGATAAAAAACGGTCCACCCAGCCCTTTATCATCCCCTTCCCCCTGGGGATTTTTGATCTGCCCCCGAATAGTGAAACCGGTTCGGCCCGGATTCACCGGAAAAAGTTTGTCATTGATTTTTCCGCCATGCCCGGGGGAATCCGAATTATCAAGGTGGATATCCCCCGGTTTGGACGTCACCGGAGCCTGCGGGGGGAGGTGGTGCTGTCCCCACCCCCGGAAGCGGAGTCCATAGTAAACTGTTTACCCTGGCGGGGCGAAAAAAATGCCTTCCGGTATTCCCGGCGCTCCCCCTGGTATATAGCCGAGGGGGTTATGCAATTCAGCAGTAAGGAGTTGGTTTTTATTAAGGATAAGGCCTGGGGTATCTTCGACTGGACCCGGGGGGTCAGGCCCCATGCGGATATCCGTTTATGGGCCGCCGCCTGCGGATTATACAAAGGCCTGCAACTGAGTTTCAATGTGGGCTACAGTACCGCCGATACCGGAACGGGCACGGAAAACGCCTTTTTTGTGGACGGGAAACTCCACAAGCTGGATCAGGTTACCTTTCACATTCCTCCCTCGGACTGGCTTGAACCCTGGCACTTCACCAGCAACGATGACCGGCTTGAAATGCGCTTCAAACCCCTTCAGGAACGGTTCGACCGGAGCGCCATGTTCCTTCATTCCCTCCGTCGCCGCCAGGTTTACGGCTATTTTTCCGGCAAAGTGGTCCTTGATAACGGCTCAACCCTGGAATTTACGGACATTACCGGCTTTGCAGAGCGCCGGAAGACCCGACTTTAGCGGCCTGGATACCCCATTTCCGCCAAAGCCGCCTCCGCCTCGGCAATCTCGTCATAAGGCCGGGTTTCCTGAGCATAGATGATGGAATTCTCATGCCCCTTCCCTAAAAGGAGGACAATATCGCCGGGACGGGCCAGGGAGAAGGCTTTGCGGATGGCCTCGGGTCGGTCCGGAATGAGGAAGAGGTTTTCCCCACGTTTGCGTTCCGGGCAACCCTTGGCAATCTCTTCCAAAATATCCATGGGGACTTCTCCCCGGGGGTCCTCATCGGTGAGGAAGACCAGGTCCGACCATTGGCTTGCTATCCGGCCTTGTTCGGGACGTTTTTTGGTGTCCCGCTCCCCGGCGGAACCGAAGAGGCTGATAAGCCGGCCCGATCTGCGTTGCAGTTCTTTCCGGAGGGGGGGGAAGATGGTTTCAAATGATGAAGGGGTATGGGCGTAATCAACAAACACATCGAAGGGCTGGCCTTTTTGGATCGCCGTCATCCGGCCCCGTACCGGCTTGAGCTGCGTTACCAGAGGGACCAGGTCCTTCACGGGGATACCCAAAAGCCCCGAAACGGTAAGGAGGCTTGCCAGGACATTGCCCGCATTGAAAGCCCCGGGGAGATGGTCCTGAATATCGACGGCTTCCCCGGTCTCCCGAATAAAAACTTCGTAGGAATTGCCCGAAACACCGCTCTCTATACTACGCAGGGATAGGTCCGCAGTATTACTGCGGGTACTGTAGGTGTAGGTTTTGTGTACGGTAGCAGTGGCAAAAAAACCGGCGCTGGGATCATCGGCATTGGCTACGCCGAAGGAAGGGACGGGGGACTGGTTCTTGCAATGATCAAACTTTTCCAGGGCGCGGAAAAGGTTGGCCTTATCATCCCGGTACTGCTCCCAGGTGCCGTGAAATTCCAGATGTTCGTGGGTTACGTTGGTCATCACCGCCGCATCAAAGGGCACATCGCCCAAGCGGTTCGTCCGCTTACTCAGGCCGTGGGAACTGGCCTCAATCACCCCGTACCCGGCGCCGTTCCCGATCATTTCAGAGAGCAGGCGGTGAATGGTGACCGCTTCAGGGGTGGTTTGATGCTCGGGGTTCCGGGTTTCGCCTGAACCATCGCTATACTGGACGGTGGAAATAAACCCCGCCTTTTTTCCGGCCAACTCCAGGAGTTGATAGATAAGATAGACCGTGGTACTTTTCCCTTCCGTGCCGGTTACCCCGATGAGGGTCAGCTTCCGTGCGGGGTACCCGTAGAAAGCCGCCGACAGGGGAGACATGGCAAACCGGGAGTCCCGTACCCTAAGGTAGCGTATCCCCGGCGAGTATTCCGGAACTTCATCCTGATGGACAATTACGACAGCCCCGTTTGCTATTGCCTGGGGGATAAAGCGGTGTCCGTCGGTATGCAGCCCCGGCAGGGCAAAATAGAGGTAGCCCGGCTTGACCTTCCGGGAATCGTATTCAAGTCCGGTAACAGAAGGGTCTCCGCTTTCCCGGCAATGTTCTTCCATTAAACCCGCGTCCCGAGCCAAGTCCCCGGTAAGGAATTCCGATAACAGTCGTTTCATAGCGTTTACGATACCACTAAAGTATTTTATCGGATAAGCCCCTCTTACAGCCGGAGGCGGGAAATGCTTATAAACACCTACGCAATTTTTGGGGCCGATGGAATTATTATCCGGGTTGAGGCGGACATACGCCGGGGCATTCCGGGGATCGATATTACCGGGCTTGCCGAGGGGGCGGTTCGGGAGGCCCGTGAACGGGTCCGGGCGGCGTTTCGCAATTCGGGCTTCGTCTTTCCCCTGGATAGGGTGCTGATCAATTTGGCCCCCGCGGGGCTGCGGAAGGATGGGGCTTCCCTGGATCTGCCCATAGCTCTGGCGGTGATGACCGCGGCGGGGCTCATCCCCCAAACCGGCTCCGGTACCTTAGACGCGGCGGCTTCAGACGAAGCGGCTTCAGATGCAGAATTGCTGGTCATGGGGGAACTGGAACTATCCGGCCGCATCCGTCCGGTCCGGGGTATCCTGGCGGCAACCGCAGCGGCGCTTAAGGCGGGTATCCGGGAATTCATCGTTCCGGCGGAAAATGCCCGTGAGGCGGCTATCCTGGCGCCCGGCCGTTTTGCCGCCGCCGCTACCCTGGCCGAGGCTGCCCATATCCTGGCCCTGCGGCAGGAAACCGGTTCGCTGCCCACCGGAACTATGGGAACCGGCATTGTTGTAAGCGGCGGGGCCGGTTCGTCGGGCGGGGCGGGCCGTGTATCCTCCGATGGAAGCCTTAGGAAGGACTTTGCCGAAGTCCGGGGACAGGAGCGGTACAAGCGGGCATTGGAAATCGCCGCCGCCGGGGGGCATAACCTGCTGGTATTCGGCCCGCCGGGGACGGGAAAGACCATGCTGGCCCGGCGGCTGCCCTCAATCATGGCGCCTCTTTTGCCGGAGGAGGCCGTGGAGGTGACCAGGCTCCATAGCCTGGCGGGTTGTACCTTTGGAACAAGTCCCGGCGAAACAAGTTTCGTTGCGGAAACCGAAGGCCGTCTCATCGGCCATCCTCCATTCCGTTCCCCCCATCATTCCGCTTCCGCCGAGGGTATTCTGGGGGGCGGTAAAACCGTGCGTCCCGGCGAGATAAGCCTGGCCCATTTCGGGGCGCTTTTCCTGGACGAAGCCCCGGAATTCCGCGCCAACGTCCTCCAATCCCTGCGGGAACCCCTGGAAGACCGGGTGATAACCATATCCCGTGCCGATGGGCCGGTGCGGCTCCCGGCGGATTTCCAACTCATCCTGGCAGCGAATCCCTGTCCCTGCGGACGCCTGGGCATACGTTCCAATCAGGGCGGCCAAGGCTGTTTCTGCAGCCCCGAGGAGATACGCCGCTACTGGCGCAAATTCGGCGCCGCCCTCCTTGACCGGGTGGAACTCCGGGTGGCGGCCTCTTCCCCGGAAATAGAGCAAATGGCCAAACCGGGCGGAGAACACAGCGCCGCTATTGCCCGGCGGGTCTTGACGGCGGTGGAACTACAGCGGGAACGTTTCAAAAAAACAGGGATACGGCGCAACGCCCGGATGTCCACGGAAATGATAGAAAAGTTCTGCCTCCTCAGCGGTAATGCGGAAACGGCCTTCCGTACTGCCGCAGAAAAACTGGGCCTTTCCGGGCGTGCCTACCACGGAGTGCTCCGGGTGGCCCGGACCATTGCGGACCTGGAAGGCCAGGGTAGCATTAAAGCGGTTCACATCCTGGAGGCCATCCAGCACCGGCGGCAGGGGGACGACCCCTACGATGTGTTTTCGGCGGGGAGTTTATAGCATGAGGTATATACCTACATTGTTTCTTGAAACATCGGTCTTCAACTTTTACAATTACGGGAAGG
>BNUW01000030.1 GCA_025997655.1 Spirochaetia bacterium
TAAATGGAAGATTTACCTCCGTGGTCTGCATGGCGGAAAGCTCTATCTTTGCCTTTTCTGCCGACTCCCGGAGCCTTTGTAGGGCCATGCGGTCCTTGGACAGGTCGATCCCCGTGTCCTGTTTGAACTCGGTGATAAGCCATTCCATGATACGGCGGTCAAAGTCGTCGCCGCCCAGGTGGGTATCGCCGTTGGTGGATTTAACCTCAAAGACCCCTTCACCCAGTTCCAGGATGGAAACGTCGAAGGTACCGCCCCCTAAGTCGTACACGGCGATGGTCTTTTCCTTCTTCTGATCCTTGTTGAACCCAAAGGCCAGGGAAGCCGCAGTGGGTTCATTGATGATCCGCTTAACATCCAAGCCGGCTATCTTTCCCGCGTCCTTGGTGGCCTGGCGCTGGGCGTCATTAAAGTAGGCCGGGACGGTGATGACCGCCTCGGTAACCGCCTCGCCCAGATAATCCTCGGCGGTTTTCTTCATCTTTTGCAGTATGAAAGCGGAAATCTCCTGGGGAGAATATTTCTTCCCGTCGATGTCCACCCGTACATCATCGCCCTGTTCCGTCACCTTGTAGGGAACTAGGCCCATTTCGTTGGTAACCTCGGAATACCGGCGGCCCATAAACCGCTTTATGGAAAAAATGGTGTTTTCCGGGTTGGTGATCATCTGATTTTTCGCGGGCTGACCTACCACCCGCTCACCCTTGCTGGTAAACCCAACAATGGAGGGGGTCGTCCGGCCACCCTCAGAATTCTGGATAACCACCGGTTCGCCGCCCTCAAGAACAGCCACACACGAGTTGGTGGTTCCCAAGTCAATACCTATAATTTTGCCCATTATATCGACTCCTTTACACTAATATACTTAATTTTCCTGCCGAGGTGTTTCCTCGGGCATTAAAACTTTCACCTTTGCGCTGCGTACCACCCGGTCTTTCAGGGTATAGCCCTTCTGGAAGTCCTCCTGGACCACGGGCTCGGTAATTTCCGGGGATTTCTCCATCATAATAGCCTCGTGCCGGTTCGGGTCAAAGCTTTCCCCGGCGGAATCAAAGCGCTTAAGCCCCCACTTGTTTTCCAACTGGGTGATAAGCCGCTTTTCGATCAGGGTGATGCCCTCGTAAAAGCTGTCAAATTCCTTTGATGTCGAGGCAATGCTTTCCGCCGATTTGATAGCCCTATCAAAATCGTCAATTATCAGGATAAGGTCCAGGAGCAGGCTCTGATTGGCAAAGTCGATGGCATTCTGCTTTTCCTGGTTCATCCGCTTACGGAAATTCTCGAAGTCCGCCGCCTTGCGGAGATATTGATCGTTGGCTTCCCGCAGCTTGTCTTCCAGGTCGGCGATCTTCTCCTCCGGGGAAAGTGCGGCTTCCGTAACCGGGTCTTCTGCGGAAGATTCGGCTCCGTTCTGTTCCGGGGCTGCCGTCTCTTCTTCGGTGCACACAGCGTCTTCCGGCTGGGCTTCTTCTTCATCCTTCATCGATTAATCCTGTAGGGAAAAGCTCCCTGTTTATATTTTTGGGGCTCCTTAAAAAAATACTTATACCAGGAAAAAAGGTCAAGAAAATTAATTCTTTACATAAAAAAATGGGTGAAATACTGATCCACCAGGACCAGAACCCCCAGAATCGCCACGTAGAGGGCGAAACCCCGGAGAGACCGGGTTTTGACGATCCGCAGCATGAATTTTATCGCAAAAAAGCCGACCAAAGCGGCGGTCAGGGTGCCGGCGATAATAGGCCCCAGGCCGATACTGCCCGCGCTATTGGCAACGCCACCGCCCCCGGCAATGTCCTTCAACTGGAGAACCAATGCGCCCAGGATTGCGGGAATGGATAGGAGGAAGACGAACCGGGCGGCAAAATCCCGGTCCAACCGGCGGGAAAGGGCCCCCGAAAGGGTCAGCCCGGACCGGGAAACCCCGGGAATAATGGCAATCCCCTGGCAAATGCCGATAACCAGGGCGTCAAACCAGTTCATGGCCGCCTGGGGCCTGGTGTTTTCCGAACGCCGGGATATTTGTTCCGATACCAGGAGGGCCAGGGCGGTAAAAAGGAAGGAGAATCCCAGAAACGCCGCGGATTGGAAGGCTTCTTCGATCGTATCTTTAAAAATCAGGGCCACGATAACCGTGGGAATGGTTGCCAGAATGAGGTAGCCGGTAAGGGGTTGGATAATCCGGCGCAGAATGGCCTGAATATCCGCCCAGAGGACAATGAAAACCGCGATTAAAGTCCCCACATGGACCATGGTATCAAAAAGCAGCACCGGCTCGGCGATGCCGAAAATCTTTTGCAAAAGGACCAGGTGGCCGGAACTGCTTACGGGGAGAAATTCCGTAAGCCCCTGGACTGCCCCCAGCATAATCGCTTCGAATATATTCATAACCCCTCTTTAGTGCGGGGACTACCGCATAGTTTAATCGAAGTGAAACGCAGTTTCACATTAACCTACCATAATAATATTGCCGGATCTGTGCAAGCAGGAATCCCGGGCGGGTGATTGTTATTTCAGCTTTGATGTGGTATGTTATTCTTAATTGAATCCCGCCGGTGGTATAGTATGATCCAGATCTTTAAAATAGTACCCAAAATACCCGCCCTTCTGGTTGTGGCGGCCATCTGGATTCTTTCTTCCCAAAGTACTCTCCCCGTCCTTCCAAAGGGTATCCTGGGCTTTGATAAGTTCCAGCATGGCATTGCCTATCTGGCACTCGCGGGTACTTTTGTCTTCTGGTTTTCCCCAACCCAACGGCGGTTCCACCGGCTGCGGACCTTCCTGCTGATTGTCCTTATCAGCTCCCTGTACGGGGTGATTGATGAGATACATCAGTTTTATGTGCCCTTACGGGACTGCAATGTGTGGGACTGGATAGCGGATACCATCGGGGCGTGTCTGGGGGGCGGAACGGCGCTGCTGGTTGAGCGGTGGGTGGTTAGGAGGCGCAATGATGTGCGCTAGCTCCGCATCAAGGCTTCGGCGATGTTGTAGCAGTAATCCCCCACCTTTTCTATGCGCCGGACCACATCGATAAACAGTAATTCTGTTTTGACGTCCTCCCCTGCCTCTATCCGTTTGCGGCCCAGCCGCCGGAGTTTGTCCCGGGATTTGTCGATGGTATCTTCCAGCCGTCCCGCAAAGGCCGCCTGTTCCGCCGTAATGCTGCGCCCCACATGGTCCTTCACAAAGCTGAGGAAATCCTCCACCTGGGCTACATAGGGGGTCAGGGCTTCCATTTCCTTGTTCTTAAAAAGCAGGTTCTTCTTTACGCTCCGGTCCAGGAGCATACTGACGCTGTAACAGTCATCGGTCATGTCCTCCAGGTCGGAGATGATCCGCAGGAGCTGGTACACCTTGGTTTCCGACTGGTGGCTCAACTGCTGGCGGGTACACTCTATGAGGAACCGGGTCAGATCCACCCGCATCTCGTCGGCGTATTCCTCCTTGTCCCTCATCTCCGTAACCAGGGCATCCACGGCGGCCGCCTTATCACCATCCTCCCGGAAACTGGACAAAACTTCGCTTACCCGGGCAAACATGGAGGAGGCCAGGGCCGTCATGTCCCGAATTTCCTTTTCCGCACGGATGATGTTCAGCTCCGGGGTGCTACGGGTCGAATGCTGGTACTCCAGCCGATAGACCGACTGCGGCTCCGGCGTACCGTCCTTGTCCTTAATAAGGAAGGAAACCAGGGCGGCAAAGGGCTTAACAAAGGGGAAAAATAGAAGGGTGTTTATCATATTGAACATCGTATGAAACATGGCCAAATGATTGGTGATGTTCCCCTCCGGTGAGCCGGGAGTTACCAGCGCCACCAGAGCCAAAAGAGGACGGAACAGGATCAAGGCCCAGGCCGTACCGATAACATTGAAAAGCACATGAACCAGCGCCGCCTGCCGGGCCGCAGGCTTCGTACCTATGCTTGCCAGGGCGGCGTCAATAGTAGTGCCGATATTGGCCCCCAGGATCATCGCCGCGGCAATATCGTAGGTAATAAGCCCGCCATGAGCCATGGTAAGCATAATCGCCGTGGCGGCGCTTGAAGAATGGATGACCAGGGTCATCACGAGGCCAATCCCCGCGCCTATCAGCGTAGTCAGGAAACCCATGCGGGAGATCTGGGCGATCCGGTCGAGGAGCAGCGGATGTGCGCTCAGGTCCGGCATGGATTTCGTGAGGAAGTCCAGCCCCAAAAAGAGGAGGCCGAAGCCGAGAACCACCCCTCCCAGGTCCTGCCGCTTCCATTTGGCCATGCTCATCACAAAGCCAATCCCCACTGCGGGGAGGGCCAGGGAGGATATCTTCAGGGAAAAGCCCACCAGGGACACTACCCAGGCGGTAATGGTGGTACCAATATTGGCCCCCATGATCACCCCGATGGCCTGGGTCAGGGTAAGAAGCCCGGCGTTCACAAAGGATACCACCATAACCGTAGCAGCCGATGACGACTGAATGACAGCCGTTACCGCACAGCCGGTAATTACCGCAGCGAGGCGGTTCCCGGTCATAAAGCCCAGAACATGCCGCATCCTTGTCCCGGCGCTCTGCTGGATACCATCGCTCATCACCTTCATCCCGTAGAGGAAGAGGCAGAGCCCGCCGATTATCTTAAACAACATACTGATGATAGTAGCCATGGGGAAGAATATACGCTATTTTGCGGGTTTAGATAAGACACGGATAGAATATAAAATTCCCTTATCTTATCCGTGTAATCCGTGGTTAAATTCTTATTTTGGAACTGGCTCAGGTAAAATTAGCGCCCTACTTTATGAGGGCCCGGGGATTAGTCGTACGGCCGTCCTTGTAAACCGTAAAGTGCAGATGAGGGCCCGTGCTTAACCCGGAGGAACCAACTTCGCCGATAATTTCCCCCGCACGGACATAGGCGCCGGTCTGGGTCCGGTGTCGGCTCATGTGGCCATACAGGGTCCGGTACCCGGAATGGTGGGTAATCACCACGTAATTACCGGTAACGTCATCATACCCCACGGCGGTAACCCGGCCTGCCATGGCTGCCTTTATGGGGGTACCATAGGCCGCGCCGATATCAAGCCCGGTGTGAAACTGGCGAGCCCCGGTAAAGGGACTGGGCCGGTAGCCATAGTGAGAGGTAATGTAGCTCCGTACCGGCCAGAGGAAGAGGTCCCCGTTGATTTCCTGGAGATCCGCCCGGGAAAGCCGTGCGCCGGGAATAAACAGGCGGGTGTTGGGGTTTACGGTTTCCGAGAAAAGCTCATTCGCCGTAAGAATAGTTTCAGAGCCGGTCTCATATTTTTCCGCGATGGAAGCGAGGGTATCCCCCGTTTTCACCGTATGGAGGATGCCGTCCTGGTTGGGAATACGAAGCACTTGATTTATTTGCAATAGCCGGGAATTTTTGATACCGTTCAGGGACAACAGGGTATCCTGGTTAAGGCCGAAGGTTTCCGCCAGAACTCCGATGGTATCCCCCGGCTGGACCCTATAGGGAAACGAAAGCAGCATCCGGGGTTTGGAATAAAATTCCGGTTCCGCTATACCGGCTTCCGCACCGGAATCGGGGAATAAGTTCACGGATTCAGGCAAGGTTAGGGAGGCATTTTCGACATAGGCCATACCCATACCGGTTTCAGCAGGGGGAATCTTAGGGGCAGCGGCGTTCTTAAAGGGTCCCCCCCCAAAAAAACCGGGGAAGGTGGAAAAATAGACAAGCGAAAGGGCCATAACCAGTCTGATTATTTTTTGCATCATGGTATTCTATATAATTATGTTGAAATTGGCAATTACATTTATAAAAAAAACGAACTTAGCCATGTCCATTTCCCCGTTCCGTATCCAGCAAAGCCAAAGCATCCCGTATTTCTGCGGCCCGCTCATACTTTTCACCGGCCACTGCCTGATCCAATTCCATTTGAAGCGCCTCCTGCTCAATGCCCTTCGATCTTCCTACCATAATATCGGCAGAATTTGCCCCGGCATTACCAATAGCGTCAAGAAAAAATTCCACCGGCAAACTCGCCTGGTCCATCACCTTTTGGGCAATAAAAATCGGGCCTCCGGAGCGTACCGCCAGGGCAAGGGCCTCGGAAGGCCGGGCGTCCAGGGTTAGGGGATGTTTTTCGGAAAACTCTCTGCCCGTAAGGAGGATGCGGGCGTAAAAAATACCGTCCCGTAAATCGTGAATTTCAACCCGCCACAGCGCAAGGGAGTCCTTTTTGATAAGCTCCAGCAAGAGGTCAGGCCGAAGATCTGACCCCATCCCGAGAAGTATGGCCTGGGCTTCAGTTTCGCCGATAAAGACAGGCACCGCACTATCGGCGCCCAGGGGCCGCAGCAACACTGCGGTTCCATCTTCCATCCGGGCGATGGTCCATACCTCAGCCTCCAGCATCTTCCCCATACCCACCCCTTAACTAATCGAATCGATTAAACCTTTAAGTAAATCCCCGGAAAATGCCTCCCTGGCTTCACCGATAAGCGCAAGCCCCCGTTTTCCGGCCTCCGCCAAAGCCTCGGAAGCCTCCAGGCAGGCGATAAGTTCCTCCACCTCCGGCGCGCTTACCCCCGAAACGGCGGCCGCCTGAAAACAGCGGCGTACCACTTCCCCGGCGTCCTTATGCGCACCGCCTAGCCCATGGAGGTAGAGCAGCACCGGGAGGCTCTTCTTCCCCTCCACGATATCGTCGCCCCGCTTCTTGCCGGGGATGCCGGTGGTCAGGTTTTTCACATCATCCAGAATCTGGAACCCCACCCCCAGTTTCTCCGCCGCATCCCCAAGCGTTCCCGCCCACGTTTCAATCTCACCGGTTTGAATTCCCCCGGCGGCGGCGGCCCCGTAAACCCCCAGGATCGCCGCAAACCGTGCCAGGCACCCGGTTTTAAGGCGGCACATCAGGTCGTATTCCGCAAGGCCCGGCAGGGAAGCATGGTCCCGGTGCCAACTGATATCCATGGCCTGCCCCAGATGAAGCCGCCGCATATGTTCCCCCCACAACCGGTACACCCCGTTTTTCAGTTCCGGCGGCGCATCCCAGGCTTCAATGCAGGTGAGGGGCAGGAAGTACAGAAAACTGCCGGCATTGATCGCCGTATCGGTTCCGTAAAGGATATGGGCGGCGGGCTTTCCCCGGCGTTCATCGGAGTTATCTTCTATATCATCGTGGATAAGGCTGGCGTTGTGGGGCAATTCCACCAGGGGAACCAGGGCTAGCGCCCCGTCATCCCCTCCAAGGCTCTCGCAGACAAGGGTGGTCAGCAGGGGCCGCCAGCGCTTACCCCCCCGGGCGATAAGGTCCCAGCCGGGAAGGGTGAGGGATTTTACCAGTTCCGGGGGAACGGCACCGGGCAAGGCGGGAAAATTGCCGGTTACCCAGGCACGATCAGGGATTTCCGGCAGCTGGGCGTTCAACACCGCTTCTATTTTTTCCAGGCGGCGGGCATAGGGTGAATCCATTGGATAAGTTTATACGATAGATACGTCCGGGGAAAAGACCCTGGGGGAAAGAGACGGTATTTATCAGATATAACTTTCAAAAGTAAGATATTTAACTATTTATCACTTATAACTGCTAAAATTAACATTCCCCCTTGATTATCAGTTATAAGTGCTATATACTCTCAATATGGTACGGCGGAATGAGTATATAGAGCGGGTTCAGCCCTTTATTAACAAGGATTTGATCAAGGTTATCACCGGAATTCGGCGGTGCGGCAAATCGGTTATTTTGGAGCTCATCAAGGAGGAACTTATCAAAGCGGGGGTAAACCCCGGAAATATCCTCAGCTTTAATTTTGAGGATATGGAATACACCCCCCTCTGTACCGCAGAAGCCTTACATGAACACCTAAAGGAAAAAATCGCCGGTATACCGGGAAAGATGTACCTCTTTTTTGATGAAATCCAGGAAGTAGCGGATTGGGAAACCTGCGTCAATTCCCTGCGGGTTCGTTTTGATACGGATATTTACATTACCGGCTCCAACGCCGCCCTTTTGTCCGGAGAATTGGCCACCTACTTGACGGGGCGTTATGTGGAAATCCTCATCTACCCTTTTTCATTTGCGGAATTTCTGGAACTGTACCGGGCTCAGGAACCGGCCATTACGGAAGGCAAAGCGTTTGCCAAATATATCACCCTGGGGGGGATGCCCTTTTTGCATAACCTGCGGTTTAATGAGGACGCTTCTTTCCAATATCTAAAGGATGTGTATAATTCGGTGGTGTTGAAGGACATCGTCAGGCGAAACAGTATCCGGGAAACTGACCTGTTGGAACGTATTATTTTGTATATGATATCCAATGCGGGGCAGCCATTTTCCGCCACCAGCCTGTCCAAATTTTTTAAAAGCGCAAACCGTGTGGTAGCGCCGGAAACCATCCTGAATTACCTCAAGGCCTGTGAAAACGCTTTTTTATTTTATCAGGCAAAGCGGCAGGATCTTAAGGGCAAAAAAATTCTTACGGTGCATGATAAATACTATATTGCCGACCACGGTCTGGGCGCGGCGGTCTGCGGCAGAACGGCCATTGACATTAACCTGATTCTGGAAAATCTGGTTTACCTGGAACTGCGCCGCCGGGGCTACAGCGTTACTGTGGGTAAGGTAGGAGAAAAGGAAATCGACTTTGTGGGGGAAAACCAGGGGGATCGGATATACATCCAGGTTGCCTATCTGCTGGCAGCGCCGGAAACCATTGCGCGGGAGTTCGGATCCCTGCTTGCTATACGGGACAATTGCCCTAAGTATGTGCTGAGCATGGACGAAGTTGATTTTAGCCGGGAAGGGATTATTCATAGGAATGTGCGGGAGTGGCTGCTGGGGAGATAGAGTTCGCGATAGACGCAACCGTTATGTTGTACAGGTTTTTTACATGCGCTATCCTTGACGCCTTTGAAAAAAACGGGAGCCGGTTAACACACCGGCTCCCGTAAAGGAGGAGAATACTATGCTCTATTTTTAAAACGTCACCGAGGCCAGTTCTTCAACGGCACTTGTTTCCGCCGCCTCGGCAGCCATCGTTTCAGAAACATCCGTTTCCTGAGCGGATACATCCCGTTTGAATTCCGGGCGGAATTCTACATGCTCTGCCACAATCCAAATCCTGGAATGTGGTTTGCTTTCGGCATCCGTCCAGCGGTCCTGTTTTATGCGCCCTACAACCTTGACGCCCCTGCCCTTATGTCCCAGGTTGTAGCAGCCCTCCGCTAATTTTGAAAAGGTTTCCACATCGAAAAAACTGACCTCCTGTACCACACCCGTGTCCTGTTTATAGAACCGGTTGGAAGCGATACTGAAGATACATACGGGGGTTCCCTTTGGAGTAAAGTGGAACTGGGGGTCCCGGACCAGGTTCCCTTCGATAATGATAGAATTGAGGTTGTTCATAAACCCTCCAAAAAATCTTGATCCGGCGGTATCAGAATCACCGGTCATGGGAAACCCTTAGATTTATCCCATAATACCAGAGGTAGGGGAGACAACTGAAAAATGCTTTAGTCAAAGTAATAGAAAAAATGCGGGAATTTAAAACTTTGGTTGGAGTAAGAGTTTTGTCATGTAGAGGACTATGTATTTGCGCAGCGGCTCCTCGGTTTTTAACTCCCGCAGAGTAGGATTTTCCTCCGTAATGCGCAGGGCAATTTTTTCCAGTGCATCCCTTGAGAACACGCCGCTTCTCTGATCGCGCAGGGCCTCTCGCAGCCGGTCCCGTATCAGGGTTCGGACATCGGTTAACAGATCCTGCCGGGCCTCCATATTGAGCCGGGTATTCCACCGGTTTTCCAGGTTCTCAAGACAATCGTCAATCGTGTCGCCGTAGGGAACTAACTCGGATTCCAGTTTCCGCGCCGCTTCCTTACTTTCCTTGTCCCGGGCTTTATCGCCTATTCCCGCATCCCCCTTTGGACTCATCGCTTTCCTTTGGGTCTTTTTACTCATCCCCAGAGAGAGCTTGAAGTTTTTCAGCCGGTGAAAAAAGGCCGCAATGGCTACAAAGAGGCGTATCGAATACCAGAAGGGCAGCAGTACCCGGATTTGGGCTAAGGTGTCCTTACGCTTAATTAAAAGAAGGGCTGCCAGGGGTAAAAGCTTCCCCCCGGGATTAAAGAACCGGGCGTTTTCCGGCAGCGGTCCCCCGTTCCGTTCCATTTCATCACAAACCAGATACAACTTTTCGTCGGTCATTGCCGCCATCAGGTCCGGACATGACTCAGACACAAGGCGCTTCAGGAGCCGTTCAAATTGCTCATCATTGTCCATGGCCGGTTCTTCGCCGTACTCCGTGAGTATGCCTGTCCAGCGATCCGAAACGGTTCGTTTGATAAGCAGGCGGGCATCGGTAAGGAATTTCAGACTGAACTCATGGTAATGGTTTTTTTTGATATACCGTTTCTCATCCCCGGGCCCGGTAATGAGGAACATCGGGGGCAATTCCTCCTCAGCATTGCTGTGTAATCTGGCAGTAAGCCATTCCTGCAGATCCGCTTCGGAATACTGTCCAAGGAGGGGCGTCCCCTTACTATTGGTGAATTGCACGATATCATCCATGGAAAAGGCGTAGGGAGGCTGCTCAAACTGACTATCCAGTTCGCTGAAGGCCAGCACCTGCGCTTTTTTCTTAACCGCCCGGGTCCGGTACCAGGCGTTCATCACCTCGAGAATATACAGCGCCTGGAGTACGGTAATTTCTTCGGGAAGCAGCCCGTTCCCCTTGAGAATATTCGCCCGGGCAATACCGCAGAACCGGGTCCAGAACAGATAGGAAAAATCCTCCCCGTCTTCCAGATTGGAAAGAGAATCCAGGGGCCGAATCATAATCCGGTGAAACACATCCTTGAGTTGATTTTCTTTACCGTCATAATGGGGGATAAGTTTATTCTGTAAATAATCCTTATTATCATGGAGCCGGAGGTAAAACCGCAGCTTGAGCATGGCCGCTTCCGCAAGCCGCCGGGGTATCATGGATGACAACAACAACGCGCTGGGGATCCCCGTCGGAAAAAGCAAAGCAACAAAGGGCGTTGGTTCAACCGGGGGCTCGTCAAGGTATACAATCAGATCCGTGATCACGCTGAGGTCGCAGACCTTTTCCGGGGGTATCGTCAGTTTCAGATCGCCTTCGGAAGGGAAGGGGTAACCGGCGATATCATCAAGAGATTCATAGGCGCCTTCCAGCAGGTCCACATAAAAGTTGGGCAGATAGATTTTGTTCCCCCCCCCTTCTGCCAGGACCCGGCATTTGCCCTCCGCCGTGAGGCCCTTCATTTCCTCCCAAACCCGCTTCCCCGTATCATTACCCCATCTGGCCCATTCCGGCTCTCCCCCGGCATACTTCTGCGCGTATTTGCTCACAAAGTTGATAAGATCTTTGCTGTCTATGGTGGGTGAATGCATTTTATCCGCATAGGTCAACAGTATGCTGTATAAAACCGGTTTTAAGGCCATCTTACTTTAGAATATCGGCACATAGCCGCAATCATTTAGGGAACCAGGGACGCTTCATGGAGGCCGTAGCCTTCGGTTTCACGGTTGCCCGCCGGTTCCACGTGAACCATGATGTCGTAAACCGCCTCCACCCTATCCTTGATGGCCCGCTCCACCGCCGAGGCAATGGCGTGGGCTTCCAGAACGCTTAAGGATGGGTCCACCTCAATGTCGATATCAATATCCCAGAAGCCGGCTATGCGGCGCATCCGGGTACGGTGGGGATGGCCTGCCCCGGGAACACTGCGGACCGCCTCAAACACGGCCCGGTAGAATTCCTTTCCCGAACCGCCGTCCATAAGTTCCGCGTTGGCCTCCATGAAAATCCCCACCGCAGACCGGATCACCCACATGCCGACCAGGAGGGCCGCCACGGAATCAATGAGCCCGATGCCGGTGAGGATGGAAAGAAAGAGGCCTATCAAAACCCCGGCGGAGATCACCACGTCCCCGGACATATTCTTGGCGTTGGCCTTGAGCATGGGGGAATCCGCCTTTTTCCCGAAGAGGTACTGGGTCCAGGCCAGGATGATTTTACCGATGATGGAAATGCCGGTTACGATAAGGGCCAGGCGTCCCGGCACATCGCGGCGCTCGCCAAAGATGAGTTGGTGGGCCGAATTGAGCATAAGCTGTGCGCCGGCAAAGAACAGGGCGAAGGATAGCAGGGCGGTGGCTACCGTTTCCGCCCGGCCGTGACCCCAGGGGTGACCGGTATCCGCAGGCCGAACAATAACCTTCGCCACCACCAGGGCCATCACGGCGATGAGGACATCCACCGAAGTATCGATCCCGTCCCCGATAACCGCGAGGCTTTCGGACTGAATACCGGCAAAGATCTTCAGCGCCGCCAGCGCGGCGTTCCCCAGCATGGCGGTCCAGGCGGCGATCCTTATCAGCCCGGCTTTTCCGGAAGGGTGCTTTTCCAATTATGGCCCGGAATCTTCCCGGTCCGCCAGAATCAGGTCCAGCTTGACCGTCCTGCCGCCGCGGTTAAGCTCCACCGCAACCCGTTCCCCGGGCTTATTATCCTCCAGTGCCGAGTAGAGGTCCGCCAGGGTTTCTATCTTCATCCCGTCCACCGAAGTGAGGATGTCCCCGCCCAGGTAGATCACCGTGGACCGGTAGCGCACGGGTTCGCTGCCCGCCCGTATCCCTGCTTGCTCCGCGTAGCCCGACCGCTTGGTCTGGGACACCAGGAAGCCCGTGGACACCGGCAGCTTGGCATAGTTCACCAGGTCCGGGAAGAGCTGCACCATGGTCGCGTCGATCCAGCCCCGGCGGACCTTCCCATAAGCAATAAGCTCCGCCACCACCCGCTTGGCGGTATTCACCGGCACGGCGAGGCCGATGCCCACGGAACCCCCTGAGGGGGAATAGATCATGGTATTGATCCCTATCATCCTGCCCTGGGAATCCAGGAGGGGGCCCCCGGAATTGCCGGGATTAATGGAGGCGTCGGTCTGGATCATGTCCCGGATGACGTTCTGGGTGGAGGTCTTGATGGGTCGTCCCAGCCCGGACACGATGCCCACGGTGAGGGTTCGTTCAAAGGCAAAGGGGTTGCCGATGGCCATCACTTTCTGGCCTACCTTGAGGTTCCCCGAATCGCCGAAGGGCACGGTCCGCAGTTCCGTCCCCCGGGGGGGCTCAAACTTCAGCACCGCCAAATCGTTTTCCGGGTCCGTACCGACCAGTGTGCCCTCAAGCTGGCTGCCGTCGGCCAGGTTGATAAACACCTTGTAGGCGTTCTTGATGACGTGGTTGTTGGTGAGCACATAGCCCCGGGTATCGATAATGGAACCCGACCCGGAACCGCCTTCCTGAGGCACCGGCTGCAGGAACCAGTCGATGGCCACGATTTCGGTGGTGATGTTCACCACCGCCTCGTTAAGCTGTTCGTAGACCGATATGTTTTCCCGCTCATCCTCGGTAAAAGCCTGGAGTTCCGCGGTTTTTGTTAACAGGGGATTGGTATAGGGGGATTGCCGCAGTTGGAGCGCCGGGGACTCCGCCTCGGCGGTATTGCCCGCCTCATCCGCGCCTTTCAGGGGTATCCGCAAGACGCCAATCCCCACGGCAAACATGACCATAATGAGGACGCTCAGGACAGAAAAAAAGACCACCTGCCCACGGCTATACAATTTCATACACTCCCCCGTTTCCAGTATAGGATTAGTATATAGAAAAGGGACGGGAGATTCAATGTCCCGGAAGGCAGCCTGGGGATCTACAGAACAGTTATGCGAAACTGATGGATATTTTGCACTAACCTGCTCCGGCCCCTGATGGTTGAATAGACATTGCTACCGCTCGACAATCTTTACCGCAACATTTGTTCCGCCCCATTGCATGCCGGAATAGGCTGCGTCATAGGTAGTCTTTGTATCGGCGGGAATCGTTAGGGTAACCGTATTGGTGGATTTTAATCCGGTAAATGTTCCCGTACCAAAAGCGGGCGGGTTCTCCCCCAACTTAATTGCGTTCAGCGCTGTACATCCGTTAAAAGTATATGTTCCGAACTTAGTCACTTTGGGGAGTTCCACCGTGATAAGGCCGGCGCAGTGATAGAAGGCATAGCTGCCCACCGTAGTCAGGCCGGGGGCTCTTAGCCATGTAAGCCGGGTAAAACCGCGAAAAGCGCCTGTGGCACCCCCCGATCCATTCTTTATGGTGGAGAGAGATTTCCCCAAGTTGATGGTGATAAAGCGATTCAGGATTGCCTCCTGCTCCTCCGCAGTCCCGGTAAGCCCGGCAGAGCCGATACTCCCGCCGGTACAGGCTGAAAGGTTTAGGTTAATGTCGCCGTTTAGGGAAGCGGCAAGACCGGTGTAGAGATGGGCAAGGCTGTTCCCGCTCAGGTTGAGCCCGATAATCCTGACCGTCCAGGCTTCACCATCCCCCGGCCCCTCGGGATTTACCCCGCCATCGAAGAGGGCAGCTTTTGCAGCATGTACGGCCTCCTGTACCTCCGCCTGGATTGCCTCTGCTTCCAAGGGCACGGTCAGGGTATACGGGCTCGCTATGGAGAGTGGATCATCATCTTGAATCACCACGAAGGGTATGGCCTGTGAATAGGGGATCCCATCCTTTTTGCCGGTAAAAATGGCGGAATGGTTCGGCGTCCCGTAGTCTACCGCGTGAAGGGTTAAGCTGCCATCAACCGCACCGGGCACTAATTGGCCGTCCATATACCACACAATGTCTGAGTATCCGGCGTCACTCTGAACACTAAAGGTAAGTGTTGTAGACTTATCCAAGGCTCCGGTCTTTGAGAGGAGGTTTGTTCCGTCGCTTCCGGTGATGGTAATCGCACCGTAGTTAAAGCCGATGCTTATGATAAGGATGCCCGGGGAAATGGGGGGGCTGAGATCATCATAGGTAAAGGTATATGCCGCCTGGGTGGTGAGGCCCGAATAGATATGCACTACTTCGGTTTTTCCCGCCCTGCTAACGCCCCTTAATTGTATGTTCATGAGGTAATACCCCGCCGGAAGGCTAATGGTTCCCGTCCGTTTCCCCTCGGTTGGCGGTATAGCCATTAGGTTCACCGGTCCGCCGTCCACCGCCGCCCCTTCTGTGGTGGTAATGGTTAACACGGCGGAATCGACGGCTTCGTTGGGGAACTCGATGGAATAGCTGAAGAAGCCCTCTGCCCCCCCTGCAATCGGTGTAAGGTTGAGATGTTTCGTGGTGGTTTCCCCCGCCGTGATGATTACGTCTGCTATGGTTCCCCGGGCCGACGCCGTTTCAAAACCGGCAGTACCGGCAAACGCCGTGACGGTGATGATCCAGATTCCGGGACGCAGTTCCACTGTTTTGGTAGTTCCCTCTGTAAATGATATGGCTTCCATAGGAGCCCCTTTCGGGCCGCTTGGGAAGCTCAGTTCATACCGGGTAAAGAGTGATTGCGCCGGGTACAGGGTCCGGGCAGTTTTGCCGACGGTGATGGTTAAAAGCCCTTCACCGCTTTCTGATCCGGTGGGACTTTTACAGCCGGTAACCAGTACCCCCGCCGGCAGTGCCAAGAGTGTGCCCAGGATGACTGCGGTGATGGAAGGTAATAAGTAACAAGTCGTTTTGTTCATAGAAGCTCCTTGAGGGGGAGTTCGATTACTCCCCCTCACCATGTATGGAGCTGCCCGATGAATTGCAGTAGTGAGGGTGAAGATTTGGCGCCGGACAATGGCGGAAGCTATTACGGTAATCAGTGTATGAATTTTCACACACATTCTTATAGTTCTATAACTGTTTCATAGCTGATAAAAAATCGGCGAGTTTATATGCTCCCGCCATTTCCTGATTTTCAAATACCATGAAGTATTTATATTTATTTCCGGCAGCGGCTGCCCATTTTTTACCAAGGTCGAGTTTTGCGGCGGAATCGGAATTGTCACGGTCGTCGCCTTTGGTTTCCAACAAAATGAGGTTGCCTTTTTGGGTGTAGACGATAAAGTCCGGGTAATGATTTATCCAGCCGTTCAGACAAAAGCCTTTACGCTCAATGTTACGGTGCCAGAAACGAATAGTGGGGAGATTTGATACGGCATTAATAACGCTGTGTTCAAAGTGATTGGGCTTTTCTTCGGCGGTGTAGAGCATGTTTTGAAGGCTTGAAAAAGCGTCCATCACGGTGATTTTTTTCGGGAAAGCCCAGGTTTCTTTGATGAATAGGCAATTGGTATCAAGTTTTTCATCAAAAATTCTTTTTGCGTAATGGTTGGAAAGGGAATCAATTTTTGCTTTAACCCGTGATGCGGTTATGTAGGGATTTTGTTTTGCCTGTTCAAGCTGCTCCGCCGAAAAATTGTCGATTACCCGCTTTATGTAACCCGCAAGGTCTGACTCCTCAAGGTAATCAAAACGAATATGCTTGAAGCTTTCCATGAGCCGGCCTAACAGTTCCGTCTTTTGTCCTTCCGGTGACAAAGTGTTTACGAATTTCAGGAACATATCAAGTTCACGTTCGGCAAGTTTCATATACTTGGGTTCATCTTCGGCAACTTCCCAAAGGGGTGTGTCGATTTTATAGATTTCGGCTCCCGTTCCATCCATACCAATTTTCGTTTCCTCCTGTGAAAGGCGGAAACCGTTGAGCAGAGATTTAAAGGAAACAAGCTTGTCTGTATCATCATCCGTCTGATCAAAAATCCCCGCGCTTTCTTTTTCATAGAACTGCGGGATTCTGATTTGCTTTACAACATCGGTATATATTGCATTGATAGCATACTGGTTTAAAGCATCTCCTTCGGGGAGCGTAAATCCGCCGGGGTTATAGCGGGTGTCGGCAACGGCTCGGCCTTCCTGTTCAACTGCCTTTTTATAATTTTCTTCTTCCGTTTTGGCATAGTTCAAAATGCTGTCGGTGGTTGATTGTTCTGAAATGCCCTGTTGCGGCTTTGGTTTGATTGATTCCAGTAATTCATCAAATTCTCTATCCGGTTTGGCAGATTCTTTCGGCTGCTTGCCGTTAGCCGCTTCATCAATCTGTTCCTGTTTGTAACGGTAATCGTCTTTTGAAAAACCCGCAAGCTTGATGCCGATTAAGATGTTTTCAAGTGTATTGAGAAAATCAGATTGTGCGGTCAGGCAATAGGACATATTGAGGACGGGATTTTTGTGAGCAATGGTGTAGGGCTGGCGGAGTATGCGGCCTATTATCTGCTCGACGTTGATATTGCTGGTCCGGTTAGCGAGGGCGGCGAGGACATAGGCAAAGGGACAATCCCAGCCTTCTTTGAGGGCGTTCACGGTCAGAATGAAGCGTACCGGGCAATCCCTGCTTAAAAGGTCTTTGTCTTTCAGTTCGTTTATATCGGCGGTCTTAATGGCGATCTGTTCAGCGGGCAAACCAAAGCCGACGAGTTTCTCTTTTATTTTAGTAAAGGTAACGGATTCCGTACCTGTTTTCGGTTCAGCCTGGAATAAAACAATCGGACGAATGTAATTTTGTGTCTCCGCCTCTTCTTCCATTGCCGCCGATTCAAGTTTCCGCTGTAGGTCGATGGCTGCGGTAATGACATCATTTGCGTCCCGGTTGTTGTAGACAATTACCGGGAGCTTTACCATGTGGTCTTTTTTCAGTGTCTGTGCGTTGACGTAGCTAATCACATTGCTGTTGTTTTTCGGCGTTGCGGTAAGTTCCATGATGAAAGACGGATTGAGGTTTTCAAGCATATCCTCACTGAGGGGCGTTTTTGCATTGTGGCTTTCATCAATTACTACCAACGGGCGAATGTTATTCAGCACCTGGGCAAGGGACGTTACATCGGCGTCTTTTATCTGCCTGTTTGTTTGGTATGCGGTAGTAAAGTTAATCAAATTACCGTTTTCTTTGTAGACGTTACGGCCTTCCTTCTTTTGGGTACGGAACGAATCAAAACTTAAAATCAGAATGTTCAGCATGGAACGGACGGCTTCGGGGTTGAAGGCGGAACCGGACAGCGCTTCTTCTTTGGTGATTATCTGTACCCGGTTACGAAACAGGGTTTGCCATTTTTGGCAATAGGGATGATTTGGGTCTTTGAAGTTTTTTAAGGTTTGATCAAGGATGGTTATTACTTCCCGCTGGTATTGTTTTAGTTCCATGTTTTAGTCCCCCAAGAGTATTTCCCACGAACCACACGAACGATCACGAACTTGCGCTTCGTTATCTCTTTTTTGTTCGTGTGGTTCGTGAGATTATTTTCTTTCATTTTAGTACCTCGGAATATCCCTGGGGATTTTCTTGAAACGGATATTACGGGATTCCAGATATTCACTCGACAATGAACAGAAATCGGCGCACATGACATACTGTTCGGCTTTTGTTTTAACGGTCCGTAAAAAAGCATAGCCAAGGGTTGTAGGTTTCTTTTTGTCAAACTGTATTTCTCACCGATGATGTGATTAGAAAGCGGTAGGAGAAAAGACTTATCCTGACACGATTATAGAATGTTGTCAGCTAATATAAAATCAATTTCATCTACGGTTGCGACAGGTGTAAGGATTTATTAGAAGCATATTTTCACTAATGTCCGCATTGGGAAAAATCAGTGTACCCGATTATTCAACGTTATGCCGCAGACAGGACAGGCTGCCTGTGGAAGCAAGCAAACACATGGATAATGGTGAAAACTTACACATAGGGATAGATTCGACAGAGTTAAAAGTGGGAATGGAAAATCCGAAAACACAATTGGTCAAAACATCGAACATGGATGAAAATGAATATTTGTATTGATTTGGATACTCAGGAAATATTCGCGGTTGAATTGACCGGAAACGATGAAGCGGACGTTCCGGCAGCAAAGAAAATGCTAGAAGGCAAAACAAAAAAAGTAGAATCTTTTAGCGGGGCCGGAGCTTATAATGATGCGGATTTTCAGTCCTATTGTTATCGGGAATTCCTTGGTAACGATATAAATCAAATAGTACCACCGCCTAAAAATGCGGTTGTTCATCCAAGATCAGAAAAAATCCTGACAAAGCGTATCTGGGGCAGCGCAACAATGCCATCAGCAGAATCAATGAAACAAGCCGCGATGAATGGAAAGAAGAAACCGATTATAACAACAGAAGTTTAAATGAGGTTGTGATGTAACCGCTACAAGACTATATTTGGGGAAAAACTGTCCGTGCGTAAGACACAGAATTAGAAAACCGAGGCTGAAATAAAT
Organism: Spirochaetia bacterium; assembly: GCA_025997655.1. Lineage (GTDB taxonomy): Bacteria > Spirochaetota > Spirochaetia > Treponematales > Breznakiellaceae > Termitinema. The sequence continues at coordinate 19,127 of BNUW01000030.1, forward strand.
TGTAGAATGCTGAATGTATATTGTGATTGCGAACCGCTGGTTCGAGGAATGCTGGTTTCATATAAGGTTGGGTAAACGGCGGATTTGCGGTATTCGCGAGAATTGCAAACTAAATGGGGTACCGTTGCAACAAAATCGTAACACGGTAACATATCTTATAAAAAATGCCCTATTGGGGCTGCGGGAATAAATTTGCCAGGGTAGAATAAAATTCATAGCCGAACATACCGAATAAATCTGTCATTCTGCGAATAACTCCGGCGTAACTTCTTACATGATTACGAACTGGACAAACTAAGTATGGCCGAGAAGACAGCAAATTGCCATCTGTCCGCTTCTCCCTTCACTACTAATAGAATGACTATGTAAATATTCGCATATTTAGATGTAAGGACGCTACCTCCTCTGAGCGCCATAAATATCAGGGGAATTTTTCATTAATAATATTTTCTATATCTTTAGTCTGATTATTTGATTCATAAGTTTTTATTAGCTGTTCAGGGAAAAAAGTGGTATACCATTCTTCTTTTTCTTCCCAATGTTTCTCGTATTCAGGCAAGTCAAGACGGCCAATATGTTCCCAATAATATGTCTTTCCTTTATATGTTATTGTAAAGTCGTGCTAGTACACATTTGACAATATTTGCTGAACAAGACATTTCATGTTTTACCAGATTGAGTGATATAGAAAAATCAAATTTGCGAAGGATTAATTCTTCTATTTTTGAATTTAATCCATTACCCGATGAAATAATATACCCATCTTTAGGCAACTGGTACGATGAAAATAAAAAAATATCTACCCTGTCGCAATACTATGTACGTTCAAAATCAGAAATGAATATCGCTAATATTCTTTCCTTGAAAGGTATCCCTTTTGAATATGAAAAGCCTTTATTCGCTAAAGATGGGTATATTATTTCATCGGGTAATGGATTAAATTCAAAAATAGAAGAATTAATCCTTCGCAAATTTGATTTTTCTATATCACTCAATCTATACACAGAGCCCTGAATCTTTCAGGTGAATTT
>BNUW01000031.1 GCA_025997655.1 Spirochaetia bacterium
TCTGCTTAAGACATTACAACTGGGGAAAAAATACAGCCTCAGGCTCAAACGCCGTATACTGAGTTGGGGCTTTGAGCAACATCTTGAGGCCGTCCTCGCGCTCTGATCCTTCATGCGTTTGTCGTGATGGAGATTAAAACTTGCATGAAACCTTGTATTTGATGCAAGTTTCATGCAATCTTTTCAGCTAATTCTATACAGGATATATAATTAGCAACTGCAACTAATTGCATGTTAGTTGCAATCCGGTTACAATTTGCCAGATTAATCCCTGTCAATCTGCAACGATCTGTGGTATTCTGTAACACAGATCCACCCCAAAGGAGTCCGTTATGACCGCCGTAAGACTACCCCCCGAAATTATCGAAGACACCCGGAAAAACGCCCAATTGAGCTGCCGGACCATCCCCAAGCAAATCGAATATTGGTATCGCCTGGGGAAACTTGCCGATGAAAACCCTGACCTGCCCCTGGAGTTTATCAAGGGCGCTCTGGAGGGAAAACTGGAAATGGAGAACGGGGATATAAGCCCTTTTGAATTCAGGGGATTCTAATGGAAATGGCACTTAATGCCGTCCCTCATTGAGTTCGCTATTGAGGCTATAAGGTAATTTTAAATGAATGAAAATGAAGACGATTTTTACAACAACAAAAGAGGTAAATGGTCTGAAAAGAGGGTCCCCCATAAAGGATGGACTTGTATTAACATTGAAGATTTAGAAGAGCCATCTTTGACTTGTGAAATGTGTGAATCCCAGGAGATACGATATGTTCATTATATGAAACATCCCGAATATAAAGAAGTATTGAAGGTCGGTTGTATTTGTGCCGGTCACATGGAAGAGGATGTACTGAACGCAAAAAACCGTGAAGATTTTATGAAAAGCCGTTCAAGTAAGCGGAAACGGTGGCTTAGTAGAATTTGGCAAACATCGAATAATGGGAATGAATATATAAAAACTGACGGCTATATAATCGTGATAAAACAGAATAGTACTTTTTGGAGTGCGTTAATTATGGGTGATGGTACTCCATTCAAAAAATGGAGTCCTACGCCCTGGACCTCTTCACCTTCCAGGCTTACCGCGGGTGTACGAAAAACAAGCCTGGCTATCCTTCCTTTGACGAGGTTCTCCTCACCGATACGCTGTACGCTGCGGCGGCCTGGCTTAACCCGAATGTCCCACCGGCAGTGCTTTATCAAAAGGTGAAGGATTCGGAAATGTTTGCAGATGAATTGACGGGGGATAGTGAATGAATCGGGAAATTAAATCAATCATCCAAGCTAAGCTATTGGACATAGAAAAACAGCACCGGTGAAAATACTCTACGCCGTAGAATCCGGTTCAAGGGCATGGGGGTTTGAATCCGCCGATAGTGATTATGATGTCCGTTTTATTTATGTCCACGAGAAAAACTGGTATTTGAATATACTGCCTAAACGGGATGTGATAGAGTATCCCATCGTTGATGAATTTGATTATTCGGGATGGGATTTACGAAAAACACTATTTTTGTTGAATAAATCAAACCCGGTTTTGTTTGAATGGTTAAAATCGCCCATCGTATATTACCGGGATGATTATTTTTACGGCATCATGGAACAATTAGCCAAAGATTATTTTTCTCCCATATCGTCGGTGTATCATTATTTACATATGGCCGATGGCAATTACCGGCATTATTTGCAGACAGACACCGTAAAGATAAAGAAATATTTTTATGTGCTGCGGCCAATCCTGGCTTGTTTGTGGATAGAAAAATACAACGAAGCGCCGCCGATGGAATTTGAGAAACTATTAGCCCTGGTAGAGGACCAAACTGTTTTAGCCCGGATCAATGAACTGTTGACAAGAAAGAAAGCGGGGTTAGAAATGGGGTTGGAACCGAAACTGGACATGCTCAATAGCTTTATCGAAGAAAAGATGGAGCATTTGGAAAAATGCGTGCATGGATTCAACCCAAGGAAGAAGCCGAGGCAGGAGCAATTGGAGTACGGGTTTGTACACATCATTGAAAACACTTGGCTGCCGGTTTTCGGATGAAACCTCATAAAAAACGAACAGAGTGCTAAAAAACGGCGTTTGAAATTTGACAGGCCCCCGGAAGCGCCTAAATTCAGGATATGAATGTATCTAAAAAAGATTGGAAGATTGATTTGAAAAAAATGCGCTGCCGGAATCCTGAAATGGGAATCGAAATTTCATTTATTGTTACCAATGGAAACGGGCTGTTTGGGATTATCACCAGGACAGAATCGGGTTTGCATCAATACATCGCCGGTATCGGCTGTGACCTGAATTGTATTCATGAACAATTTATTGGCATAGCCCGCTACTATTTCGCGAGAAAATACTATAAAAGAAATAATCCTTATAAACGTATCCCGGATATGCCGGGTGAAGCTTGCCCCACACGAAAGCGTAACTTAGGCCTTTAGCGAATCAATATACTCCGCAGCGCAGTGGGCGGCGATGGCCCCTTCGGCGGCGGCGACCACCACCTGGCGGAAGGGGCTGGCGCGGACATCCCCGGCGGCGAAGAGGCCCGGGATGGCGCTCTCCATACGCTGGTCCGTAATGATGTAGCCCGCTTTATCGGTGAAAGCCCCTTGGGTCCATGTAGCGGGGATAAAGCCGATCTGGGGGACGGTTCCGGCGAAGATGAATACCGCATCGGCCGGTTCCTCGTATTGTTTTTTTGCGGCGCTGTCTTCCAGCAATACCGCCGTGACCTGTTTATCGCCCCGGATTTCCACCGGGCGGGTGTTGAAGCGAACTTCGATACGGGGGTTTTCAAGAACCCGTTGGGCCACCCCCTTTTGGGCGCGGAAACTATCCCGGCGATGAGCCAGGATGACCTTGTCGGTTAACAGCGAAAGGTACCGGGCTTCGTCGCAGGCCGCATCGCCGCCGCCTACCACCAGGATTTTTTTGCCCTTGAAAAAGGGGCCGTCGCAACTGGCGCAGTAGGAAACGCCCCGGCCTGCAAATTCCGCCTCGCCGGGTATGCCCAGGCTGCGGTGGGTAGCACCGGTGGCGAGGATTACCGCATAGGCGTGGAGTGTTCTGCCGCTGTCCAGGAGGACGCTAAAAAGGCCGCCCGTTTTCTCCAGGGAAAGGACCCCGTCGCCGATGATTTTTGCGCCGAAGTTTTCCGCCTGACGGCGCATGTCCTCGGCAAAATCAAAGCCCGAACGGGGATTGAGGTCGCCGGGGTAGTTTTCCAGTTTGTCGATCAGCAGGGCTTGGCCGCCCGGAGACATCTGCTCTATTGCCAGAACCTTGAGGTTGGCCCGGCTGCCGTATTGCGCGGCGGCGAGGCCTGCGGGACCGGCGCCCAGGATGAGTAAATCTGCATCAACTTGTGAATGGTCAAACATGTTATTCTTCTCCATGAAATTATACAAAGCGCTCCTAAATCCGCCCCAGCCGCCTCCGCGCTTCCTCTACCTCTATCCCCTTCCGTTTCGCCCAGTCCTCAAGCTGCTCCTCCCCCACCGGGGCGGCGCTGAAATAGTAAGCCCCTGGACTGGAAAATACCATGCCGCACACCGATGCTGCGGGCACTATCATGGCGGATTCGGTGAGGGTGAGGCCGCAGCGTTTCTGCGCGTCCAGCAGTTCGAAGGCCAGCCGTTTATCCTGATGGTCCGGGCAGGGGGGATACCCGAAGGCAGGGCGTATTCCCGGATGGTCCTCTTCCGGTGCATACCCCCACCAGGACCGGTGTATACGAAGGTGAATCTCCTCGGCAAAGGCTTCGGCCAGGCTGTCCGCCAGGGTGCCCAGGAGCAGGGCGCTGTAGTCATCCTGCCGGGCCCGGTACTCAGCGGCGGCGGGCTCCAGCCCAAATCCGGCGCTGAGGGCGAAAAGGCCAAGCCAGCCATTGTCTTTGGGCAGGAAATCCGCCAAGCAGGGGTTTGGCCCACCGGCACGCTTTTTCGCCTGGTTCCGCAGGAAGGCAAACCGGGCAGGATCTTTGCTGCCGTATACCAGAACATCATCCCCCTGGGAACAGGCGGGAAAAATTCCCAGGACTCCCCGCAGTTCAAGCAGCTTTTCTGCGCATACCCGGTCCAGGATTTTCCGGGCATCCGCAAGTAATGTTCCCGCTCCTTTTTGATCCACATTCCAGATGCGCAGAAACCCATCCCAATCAAGGTAGGGGATAATCCGTTCAAGGGGATACCCGTTTACATCAATGAGGCCCTTGGTCTTTGGCTCCCGAACCGGCCCGGAACTCCCCCTTACCCGGTTTTTCCGCGCCGCTTCCAGGGAGACAAGCTCCGTCCCTACAGCAATGCGTTCGTGCTGTTCCACCGCTTCACGGTACCGTCCTTCCAGTTCCTCCAGGAACCGGGGGGCTTCACTTGCTGAAAGCAGGGAACGGACCACTCCGGCGGATTGTCCTGCGTCGCTCACGTACACCACGGGGCCGGAATACTCCGGGGCAAGCCGCAGGGCAGTATGGGCCAGGCTTGTGGTTGCGCCGCCGATGATCAGGGGAATGGTCATCCGCCGCTTTTCCATCTCCCTGGCGGTGCGGACCATCTCCTCCAGGGACGGGGTGATAAGCCCCGAAAGGCCGACCATGCAGGCACCCTCTTTTTCTGCGGCATCCAGAATAGTCTCGGCGGGAACCATGATCCCCAGATCCCGCACCGTGTACCCGTTGCAGCCCAGAACCACTCCGACAATGTTTTTGCCAATGTCGTGGACATCCCCCTTCACCGTGGCCAGGAATATCGTCCCGCCGCCTTCCGCAATGCCGGTTTTACCGGCACCGCCCCCCGCCTTCTCCTGTTCGATAAAGGGCTCCAGGACGGACACCGCCTTCTTCATCACCCGTGCGCTGCGGATCACCTGGGGGAGAAACATCTTCCCCTCACCAAAAAGCCGGCTTACTTCCCGCATACCCCGCATCAGGGGGCCTTCCACCAGTTCCAGGGATCGGGTGTACCGGGGCCGTAGTTCCAGCACATCCGCTTCAATGTAGTCGTCGATGCCCTTAACCAGAGAATGAACCACCCGTTCCTCAAGGTCCAGGGATCGCCAGGAAGCGGCATTTGCCTTAGCAGCGTTACTCGCGCCGGAATCATCGGCGGCATCCTTTAGGGCTATGGCAAGGGTCAGGAGCCGGTCCGCGGCGTCGGGGGTTTTGCAAAGCAGCAAAGCTTCCACGGCATCCCGTAAGCCGCTATCAAGAGCATCGTAGGAAACCAGTGCGCCGGGGTTTACAATCGCCATGGAAAGCCCCGCGTTTATCCCCTGTTTCAGGAATACTGCGTGCATGGCCTCCCGGACCGTATCGTTGCCCCGGAAACTGAAGCTCAGGTTGGTTATGCCCCCGGAAATCTGCGCGTAGGGACAGTGTTCGCTAATCCATTGGCAGGAGCGGATAAAGTCCAGGGCATAGATGTCGTGTTCGGGAATTCCCGTGGCTACCGAAAGGACGTTAGGATCAAAAACGATATTCTCCGGAGGAAATCCGTCCCCGACTAAAATAGTATAGCTGCGCCCGGCAATTTCGATTTTCCGTTCATACGTTGCGCCCTGGCCCCGCTCGTCGAAGAGCATTACTACCACCGCTGCGCCGTACCGCCGGGCAAGCCGGGCCTTCCGCAAAAACTCCGCCTCACCTTCTTTCAGGCTGATGGAATTCACCAGGGCCTTTCCCTGGATAAGCTTGAGCCCCGTCTCAATCGCCTCCCAGCGGGAACTGTCCACCATCACCGGCACACGGGCTATGTCGGGGTCCGCAAGGGCCAGGTTGAGGAAGGTCTTCATGGCCGCCGGAGCATCCAGGAAGGGATCGTCCATGCCCACATTGATAAGCGCCGCCCCCGCTTCTATCATGTCCCGGACCAGGCTCAGCGCCTCGGCATAGCGCTCCTCCTTGATGAGCCGCAGGAACTTCCGGCACCCCGCAACATTGGTGCGCTCCCCAATCTTGGTAAGGCCGTTTTTCCGGTTTACCGTGAAGGGCTCAAGCCCCGCCAATACGGTTCGCCGGGGGATTTCCGGTATCTTTCGGGGCGCGTAGTCCACCGCCTTTGCGGCAATGGCGGCGATGTGATCCGGGGTGGACCCGCAGCAGCCGCCGACGATGTTCACCAGCCCTTCCTTCAAATATGCTTCTATGGTTGCGGCCATGGTTTCCGGGGTTTCGTCGTAGCCGCCGAAACGGTTGGGCAGCCCCGCATTGGGGTGGGCGCTTACCAGGCAGGGGGCATATCCCCCCAGTTCCTTGATATACCGGTGCAGCTTATCCGCCCCGAAGGAACAGTTAAGCCCCAGGGACCAGGGTTTTGCGTGGAGTACCGAAACGCAGAAAGCCTCCAGGGTCTGCCCCGCCAGGAGCCGCCCGGAGTTATCCGCCACGGTTGCGCTTATCATCAAGGGTACGTCGATACCCCGCTCTTCCATAAGCCGGGTGATGGCGAAGAGCGCCGCCTTGGCGTTCAGGGTATCGTAGATGGTTTCCATCAGCAGGATATCTGCGCCGCCGTCCAGAAGTCCCCGGGCGTTATCGTAATAGGCTGCTTCCAGTTCGTCCCAGGTGACGGCCCGCTTGCCGGGATCGTTCATGTCCGGTGAAATACTGGCGCTTTTGGCGGCGCCCCCCATGGAACCCGCCACAAACCGGGGCTTGTCTGCAGTAGAAAAACTATCCGCCTGCTTCCGGGCAAGCTCCGCAGAAGCCCGGCTTATCTCATAAGCCAAGGCATCCAGGCTGTAATCCTTCAGGGAAACCGCAGTGGAATTGAAACTACAGGTTTCGATAATATCGGCACCGGCCTTGAGGTACGCTTCATGGATAGATGAAATTATCGAGGGCTTGGTCAGGCACAGCAGATCGTTGCAGCCCAGGAGTTCCGGCAGACCTTGGTCTGATGGGTGGTTCGCAAACCGAGCGCCCCGGAAATCCGCCTCCGTGGGCGCCGCGCGCTGGACCATGGTACCCATGGCCCCGTCCAGGATGAGGATACGCCGTGAGGCCAGATCCGTAAGCCGTTCCCGTATATTCATGGGAGGAGTATAGCAAAAAGAGCCTTCACTGGGCAGGGGGGCGGGGAGCTTAGACAGGAAACACACGAAAAAAGGCCGAGAAGCTTAAGAATGGTCTTTCCGTTCCTCGCCGGTGAGCGTAACCTGTATCCTCCCGGTTATACTTATCGGGAGATTAGGGGCTTGCCTTAAGTAATATTAGACTTTATGGAGTACTAGTCATTATTTTTATTTTGCGGTATAGTGAAATTATCCCGGAGGATACTATGAGAACAAAACACGTACTATTGATCGCCCTGATTGCGGCTGGGTTTGCGTTTTTCGGGGCCTGTAAGTCGGCGCCCGCCCCGGTGGCGGCTCCGCAGGAGGACTTGGACCTTTCCTTCGACAATGTGTACAGCAAATACCAGGACCGGCTTATTCTTGACGGCGCCACGGACTATGTGGTTCAACAGGACGAATGGCTGACCAAGATTGCCCGGAAATTCTACGGCAGTGAAAAGGAGTTTGGCGTTGCGAACGCTTATTTCTTCCCCCTGATCATGCTGGCTTCCAATGAAGAGGTCAACGACCCCGATTTGATTGTGCCCGGTATGCGGCTGACCATTCCGGATTTACGAAAGAACCTGGATAATGCCGATGCCCGGCAAATGATGAAGGAATTTTTTACGGACATAGCGGCGATTTATGAGCAAAAAGCCCATGATGCGATTAGCGCAAACAGGCCATCCCGCAGACAACTGGCGGAAGAGACCCAGCAGAATCTTTTATACCTTGTTCAGAGTTTATAGAAATAATTTTATTGAAAGAGGCGAAATTGTATGGAAAACCGGCGATACTTCTTTACTTCGGAATCGGTTGGCGAGGGCCATCCCGATAAGCTTTGTGATCAGATTTCTGATGCGATCCTTGACGCGTGTTATGGGGACGACCCTCTTAGCCGGGTTGCCTGCGAAACCTTCGCTTCAACATCCCTGGTTCTGGTCGGTGGTGAGATAACCACAAATACCTTCGTGGATTTTCAGGCCGTGGTGCGGAATGTGGCCAAGGACATCGGCTACACGGACCCCGCTTACGGCTTGGATTATCAATCCATGGCGGTCCTGGACATGATCCACAGCCAGTCCCCGGACATCAGCCAGGGTGTTTCCGGCGTGGGCCTTGAGGAATACAAGGGACAGCAGGGCGCGGGCGACCAGGGGATGATGTTCGGCTTTGCCTGTAACGAAACCGCGGAACTGATGCCCCTGCCCATCACCCTGGCCCACAAGATCCTGCTCCGCGCCACGGATCTGCGGAAAAACAAAACCATCAAGTGGCTGCGCCCCGATGCGAAGAGCCAGGTAACCGTGGAATACGAGGGGCACAAACCCATCCGTATCGATGCGGTGGTGGTTTCCCACCAACATGATGACGGGATTTCCTACGATGAGATAAAAGACACGATAATCCGTGACATCATCAAGCCGATTCTGGAACCCACAGGGCTTCTGGACAAGAATACCAAGTACTACATCAACCCCACCGGCCGCTTTGTGGTGGGCGGTCCCTTCGGCGATACCGGGCTAACGGGCCGGAAGATCATCGTGGACACCTACGGCGGGATGGGCCGTCACGGGGGCGGCGCTTTCTCCGGCAAGGACCCCACCAAGGTGGACCGTTCCGCCGCCTACATGGCCCGCTATGTAGCCAAGAACATCGTGGCCGCCGCTCTTGCGGAGCGCTGCGAGGTGGAACTGGCCTACGCCATCGGCGTCCCTTTCCCGGTATCGGTGATGGTGGACACCTTCGGTACCGCCACGGTGGTGGAAGCCAGGATTGAGGAAGCGGTAAAGAGTATCTTCGACCTCACCCCTGCGGGAATCATCTCAAGCCTTGACCTGCGTCGGCCCATTTATCGGAAAACCGCCAGCTACGGCCACTTCGGCCGGGCGGGATTCCCCTGGGAAAAAACCGACAAGGCCGAGGAACTGAAGAAAGCGGTTAAATAACTAAAAAGGCATACCCGCAAAGACGGATATGCCTTTTTAACAAACCAGAGACCTACCGGTCTCAGTCGTCCCAGAGCCAGGTTGAAAGGTAGCGTTCCCCCGTATCGGGCAGCACCGCCACAATGGTCTTGCCCTTGTTTTCGGGCCGCTTGGCAATGGTCAGGGCCGCTTCCAGGGCCGCGCCGGAGGAAATACCCACCAGAATACCCTCTTCCTTGGCTGCCCGGCGGGCGATGGTCCCGGCTTTTACATCGTCGGTCTGGTAAATCTCGTCAATCAGGCTCTTATCGTAGACCTGGGGCACAAATCCCGCGCCGATGCCCTGAATCTTGTGGGGGCCGGGCTGGCCGCCGGAAAGCACCGGGGAGGCCGAGGGTTCCACGGCGATAACCTTCACCGAAGGTTTCTTTGACTTGAGGTATTTGCCCGCGCCGGTAACCGTACCGCCGGTGCCGACCCCGCCGACAAGGATGTCCACTTCCCCCTTGGTATCGTCCCAAATCTCCGGCCCCGTGGTTTTTTCGTGAATCGCGGGGTTGGCGGGGTTGTTGAATTGCTGGGGGATGAAGGAATTGGGGATGCTCGCCGCCAGCTCTTCCGCCTTGGCAATGGCCCCCTTCATGCCCTTGGCCCCTTCGGTCAGTTCCAGTTCCGCGCCCAGGGCCTTGAGGAGCTTCCGACGCTCAATACTCATGGTTTCCGGCATGGTCAGGATGATCCGGTAGCCCTTTACCGCCGCCACAAAGGCCAGGCCGATACCGGTGTTGCCGCTGGTGGGCTCAATCAGCACGGTACCCTTCTTAATCTTGCCGTCCTTTTCGCCCGCTTCAATCAGCGCAAGGGCGATCCGGTCCTTAACGCTGGAAAGGGGGTTGAAGCTCTCCAGCTTCACGTACACCGTTGCCCCACTGTCGTTGAGCTTGTTGATTTTCACAATCGGGGTCTTCCCGATTAGATCCGTAATTTTATCTACCCTAGCCATAGTAACCTCCTGTGTTATATCCTAGTATTTATATAGGCATTATACAATGTAAAAGGCGATTATGTCAAGGGGGGTATCAACATTTCTTCTCAATTATCGTCAGGGTAACTCCGACGAGTACCAGCGCCGCCCCTACCCATTGCACCGGATAGAGTCGGTCCCCCATGAGGAAAAATCCCGCAATGGCGGTAACCACGGGAATAAAGTTGATAAAGATCGACGAGATTGCCACACCCAGGACTTGCAAGGATCGTGCATAGAACCAGTAGGCAATGGCGGAACAGAATATCCCCAAAAAGCCCACGTGGAGCATCACCGGAAGGGTGGGCATAAGCCACCGGGGCGATTCGGCCAGGGCGAAAGGGATGAAGCCGAGGAAGCCCGCGACGCTCTGCCAGAACACGATGTGTATTTGCGAGCAGCGGGTGAAGAGGGGCCTGGTGAGGAAACCGTAGGCAACCCAGCAGAGGGCGGCGCCCCCCATGTAGAGGTAGCCCAGGAGATTCCCGGAAGTACCGCCGGATGCCCCCGCCACCAGCCACACCCCGGCAATGGAGAGCGCCGTTCCCACCCAACTCCGCAGGGCGATGTGTTTAACCTTGCCGCTAATCCGTTCCGCCAGGAGGGTAATTACCGGGATGACACCGATGGTGATCGAAGCCTCCGATACCGTTACCAGGGCTACCCCGTTGTTTTCGCAGAGGAAATAGAAGGTCACCCCGGTAAGCCCCGCCCCGGCGAGGAGGGGCAGGTCCCGCAGTTTGAGCCGTTCTTCCGGGGCTAGCTTTTGCTTTATAAAAAGAAGAAACACCAGGGCAATGGCAAAGCGCATAGCCCCGAGGGTCATGGGGGGAATCACCGCCACCGCGACTTTGATGGAAATAAAGGAAAATCCCCAGATGAGCACACAGATGATGATAGCCAGAAGAGCTTTGTTACGTTCGGTCATAATTTTTACCTTATAAATATATATGTATACTTTTACTAGTACCAGGGGTATGCTTGCATAATGCGTATCGTATTAGCGTCGGTGCATCTTGAGCAGGGCCCCGACGCGGTCCCCCTGGGCGCCGCCTGTATCGCATCTTCCCTGAAAACCGCGTTTCCGGAACTCGCCATCTCCCTGGTGGAAACCTTCGCCGCCGACGGAGCCGAACACCTGGTTGGAAAAATCAACGCCGAACCCCAGGCCGTCGGATTTTCCCTGTATAACTGGAACCGGTCTATTGTCATTGAAGCGGCCAAACGGATACGCGCTCAAAACCCGTCACTTTTTCTGTTCTGCGGCGGTCCCGAGGCAACCCTTCCCCAGGGTCTCGCGGTGCCCGAAGGCGGCCCCTTTGATGCGGTAATCTCCGGCGAAGGTGAGGCCGCTGCGGCGGAGCTTATCAGGCGGCGGTTTTTCGCTGAATCTCCACCGGCGGTTCCCGGCGGTACAGACCTGTCCCAATTCCCTTCGCCCTGGCTGGACGGAACCCTTCATGTCAAAGGCCGCGAGGGCGCACTCTGGGAACTGGCCCGCGGCTGTCCCTATTCCTGCGCCTACTGTTATGAGTCCAAGGGCGCGAAACAGGTTCGCTATTTCCCCGAGGAGCGGCTCCGGGAAGAGCTGCGGCTCTTTATCCGTGAGCATATTCCCTACGTGTTTGTTCTGGACCCGACCTTCAACAGTAATGCTAAGCGGGCGATGCGGATTCTCGATATGATTGCCGATGAAATCCGCCGGAACCCGGGGCCGGAAACGCACTGGCATTTTGAAGTCCGGGCAGAACGCCTGACCCGTGAACAGGCCCGGCGTTTTGCAAGCCTGGGTGCATCCCTTCAAATAGGGCTCCAGACCGCCGACCCAAAGGTTTCCGCCCTGATAGGCCGGGAACTTAACCGGGGACGTTTCGCCTCAGGGATCGCTTTACTCAACGAGGAAGGGGCGATCTTCGGCCTGGACCTCATCTACGGCCTGCCCGGGGACAGCCTTGCAGGTTTCAGCCGGAGCCTGGACTTTGCGCTCGCCCTGTACCCCAACAGCCTGGACATGTTCCGCTTAGCAATACTGCCGGGGACGGCCCTTTTCGAAAAGGCAGCGGAATACGGTTTGGAGGCGGATGGTGAAGCCCCCTACCTAGTCCGTGCAACCCCGGATTTTCCCGCTGCGGATTTGGATACGGCGGAGCGTCTTTCAGAGGCAACGGACCTGTTCTACAATTCGGGCCGTGCGGTGGCATGGTTCAACCAGGTGTTGCGTCCCCTGCGGATTAAACCATCCGTTTTTCTGGAAGGCTTTGCGGCGCACACTAAAACTGCGTCCATTGAGGAAATGCAACTGGCTTTTCTGGAAGAGCGGTACCGGAGGGCAAAGAAAACGGCGCTTCTTCCGGCGGTGAGGGATCTGGTCCGCTTTCACGGCGCTTGGGGCCGGGCGCTGGCGGAGGGGGCGTGTACGGACATTACGTTTACCTATCATCCCGATGATGTGCTGGGGGAGGGCGCCCTGGATCTGGATAGCTTTGCAGCATCGGCTAAGCCCCTGCCGGTGAAGGTCCGGGTGCGGCCGGGGAAGCAGGGGCCGGAGATGGAACTGGGGAAACGGCTTTATTGATCCGCCGGATTGGAGTATAATTGTAGCTACATGCGTAAACCGAAAACCCGGATAGAAAAGGCGATGCGGCTCTGGTACGACACCCGTTTGGCGGTGGTCCTGGAAAGTGTTCTCATCGGCTTTATGGTTGGGCTTGTAATTGTGCTATTCCGTATTCTGCTTGGCCGGGCTAATACCCTCAGGGCTTGGCTATACGGAACCTTCCTGCCGGGAAAGCCCTGGTACTGGATAGCCGGTCTTATCCTGGCCCTGTGTTTGATTGGCCTCTTCCTCGGCTGGGCAGCAAAGGTGCGGCCCATGATCCGGGGGAGCGGCATACCCCAGATAAAAGGGGTCTTGATTCGGGAACTAAGTTTGGACTGGGCGCCGGAACTGCCCCTGAAGTTTGTTACCAGTGTGCTCGGTCTGGGGGCCGGTCTTTCCCTTGGGCATGAAGGCCCGTCCGTACTGATAGGCGCGTATGTAGGCATGGGGATGCTTACCCTGTTCCGCCGCCCCCACCATGAGCGAAAAATTCTGTTCTCCGCCGCTTCCGCCGCCGGAATATCCGCCGCCTTTAACGCTCCCCTGGCCGGGATGATGTTTATCATGGAGGAAATGCAGTCCTCCTTTTCGCCGCTGGTCCTGGCCTGCTCCATGGGCGCGTCCATGGCGGCGGATGTGGCGGCGGGTTATTTTTTCGGCCTGAAACCGGCCTTTAACTTTCGGCACATCACCCTTCTTCCCCTCCACATATTTCCCTGGGTGGTCCTGTTAGGGATACTGTGCGCATTGCTGGGGGATCTCTTTAAGCGCCTCCTCTACGGCTCCCTGGATCTCTACGATACCTTGCATATCCCCCAGGCGCTTCGCCCGATACTTCCCCTGCTGGTCTCCATTCCTTTAGGTTTTTTCCTTATCGATGTCACCGGTGGCGGCCACAGTCTTATTGACTCCCTTTACGATATCAACAGAACCCTAAGGATGATAGTACTACTGCTCGCCGTAAAAATGCTCTTCACCGCATTCTCCTTCGGTTCGGGAACCTCCGGGGGGATTTTCCTGCCCATCCTGGCCTGCGGCGCCCTTGTCGGAAGCATCATGGGGAAACTGCTCCTCGGCTTTGGCTTCATCCAGGATGCCCAAACCCTGAACTTCATGCTCCTGGGGACCTGCGCTCTTTTTACCGCCGTGTTTAAGGCCCCGGTTACCGGCATTGTGCTGATCATGGAGATGAGCGGCAGCTTTAACCACATGGTGAGCCTGGTCCTGGCGGCCCTTTCCGCCTTTGTTACCACCGATGTGATCGCCTCACGGGGGGTATACAGCGTACTCCTGGAACGGACGCTTCGGACTAAAAAACGGCGGCTGCCGGGCGGCTGTGGTCCCCTTGGGTAAAAGCTGCGTCCTTGTGTCATAATCACATCATATTTTGACGTGATTACGGCCTCTAATCACGTCATAGGAGATAATGATGAAACGGTATCTGTGGCAAAATCCGGACTGGCAGGATTTTCAGGTCCACTATGATCAAGGAACATTGATAAACCTCCTCTCCCAGGCCCGGTTTTTACAGGGCGAACTCCTGGGAAAAATTGCCTCCCTGGACTTGCAGCTTCGCACGGAAACACAGGGTGAAATACTGATTGCAGAAACCCTGGAAACTTCCAAAATTGAAGGGGTAGAATTGAATATTGAGTCCGTCCGTTCTTCGGTGGCGGAACGGTTGGGGCTTCCGTCAGGAACGGGTGCAAAAAACGACCGGCATATCACCGGTGTTGTAGAGGTTCTGATCGATGCGGTACGTAATCACCGCAGCCCCCTCAATTTGGACCGGCTGAACCGCTGGCACGGGGCGCTGTTTCCCCTGGGGCTTTCCGGGGTGTAACGCATAAGCGCCGGGGATATACGAAGCGGTGAAATGAAAGTGGTATCGGGGTACATGGGCGCGGAAACAGTACACTTTGAGGCTCCGCCGCCGGAACAGGTAAAGGGCGAAATTTTCCGGTTCATTGACTGGTTTAATGCCAGCCTGGGCAGCGAGGACGGTCTGCTGCGGGCCGCCGGGGCTCATCTGAAATTGGTGACCATCCATCCCTACGATGATGGCAATGGTCGGCTCTCCCGGGCTCTCACCGATATGGCCATGGCCCAGGATGAAAACACCCTGTTTCGCTCCTACAGTTTATCCGCAGAGATAATGAAGGAACGGGCCGCCTATTATCAGATTCTTGAGGATGTACAAAATCAGCGGGCGGATTTGATTGAATGGTACAAATGGTTCCTATCCATGTTCATCAACGCAGTGAAAAACTCTCAGCATCTGATAGCCGATGCCTTTTATAAGGCGGCGTTCTGGAACAGGATAAAAACCATCGCTCTCAACGAACGGCAGCGAAAGGTTATCCGGAAAATGCTTGACTCAGGCATTAGGGGCTTTGAAGGGGGCATGACTACCCGGAAGTATGTCGGCATGACGAAAACCAGCGCCGCCACCGCCTACCGGGAACTGGACGACATGAACCGCAAGGGGGTACTGCGGCAATTCGGTGCGGGCAGGAGTGTACGCTATGAGCTGAATACTGAATCTTTAGATCCGGGGGCCAATTTCGACTAAGACTGCGGGCTGCTTTCTATTCATTATTCTGGAATACCAGTACCGCTGTGGCAAGCAAATCCTTCAAGAATCCGCCGGAAACTGTTTCGATATACCGGAATTGCCGTGCGTTATAATCAATGGTCACCAGTTGATCCAGCAGGATAACTCCGGTGGTTTCCGTTTCTCTGAGCGGAATATACAGAGGATATTGACGCTTGGTATTGGAGATGGGCGCGAACACGGCAATATTAGCATAATCGCTTATCACCTTATGGCTTAGGCAGATGTAAGGGCGGTAACCTGCCTGCTCGTGTCCCTTTTTCGGGTCCAGGTTTATCTTGATGATATCGCCTTGCATGGGTACGCCGTTTACCACCGTTCTTTCCCTACCGGTTCCTCCGGGTTTACCAATTCCGTTTTGAAGGATTCCCCCGAATAATCTTTGAACAGATACTCAATGGTACCTTTCTTAGGTGCGGGGACCTTGGTTATGGTGAGCTTCGGACCAAGGTCCGCATCATCCTCCACTTCCAAAAAAACCTGATCATTGGTTTTGAGTTCAAGGCGGCGGGTTATCTCCGCCGGGAGCCGCAGGGCCTGACTATTACCCCATTTTGCAATCGAAGTGGTTTGCATGGTTTTTTCCTCCGCTCTATGGAGTATATACAGTATGTAGATACATTTCAAGGCGATATTGTAAAAACCTGCCTATACCGGTATCCTCTACATAAGAGGTATTTATGGATACAAACAACGAAACCCCGGAAGACCAGGCAGCGATAATAGCCGATAGGACAAAATGGGTTGAGCAGCTCATGGATATACGCAATGATGCGATTGCCAAGGGGATGAAGCTGCACACCACGGATGAAATCCTTGATGCCCTTGAGGATGAACGCGCCGGCGGTATAGGCCTGGAACGGTTATGGCAATAACGACCTACCTTGACTCAAGCGTACTCATCAATGCGTTTAACAATGACCAGGCGATTACTTCACTCTACGGGGAATATCAATAATTCTTTGCATTAAAGGAATCATCTTATTCATCCTTCATTTTTAAAAACATATCAAACATCTTAAAGAGGAATTCCTGATATTTAGGCGGCAGCGATTTAAAATTATGGACCAGATTCATGAATTTTTCATCCGGGATTTCGGTAAACATCTCCCCTTCCCCATATCGAAGGTAGGTTTCGTTTACTGAAAAAGCCCCGCAGATGAGTTTTATCAAACGGTCATTAACCACTTTTTCGGCGCTCTCTACCCTCGATAAACAGCTGTTGGACAGCGAAATCATGGATGAAAATTTCGCCTGAGAGAGATGCAATGCCAGGCGGATTTCCTTGATACGGCGGTTAATTGCCGGAATTTCACGGTCTTCCATACCTAAAGACTGGCAGATTTAGGGAAATTTAGCAAGTTATGCAAAGAAATTTGTTGTTTAATGCAAAAAAAAGGTTGACATATTGCAAATTTCAATATATTATATTTGCTAAATGCAATTTATGGAACAAAAACCTGATTTTTTGACTGAACATGCCCTGGTTTCTCGGCTAAAGGCGTATTACACCCTATTGCCCAAGGGGTATATGGACATACTTGTGGGGATGGCTATGGCCTACTCAGCGGGGAGTCCGCCCAATGAGGAATGGGGTAAGGGGTATTCCCCCTGTGGATTGGTCATAAAGGAAGGGGACGGGTCTGTATAAGCGAAATGTCTATAAAGAGAGTTAAGTGCCATTTGTCCTAAAATTTGTTTAAAAATTATGGAATAAAAATACAGAAGCTTGAGTTGATGTATTTTAACTAAGGAGGTTTGTAATGAAAAACAAATTATTTTTTGCTGGATTGTTAATTACCATATTAACAATCATATTCGTGGTGGCAGGGTGCGATAATACTACCGGAGGTGGTGGCGGACCCACACCCACACCGGCAGAACAATTAGCCACAGACCTCAATAAAATCGAAGCAGGGAGCGCTACGGTAGATGGAGCCACGGTAAAAATCGCTTCCGACAAATTTGTATGGCTTCAAAACGACCTTACCGTACCTGCGGGTGTTACGCTTGATGTGACAGCAAACGACGCGGCACTTGGGCTTGGCGATGTAACATTAACCGTGAACGGAGTAGTGAACGCCGGGTCAAACCAAGTCCGCTTTGAAGACAGCGCAAGCGATGTTACTATCAACGGAAGCGGAACAATCTATCTAAAAAGCCAGGGAGAACTGTTTAGCATCGAGGGTAACCATAATGAGGCTGACCATAAACTCACCCTTGATGGCGTTACGCTGGTTGGACTGGAAGACAACAGCGATGCGTTGGTAGGGGTGCGTAGCGGTGGCGCAGGAAGAACCGGCATGTTTGTCATGAAAAACGGCAAGATAACGGGTAATACTCACAACAATGATAGTGGGGTGACCGGCGGCGGTGTAAAACTGCAGGAAGGCGGCGGCTCGTTGTTCATTATGGAAGGCGGCGAGATTTCTGGTAACACCGTAAAAAGCATCACCGCTGATGCTAGTGGCGGCGGTGTGGCTGTCGAAAACGGCGCAACCTTCACCATGTCAGGCGGTACGATTTCAGGCAATACCTCAATAGGCATGGGTGGATCCAATGGCGGCGGTGTGAAAGTGAATGGCGGTGGGGTATTCACGCTCAAAGGGGGCAGAATACAAGGCAACACGGACAGCGACGGCTTCACCAAAAACACTGGCTTTAATGCGGCAATAAGCGTAGATAGTGGAGGCGTAAAGTGGGGCACGGGCGGTACCTATACCAAAGGCGGCGTAGCCCAGACCGGCGGCAGCGACATTGTCGACTCGGACGACACGCTGATTGCGATACCCGCACCGTAAAATATAACAAAAATAATGGAGTACGGACAAACTGCGCTTAACCAGACTGCTGAAAAAGTCTTTTTGCAGAAAAAATACGTCTCTAAATGAGTGTTTTATAGTAGTTTCATGGCATGAAATGAGGGTAAAATTTTACAGGGAAGGGTTTTTCAGCAAACTCAACGAGACTGTAGGAGTGCGACAAAGTCATTTTGCAGAAAAATTTTACATGAAAGGGTTTACCTACAGTCTCAACATACAGTTTACGCTGCGGGCGCCTCTAACCGGGGGCGGTTTCTTTTTATGCGGTGCGGATCCGTTGTGTCGTTTTGACCCGGCATATGGGTTGAAGTACTTCGTCATATTTGCTATGATGTTACTGGTGACGGAGGTATTATATGGCTGTACCAATGCAACAACCGCAGATGGGGCTTACTTTTGAGCAAGTGTGGGCGGCGCTCATGGAACTGCGCGATGAGCAGAAGGTTTCTCATGAAAAGACCGAGGAGCTGCAACGAAAAACCGAGGAAACCGTCAACAAAATGGCAGCTAATGTTGACAGGATGTCGGCAAAAGTTGACCGTGTTACCGCAAATGTCGGTGGTCTGAATCGATCTATGGGTGAACTCATCGAAACGCTCATCGCCGCCCGGTTATGGGAAAAATTTGACGCGTATCCATATAAGTTCAGGCGAGCCTACCAACGTGTGCCGCTGTTTGATGAGACCGACCGCATATGTACAGACATAGATATATTGCTTACAAATAGTGACTATGTTATGGCGGTTGAGGTAAAACGTGAATTAAATTCCAGGGAAGATGTTGACCACCATCTTAAGCGGATGGAGTTGATACTTAAATACACACCTGACCAGTGCAAAGGGAAAAAATTGCTTGGGGCAATGGCTGGCGGTAGCGTTGATCCCGATGTACAGAGATATGCACACAGTGTAGGTTTTTTTGTATTGGAATTGACCGGAGAATCTGTTCGTCTTGCAAAAACGCCTGACGGATTTAATCCTCGTCAATGGTGAGGAACGCCGGTGAGTCTCCGGTTCCTGCAACGGAATTCCGCGCTTTCCTGGTTCACGCCTATGCGGACCAGCGCCGTGACCGGATCTACCTTACGGGCCGCCTGGAGGATGGCCGTTCCTTTGCGGCAGCCCAGGTTTGGCGTCCCTGCTTCCACATCTATGAACACGACAAAGCCCATTGCGCAGCGCTGCTGTCATCCATAAAACATGAAACGTTCCCCGCCAAATTGGAGGCTTTTTCCGGTACAGAAAAACTGCTCCTCCTCTGTTTTTCCCGATATGGGGATCGTTCATCCGCAGTAAAACTACTTGAACAGGCCGGTATTCCCAGCCCCGATATGGACATGAAGCCCCCGGACCTGTTCCTGGCCGAAAAGTACATCCGCGGCTTCCTCCGAATTCGCGGGGATTCCCGTCCGGGGCGCCTGGTAAATCTGGTTTTCCCGGATGCAGAGATTCTCCCCCCTGATACCGCTAGTAATCCTATAAAGGTTCCCCTGCGGATTGCCTCCATTGATATTGAAACCGATACCCGCGACAATTCCATCCGGGCCGTGGCAATCGCCCTGACGGATTCAAATTTTGGAGAGATAACCGGTCTGGTTCGGGTGTTGTGTAATACACCGGACGGTGTCGGTCCGCGGGAACAGAAGGGCCAACTAATCTTTCACGGTGATGAGGCGTCTCTCCTCAACGCTTTTATCGCCGACATACAGGGCATGGATCCGGATATATTAACGGGCTGGAATTTTCTCGACTTCGATTTCCCCCGCTTGGCGGAGCGTTGTGAACATCACGGTATCCCCTTTGCCCTGGGGCGGTCCGCAGGACACACGGGTTATGAGGGGGCAAAGTTTTTTTCCGGTGAAGGCCGGCGATCAGCCGCAGCATTAGTACCGGGGCGGCAGGTTATCGACGCCCTCAGAATAGTCCGC
>BNUW01000032.1 GCA_025997655.1 Spirochaetia bacterium
AATTTCGGGCACGGGGAAAACCATGCCAGTGAGAACTTTTGCCTGCTGAACCTGCTGGCGTTCCTGTTTCACACGATTTTGTACCTTGGGGACGAGCAGTACCGCGTTGCCCGTGACCGCTCTGGCCGTCGGGACAATTTCTATACCGCTCTCAAGTATACCTTCAGCCGGTTTTTACATGAAGACTGGTCTGCTTTTATTGTTTTTGTTTGGGGTGATGAACCTGACGGGTGATACTTTGAATTGCTGAGTGTGGATACCAAAATGCAGGCGAAAGAAGTTGTATGGGGGAATAGCGAAATACTTGGGTTTTTTGAGGTAGTCGATGAAAGCGAAGGCGCCGGCCTCTGCGGAGGACTTACTTTTTGGGTCCCGGAACTGGGCGAGGGGAGGGGGCAGGTTCTGGAAGCTCTTTCGTTGCCATTCTGCACAGATGCGGGCAGGAACCCCGGATGATGGATTGATGGTCAGGATATAGGTTTTTACGTTTTTTCTTCGTTGTACGACAAACGGTCTTTGCGGTCTGGACATGGCTTTCTCCCGGGTCGAGAATAATAACTGCACAATAATTGCACAGCGCCATGCGATTCGCCATTTCTAACTGCGGTCATTCTTCGTAATTCATTACAACGTAACGAATTACCTATTGCGTCTGGAGGGACTCGAACCCCCTACCTACGGATTCGAAGTCCGTCGCTCTATCCACGTGAGCTACAAACGCATGTATATAGTCGGGTGGATGACGAGGTTTGAACCCGCGACGGCCAGATCCACAATCTAGAACTCTACCACTGAGCTAAAAGATGCCTAAATTACCGGGCTTTGTCAACCATACGTAGGCCGCAGGACAGGGCTCCTGCATTTACTCTGAGAAATAAAAAATCTTATATAGAGAGTGAATTAGGAAAGAAAAGTATAAAAATGTACCGAATATGGTCGATTACACGAAGCATTTTACAAAATACCAGCTTGACCGCACATTAAAGACTAAATTTCTTTCATATAAAGTTACAAAACATATCTTAAAAAAGTAAATGCAGCGGCCCTGGGCCGCAGGACGTAGGAAAAATCCCCTTAACCACCCCTCCGATTACGCCGATATTCAAGGCGAGGTATGGTATGACGGAATATTATAATGAATGCGCGTCTATCCTAAAGCAGGAACTTGAGATGCTGAAACAGATACAGGTCCTGCAGGGCCAGGTCAGAAACGCGATACGCAGCCGCCAATGGATTGATTTTGAGGGGCATCTCAGTTCTTTAGCATCCATTGGCGATGAATTTGAGGCCCTGGACCATGAGCGGGTGCAGATTTTTACCGTTTTTTCCCGGAAAATGGGCTTTAATCATGAAGAGGGGCTGGGGTTCTATGCCTTTGCCGCCCATCTGCCTGAGCAGGAACGGCGAGAACTGTCCGACCTCTACCGGAGTATCAAGCTGGAGACCATGGGGGTACAGTTTACCAACGAGTCCCTGACGAATTACCTCGACGAAACCCAGGCTGTGGTAAGTGGCTTCCTGGAAGCGGTGTTCCCGGATCGCAAGGGAAAGATTTATAGTCGGCGGGGAACCCAGGTTTCACCTGATATGCGGAGTATGGTACTGAACCAGACTTTTTAGGAGGATATGATATGACATCTACCTTTTCGGGTATTGAAATAGGAAAACGGGGGGTTGTTGCCCATCAGCAGGCGCTGAATACCACGGGGCATAACCTTTCCAATGCCTCCACCGAAGGCTACTCCCGGCAGCGGGTGGAGATGTCCGCCTTTGAGCCCATCTACCTGCCCGGCCTGAACCGGGAGGAAACCCCGGGCCAACTGGGCCAGGGAACGGTGATCGAGCGGATCGAGCGGATTCGGGATCAACTGCTGGACAAACGCATCATTACCCAGGCTTCCGGGGAAGGTTACTGGAGCACCCGCGACCCCTATGTGCGGATGATGGAGCAGCTCTACCTGGAGGTGGGGGATAATTCCATGCGGAGCCGTATGGACGCTTTCTGGGACTCCTGGCAGGAGCTTTCCAACCACCCCGCCGATACCGCTCCCCGGCAGGCGGTGATAGAACGGGGCAAAACCCTGGTAGACGCCATCCATGAACGGTTTAAGGGGCTCAAGGGCCTCCAGGAAATGGTGGACCAGGATATCCAGCTTACCGTGGGCCGGGTAAACGATATGTCCAGGCAGATAGCCGGCCTTAACCGTGACATTCAGAGAATCCGCGCCCAGGGGGATAATCCCAACGACCTGCTGGATCGCCGGGATCTCCTGGTGGATAAGCTTTCATCAATAATTGACGTTACCGTGGACAGCCGTGACCCGGACGAATTCATGGTCCATACCGCAGGCTTTGTCCTGGTGCAGGGAAAAATTGGCCGTCAGTTTGATTTAACGGCGGGGATTGAAACCGAAGGCTTCTCCCGCGTGGTCTGGCAGGATACCCGGGACGACGCCCATTTCGCCGGGGGCAGCCTCGCAGCCTTGATGGACCTCCGGGATGAAACCCTTCAAAGTGAAATACAGAACCTGGACAACATGACCATGAACTTCGTGGACCTGGTCAACGAGGTACACCGGGACGCCTACGGCCTCAACGGAAACACCGGACAGGACTTTTTCCAGGAATACCCCTTTGTTACCAACCTGAACGGCAACTACGACCGGGACGGTGACGGCGCTTTCGATTCTACTTACATCTTCCGCATAAACGGTACCAACGTTCTGGAACCCCGGGCTCAGTTGGGCATTGAGGGGCAAATCACCCTTTCCGGTGCAGATGGGGCTGTCAATGTTCCCTACTATCCCACAGACACGGTTACGGAAGTGGTCGCCCGGATAAACAACTCCGGCGCAGAAGTGGTTGCGCGGCTCAACCGGGAGGGTTATCTCTCCCTTAAGGGAACCACCTCGGATAATTCCCTGGTTCCCGGCGGCAACCCCGACTTTGTTATCCGCCATATTGAGGACTCCGGGCATTTCCTCACCGGGTACGCCGGGCTTTTGAACGGCCAGGGACCGGAGGGGGCCTACGATTGGGGCCGGGCGGATGCTATGACCGCCCTCACCGGGGGTGTGCAGAGCTATGCCGTAGCCCCTGTCGCCCATCCCTCCGGCTGGATCGATGTAAACCCGGCGCTGCTCAAGGACGTCAATTCTGTGGCCGCAGGGTTCGGTGCAAACGGCCGGAGTGCAAACCCCGGGAACGGGGAGGCCGCCCTGGCTATTGCATCTATCAGAAATACTCCGGTGATGGTGGGCAATCAAAGCACCTTTGATGATTACTTCGCCGACGCCGTGGGCCGGGTGGGACTTTTGGGGGAGCAGAGCGGCCGTGCTCTGGAAACCCAGAACCAGATCATGAAACAATTGCACGATATGCGGCAATCAATTTCCGGGGTCAATATGGACGAGGAACTTTCCGCCATGATTAAGTACCAGCACGGATACGCCGCGGCGGCGCGGTTCATCACCACGGTGAACACCCTGCTGGACACTATTATTAACCGGATGGGGGTATAGTGCGTTACTTCGTAACACTTCCAATTGACGTGGGGGTATCAGGTCTTTGACCTGCACCGCCTTTTTATAGGAGTATAAATTATGAGACGTGTTTCAACTGATATGCCGAACACCGACGTGCAGTTCTATCTGCGGCGTCAGGAAGAGGGACTGAATAATATGCAGTCAAAGATAGCAAACCAGTCCAAGCTCAACGAACTCCGTGACGATCCCCTGGCGGCCGCCCACGCGGTGCGCTACGATTCCTACCTTACCCGGCTGGAACGCTTCGAGAAAAACACCCTCTACGCGCAGGATCACTACCGCATGGCCGATGACTACATGAAGCAGGCCACCGATGTGCTGCAACGCATTCGGGAACTTGCGGTACAGGGCGCCCACGGTACTTTTGCGCCGGAGGACATGAAATACATGGCCCAGGAAGTGAACGAACTGATGAAGGAACTGGTTTCCGTATCCAACGCCAAGGGCATCGACGGCAACCAGCTTTTTGCGGGGGATAAGGCCTTTACCGAACCCTTCCGCATCGTGGAGGGCACGGTCCCGGGGGGCGGGGAAAACATGGTGGTCCGGGTTGAGTACCGGGGCGCCGGGGCCACCAGGCGTACGGAAATTACCGAAGGCTCCTATGCAAAGCTGGACATGGGGGGCGGGGAGGTCTTCTGGGCGGAGAAGATGCAAATCTTCTCCAACTTTGACGCCACCGACTACCGGACTACCGAAGCGGGCTCCTTCTTTATTGACGGCCAGGAGATAGGCGCCGGCCCCGGCGACAGCCTTCCCGCAATCGTGGCGAAGATTAACGAATCTGCGGCTCCGGTAAAGGCCTACATCGATCCGGTGACCAAAGGCCTTGCCCTGGAGGGAACCAACGCCCACCTGATCCGCCTGGAGGACGGCCAAGCGGCGGACGGCCGCAGTTCACGGATACTGCAGGACCTTGGGATCATCAGTAATACGGTGGACCCCGGCGCGCCGAACTGGCATCCCTCCGCACGGGTTTCCGGGGGTTCCGCCTTTGACATGGTTATCCGCCTCCGGGACGCGCTTTATCGCGGCGATACGGAGTTTGTGGGGAGCCAGGGCATCGCTGGCATGGATCTGGCCCTGACCAATATGGAAAGTCGGCTTGCGGAAGTGGGCAGCCGGGAAGAGCGGGCGGAGGCCACCTGGCAGCGGCTGAACAAGGAGATACCCGATGTGACCGCCGCCTTGGCCCGGGAAGTGGGACTGGATTTTGCCACCGCCGCCACCAACCTGGGGATGATGGACTTTGCCCACAAGGCGGCCCTGCAAACCGCAGCAAAGGTGCTTCCCCCAACCCTGTTAGATTTCCTGCGTTAGTAGTACTAAAAGGAGTTTTATTGTGAAGGTTGCAACAAAAGCGTATGGCCTGGTTGATGCGGACGAGCGTCAAAGAATCAGCTTTCCCCTGGGCCTTTTAGGGTTTGAGTCCCTGAAGGAGTACATCCTCCTGGATGCGGAACGGCAGCCCTTTTATTGGCTCCAATCCCTGGAGGTGGAGCAGCTCGCCTTTATTCTCATCAACCCCTTCCTGTTCAGAACTGATTATGAACTGGACATCAACGATGAGGAACTGCGGAACATCGGTTTGGCAGGCCCGGAGACGGCGCTCATCTTTTCGGTGGTAACCATCCCATCAGATGGCAGCCCCATGACCGCCAACCTCCAGGGGCCCCTCATCATCAACCGGGAAACACGGATCGGCAGACAGGCAATCCTGACCGACCCCCGTTGGAAAACTAAACACGACATCATGGACGAGCTGTCCGCCGCGAGGCAAGCCTCATGCTGATACTCACCAGAAAAATAGACGAAAAAATAATGATCGGCGACGACATAACCATCACCATCATTGAGACCCGTGGCGATCAGGTCCGGATAGGTGTAGACGCGCCAAAAAACGTCAAAGTTTTCCGCCGCGAAATATTTGACGCCATAAAAGCCGAAAACAAAGCCGCCGCTGAATCCACCCCCATATTCCCGGAACTGGATTTCTCCGGCATAAAAAAACATGCCTGATTAGATTAGTGAGGGATCCTGACCAGGGAAGAAAATGGGGCCCCCCAGGGGTTCCCCCCATTCTTTTCCTACTGACAGGACCCCCCACTAATCTATTCCGGGCATATTCTTTTCATCATGCCATTGTTGATTTATTGCCTCTCCTGGGGTACCTTATAAATATATGGAAGCCGCCATCCCGATACTTGGTCTAACGGACCATGAAGAACACCTGGTGGAGGAGGTACTGGCATACCTTGAGTCCGGCAGCCGTGATGACCTTGAACGGGCCCGGACCCGTATTTCCTGCCTCCGGGAACTGGGCACGGTTATTTCCCGGTTTCCCTCAATCCGGGAAGGCCAGATGCTGCGGGGAGAGAAGCGGGATGAGGAAACCCTCATAGAGTCCATCAGTACCTTTACCCACCCTTCCCATTTACTCCGCAGCCCCACCCGGGTTGTGGCCATCCGCAGTTACCTGGTTGCAAAATCCCACGCCTTTACCATGCTGTCCATCCTGGTGCAGGACAAGCCGGAATTTTACGTGCCGATACGACGCATTCTCTTTTCTATTATAAGTACCCTGATGATAGAGGAAGTGTACTTCTCCTGCCTTGGGGATACATCCTTTCCCGAGCATATCCGGCTCCGCCTTGCCAATGATCTGGTTACCCTCTGGGACTCAGGCGTGGACCCCCGGGCCATCGAGCATTTGCCCGCCCTGGAAGCCCTCTGGGCTGCACGGGATTCGGCGTCCCCCAGCTTCGGAACCATGGACGGCGCCAGCGAACTGGTACGGCTTTCCTCGGACCTGGAGGATGACTGGCACACCTTCCTGGTAAACACCATTTCCAATGATGAAACCCTGCAAGCCCTGGAGGAATTTCTCTTCGGCCTTTCCTACGAGGAGATCCTGGAAGTCCGCTCCCGGCTTATCCGTTTCGGGATCGCCGCCGTGGGAAACGATGAGGTCCGCAGCTACCTGGGGAGTAACCCTGCCTACACCATCGTTAATGACGCGGACCCCCGCCTGACCTATGACTTTTACGTTGATCGCCGGGACGCCGCCCAGTTACGAAAACGCATGAATGCGCCGGGACCAAAACGGACCCTGGAAGAAATATACCTGAAATACCGCATAGCCAAGGAACCCTAGGTTCCTACTGCTTGTCGTAGTGCTGTACTTCGTTGTGGACATACTCCAGTTGTATTCCCGCTTTTTTAAACATGGATTCAGAGTCTTCGGCATCGTGGTACCGCCGCTGGCATACCACCCGGACAATACCGCAGTTGATGATAAGCATGGCGCAGGTCCGGCACGGGGTCATCCGGCAGTAGAGGGTGGCCCCCTCAATGGCAATACCCCGCTTTGCCGCCTGACAAATGGCATTCTGTTCCGCGTGGACCGTGCGGACACAGTGGGTGGTGGTAGTCCCATCCTCATGGAGCATCTTCTTGAACTGATGGCCCGCCTCGTCGCAGTGGGGCAGTCCCGCGGGGGCGCCCACATAGCCGGTTACCAGGATTTGGTGGTCCTTGGCAATGACACACCCGGAACGGCCCCGGTCGCAGGTTGCCCGCTTTGCAATAGCGTCACAGACCTCCATAAAGTATTCATCCCAACTGGGCCTTTGGTATTCCGGCATGGCGTCTCCTTCAGGGCAGTATAGCGTGGGAGGGGGGTGTGTTCAATTACGCTTTTTGATCACCCAGCATCTCCGCATAATATCGCTCCTCAATGCACTCCTTCCCCACCTTAAGCCTCTCCAACAATCCCAGCAGTTCCCCCCGTGCCGCCGCCACCGTTTCTGCCCCCGCCTCATCCGCCAGTATTTCCAGTTCCAGAAACCATCCCAGGTTGCGGACCGGTAAGTCCGAACGCGTATTGCCCGATACTTCGCCCGATACTTCGGCGAGTTCCGCATGGATGTTCCCATAGGTCCAGCCCCAGCCCTGCTTATGTTTCCGCACCCCCGGCTCCAGCCCCAGCCGTTTCAGCAGTTCGGTGAAAACATCGGCATCGGAAACGGTGAATTCCCGCTCGTCGTTTATTTCAATCCCCTCCCGGACTTCCTTGGACTTATAGGTCACCAGGACCTTTTCTTCC
The DNA here is from genome assembly GCA_025997655.1 of Spirochaetia bacterium. Classification (GTDB taxonomy): domain Bacteria; phylum Spirochaetota; class Spirochaetia; order Treponematales; family Breznakiellaceae; genus Termitinema. The sequence continues at coordinate 7,651 of BNUW01000032.1, forward strand.
ACCCCGCCGTCAGGGTGCCGGAGGCTTTCCCGGCGGAGGCGTACTCCGTCCCAGTAGCAATCCTCCTTTTCAAAGGATAGGGGCAAGCAACTTGTAAGAAGGGAGATTGCGGCCTTCATTGCCTCCGGGTTTTCTACATGGGCTTTCAGTTCTATTTCTACCGACATAGGATCTCCTCGTATGGTTTATTAACGGAAAATAGGGTTATCTTTTACAAAAATAGCGGGATTTCAGATAATTGACTAGCATTAAGCGTATGAAAACAGTATATATTTCCTGAGAGGGTATTATAAAAAGTCGTGAACCTGCCGATATTGGACAGATGAAGCTACGTTCCCGTTTTTTATGGCTGCTCTTAGTGGTCGATGCATTAGCATTCGCGGTTTTGGCGTCCGCGGATGAAAAGGTCCATGTTATCCAAAAGGGGGATACCATCTATTCATTAGCCCGTTCCTATGGGGTGAAGCCTCAGGATATTTTGGACCTCAACGGCATTAAGGATCCTGATCGCGTTCTGCTGGGGCAGAAGGTCCGTATTCCCGGACCCGCAACAACCATTTCCGCTACCTCCAAACGGCAAACACTGGTGGATCACCTGGTTGCCAAAGGGGAAACCCTCACCAGCATAGCCCGGCAGTACGGGATTTCCCTAAAAACCCTCTGCTCAGCCAATAATCTTTCGGAAACCTACAAGGTGAAAGCCGGGGAGCGTTTACGGGTACCCCAGATCGGCCCGGCCGTAGCGGTACTTCCCCCTTCGCTGAAGGAGGAACTCGGAACGAGCGCCCCCCCGGCGGCGCAGAATCCGGCGGTGATACTTCCCCGTTCTACGGTGAACCGGACCCTTGATCAATCCGTACCCTGGCCGATACTGGCCCGGGAAATGGCGTATATGACCGGGAAGTTAAACGGGGTAGTCCTTATTGGGGAACGGAATGAGCCGGTAAAGAGCCTGAAAGAGGGGGTGGTAATATCCGCCGGACCCTACCGGGGTTTTGGGAAGGTGGCGATAATCCAGGTTACGGGAGGGTATTTGTACGTGTACGGCGGTTGTGAAAGTTTATCCGTACAGGAGGGCGACCGGGTTAATCAGGGAACAGAATTGGGACGACTGGGCATGGATGCGCTGTCGGAGAAACCCCAGTTGTTCTTCATGGTATACCGGAATAGTGTGTCAATGGACCCCGCCCTTGCCCCCCGGACATAGAGGAAATAGTTAAAACCATGGAAGGGTAAAATAATGACAAAAACAATATCAAAAACGGAAAAGCGGATGACGAATCCCGGATTACAAAAAGGGGCGAAAAAATCAAAGCCCGCAAAAGAAACGGATCCCCTGGCGCTCTACTTCCGGCAAATTTCCAAATTCCGCCTATTAACGGTGCAGGAAGAACAGGAGATAGGGGAAAAAATCGTGAATACCCGCACCCGGATTCAGGAATTGGACCAGGAGTCCGAAGAACGATCCCGGCTGGAGGAATCCCTCCGGCTCTATAAAAACCGCATGATCAATGCCAACCTGCGGCTGGTGGTTTCCATTGCCAAAAACTATCAGCACCGGGGGCTTTCCCTGCTGGACCTGATCGATGAGGGCAATATCGGGCTTATTGAGGCGGTGGAACGGTTCGACTATACCCGGGGTTTTCGCTTCTCCACCTACGGTACCTGGTGGATCAGGCAGGCCATCATCAAAAGCATTGCCGATAAGGGCCGGGTTATCCGTATCCCCATCCATATGCTGAACACCATTAAAAAATGCTACTTTGTAGCGAAACAGCTTACCCAGGATTTTGGCCGGGACCCCAGCGACGAAGAGCTTTCGGAATACCTGGGCCTTCCCCTGGGCAAAGTCAAGGAGATTGTTAAGCTTACCCAGGAGACCTCCAGCCTTGACACCATCGTGGACGACGGCAACCTTACCCGGCTGGCGGACCTGATCAAGGATGATACCCTGCAGGAGCCCTTTGAGATGGTCTTCTCCGTGACCCTCCAGGAAACCATGGCGAACATCCTTTCCGGGCTGTCGGAACGGGAAATGCGGATCATCCAGCTCCGCTTCGGCCTTGCCGGGGAGGGCCCCCTGACTCTGGAGGAGACCGGCCGGCTCCTGGGCATTACCCGTGAGCGGGTTCGGCAGATACAGGAAAAAGCCACCTTCAAACTGCGGAACATTAAACAGCTCCAGGAACTTAAGGAAAACTCCTAATACGAAGAATTTTTAGTTCAGGTTCGCTGTACCCCGCGGAATAGGTCATCCCTGCTTATTTCAACCCAGAGGGGCCGTCCGTGGGGACAGCGGGGAATCTTCAAGGCCAGGGCGGCCTCGATCAATTCCCGGGCGGCGGTATCGTCAAGGTAGTCCCCGTCCTTTATTGCCCCGTGGCAGGCGAGGGTGGCGGCCCAGTGTTCCGCCATGTTTTTACCCGCAGCTTTCAGGTTGAGGATCTCCTCCAGGGTTTCGCCGTCCCCCAATTGCCAGCCTGAGGGCAGGGCTTCAATGGTCCACCCGCCGTCCCCGCCGGTAATACCGATCCCCAGTTTGTTAAGTTCCTCCCGGTGAGCGGCGAGGAATGTGTCATCCTCCTCGCTTTCGGTGGAGAAGGGTATGGGGATCAGCAGTTCCTGTGTGGGGATAGGGTTACTGAGGAACTTTTCGTAGAGGATACGCTCATGGGCGGCGTGCTGGTCGATGATAAAAAGCTTTTCCCCCCATTCCACTAACAGGAACAGATTGAAGAGCCGTCCCGCAAACCGCAGTTTTACTGCCCCCGGATCTATGTCCGCTTCTCCATTACCGTAGGCCGGGATACGTTCCGCCACCATGCCGTCTGAATACTTTGTTCCGAAGTCCACCGGACCTGTGTCCGCTTCTCCATTACCGTAGGCCGGGCTGTGTTCCGCTGCCATGCCGTCTGAATACTTTGTTCCGAGGTCCGCCGGACCTGTGTCCGTATGATCTCCTGGTCTGCGGCCGGGCAGGGGAGCGAATTCAGGCGGCCACTCCAGCAGCGCATCCATTGCCATTGCCGCAGTAATACTTGCCGGTGATGACGCCGCGTAGGGCAATGCGTACTGGTGCGGCGCTTGACCGGCGGCGGGGCCTCCTTGGGAGGCCAGCGTACTGTGGTGCATATAATTCCGCAGCGCGGAGGTGATGCAGTGATGGATCGCCCCGCCGTCCTTGAACCGGACCTCCCGTTTTGCCGGGTGGATGTTGAAATCCGCCAGGGAGGGATCGACGTCAATATACACCGCCCCCACCGGATGGGTTCCGTTGGGAAACCAGCCCTGGGTCCCGTATTCCAGGGCCTGCTGCATGGAGTAATCCTGTATCCTCCTGCCGTTGGCAAAGATATACTGCTGCCGCCGGTCATTGCGGAATAACTCCGGCCCCCCCACCACGATAGCAACGCTAAAGCCCTCACCCTGGGCGTTGATTTCATGGAGGAAAGCGCCTTCCTGCTTTTCCAGCAGGGCGTTGGCGAACCGTTCCTTCCGGCTTGAAACCGCCGGGAAAAACAGTTTGAGGGCCCCATCCTGGGTAAAGCGGAAGTTCAGGGTGTAAAACGCCAGGGCTTTTTCGATAAATATTTGCCGGCAAAGGGCGGCCTCGCTGCCCTCCCGTTTGAGAAATCGTTTACGGGCGGGGATGGTGTCGAACAGCCCCAGTGAGCGGACGCTGGTCCCCTTCGCCCGGCGGAATTGCTCTATCCGGTAGTTTTCCGCAGGGCCCACGGCAAGCCGCCATGCCTCCCTGCCATCGGTACTGGTGAGGATTTCCAGCCGGGAAACCGCCGCCGCCGCTGCCAAAGCCTCCCCCCGGAAGCCAAGGGTCTCCGCAGTGAGCAGGTCCCCCAGGGAACGGATCTTGCTGGTGGCGTGGGTTTGCCAGCAGAGGGCCAGGTCCTCCCGGCCCATGCCGCTCCCGTCGTCTATCACTTCGGTACGGCGTATGCCTCCGCCCTCAATGATCAGCTCTATGGTGGTTCCTCCGGCATCAATGGCGTTGTCAAGGAATTCCCGAACCAGGGCGGCAGGCCGGTCCACCACCTCGCCGGCGGCTATTTTCCGGGCCTCCTCCGGGGGCAGCACGCGGACCCTGGTCCGCTCCACCAATGTCCCGCTTTCCATCCTAGCCCTCGTCGTCAAAGAGGCCCAGCTCAGGCCGGGCATCGGGTTTTTCCTCGGGGGCGTTCATCAATACCTCAATGCGGCTTTCCACCTTTTCCAAGTCCTTCTCCAGGGAGCGGGCCAGCCTGATCCCCTCCTCAAAAGCCTTTAGGGCATCGTCCAGGGGAATATCCGGCTTACGGATTTTTTCGCCCAGCTCTTCCAGCCGTTCCAGCCGTTCCTCAAAGTTTTTCACGCGTCATCCTCCAGTGCGGCATCTGCCGTTTCAACATTCGCGGTGATAATCCCCGAAAGGGGGCGTATGATAAGCTTTTCTCCGGGTTTGGTTTCGCCGGCAGCCCGCAGCACCTTCCCGGTTTTCTCCCGGAGCACCACCGAAAAGCCCCGTTCCAGAATGGCCTGGGGATTGGCCGCCTCCAGGTTTACCCGGGCCAGTTCGGTGCGGCGGCGCAGGTCGTTAATCCTGTCGGAAAGGTTCGTAAGCAGGGCTTCCTTCGCGTCATCAAAGCGTACCAGACGGGGTTGCAGTATCCCCCGGAACCGGTATTCCAGGTCCGCTATGCTAAAGGGCTTGATAAGAAGCCGCGCCCGGTCAAGCCGCGCCTCCATGGTTTCCCGCAGGGTCACCCCCGCCCGCAGTAAGCCCTCCAGCGCCTCAGCCCGGCTTGCGCTGACCAGTTCCGCCGCCGCCGAAGGGGTAGGGGCCCGCAGGTCCGCCGCAAAGTCCGACAGCGCCCAGTCAATTTCATGCCCCACGGCGCTTACCACGGGGATAACGGATGCGGCAATCGCCCGGACCACCACCTCCTCCGAAAACGGCAGCAGGTCCTCCAGGGATCCCCCGCCCCGTCCCACGATAAGCACATCCGCCAACAGCCACCGGTTAGCCTGTTCGATTCTCCGGGCAATAATCGCCGCCGCCTCGGCGCCCTGGACCGGCGCGGGCAGGATACGCACCCCGATACCCCCGGTCCGCCGCCCCAATATAGTGAGGATATCCCGCAGCGCCGCCCCGGTGGGAGAACTTACCACCCCAACCACGGCGGGAAACCGGGGAATGGGCTTCTTCCGCGACTCATCAAAGAGCCCCTCCGCCGCAAGGGCCCGTTTCCGCTTTTCCAGCAGGGCAAGGATATCCCCGGCCCCCGCCTCCTCCATCTCCTCACAGATAATCTGATAGCTGCCCCGTTGGGCGTACACCGAAATATGCCCCCGGACCCGCAGGAGCATCCCGTCCCGGGGCGTAAAGGTAAGGCCCCGCAGTTGGTTCTTGAACATCACCGCAGAAATAGCCGCCCCCGCATCCTTGAGGGTAAAGTAAAGATGCCCCGTGCTGGATGGCCGGCAGTTGGAAAGCTCCCCCTCGACAATCAAAGGGCCGAAGGAGTTTTCCAGGGTCTGCCGTATCTGGTCGGTGAGTTCCGATACGGTGAGTTTACGGGAGGCGTCCATGGAGGATTAGTATAGCAGAAGTGCGAGGAAAAGAGTATGCCCCCAGGGCCAGCGCATACTTATAGGCTGAACTTCGGGTTTTCCATGAAACAAGAATTTAATCCACGGATTACACGGATTAACACGGATAAAATAAGAAATTGTATTTCCTATCCGTGTATATCCGTGTAATCCGTGGACTCTTTTCATTCTTTATCTATTCGATGGATATTACTTAGCAAGTATGCGCTGGCCCTGAGTATGCCCCTCAGGCTACCATGTTGACCACAGTCCCGGCGGAGCTTGCGGGCGCAGGTTTGTAGGGCATGGCGGCGCTGGCTGCCTGGGCTTGGCGGATCTGGTTCCGGTATTGGTCTATCAGGGCATCAATTCGTTCATCGGAGGCATCGGTGGGCAGGGCGGGTTCAGGCCGCTGCTTGATTTGGGCGAGCTGGTCAATGAGTACATCCAGTATTTTTAGCCGGCTGATGGACACCCCCCGGCTTCCTTCCGGCGCAGGGGTCCCGGAAACATGCTTGAAGTGGGAATAGATGTAGTTTGCAGGGGCCACGGGCAGGGACATTTTCCCCCCCGCTGAGGCGCTGATTGCGTAGCCAATGCTGGGAACTGCACTGTTGACGGAAACCCCGGCGCTCATCTTTTACTCCTTCCCTTTGAATATCGGAAGGTGAAATAGAAAGATTAGTTAAAGCTCCCGATTGAGCCGGTTCCAGTCCGAAAGCCGCCGTTCCAGGGAATCCCCCCGGCCGGCGGCACGGATGCGGTCGTGCAGGTAGGGGAGGATAACCCGTTCCTTCATGGCGGTCCAGTTCCGGGGAAGGATGTTCGGCGGGGAAAGGAAGCTGTGCGGGGGCATGTGGCCCAGGAGACTGGGGTAGAATTGGGGAAAAACCTGCTCCGTCACGGTTCTGAGGGCGGAAAAGCCGTTGGCGATACCGAACAGGGTTTCGTTAAGGCGCTTGCTTTTCCCATTTTCCAGGAACAAGCGCTGGGTCTCCTCCCGAAAGAACCAGAGGGTAAATGCCTCGGCAGCCTTTTGAGCGCGGCTCTGCCGGTAAATGCCGTAATAAACCATGTCTTCAGAGATAGGGATGGTGTTCTCCCCGGCAATCCAGCGAAAATCCAAGTTGGCGCCCTGTTCCGGGGAGAGGGTAAACAGGTCGGAACTAGGCATGTAGAAAAAGAGCGCCCGCCCGGAGGTGACCAGTTTGGCCGGGGGATCGTAGAAATACTTGAAGGAAAAATCATCCTCCGCCTGAATGTCCGTATTGGCCTCCCGTATCCAGGATTCGACATAGGCCAGGGACCGTTCCAGGGCATCGTTGTCCCAGGTCAGGGGAGACGCCTCCCGGAACGAGGCGCCCGCAAGGACCGCGCTAACAAAGAGAAAATCGTCATCCCAGGAGGGGGAAAAACCCATCCGGGAATATACGCCGTTGGTTTCGACGTTGTAGGATTTGCCCAAGGCTTTTAGTTCCGGAAGACCCAGGGTGAAGGGGCTGGACAGGAGTTCCCCCGTGTCCCGGGCAAAGATAAGGGTGGGGATATTGAAAGCCACCGGGAGCAGGTACTGTTTGCCGTCGATATTCCCCAGGGCAAGCAGGGGCGGGTAAAAGGATTCCCGGGATAGCTTTTCCTTTTTAAAAAGCCTGTCCAGAGGCCGGAACAGCGATCGGGTTGCGGCGCTTTTTAGCCAACTGCCGGCCACGATATCGGGGTAGCGGGGGGGCTCACTATCATTAAGGGTTAACTGCCGGGCCGCTTCCTCAAAATACCGGGTTTCGATTTTATACGTCCCCTGGGCGGCGTTAAAGTATTCGGCGTACAGGGCAAATTCGGGGCGGTCGGTCCACAACACCGCGGTGGTGGAACTCGGCGCACAGGAGTTCAGAAACAAGAGAAGAGCCGGGACCAGGGGTGTCAAAAAATGCTTGCCATGTATCATTTTAGGAAGTATAATGATATACCATGCAAATTCAAGATCCGGAGATAATCAGGCTTATCGACCGCATAGGTGAGCATTACCGCACGAATGTGGCGAATCGGTTTATCCGCCCTGCGCTGTTGCAGCTTCCCATCGATAAATTGAAGTGGAGTTTGATTGATGTTCTCATGGAAAAGGCGGGGGCGTACCAGGGCTATGACCTGGACGAACTCTACCGCCAGCTTGCGGCGTCGGCGGATCTGGTGTTTCAATGCCGGACAAGCCTGATCCCGGGCCTCCGGAACCGGCAGAACATGGGCGTTGTATCAGGCCCCGACAAGGTTCTGCGGGACATGGCCATGAGTAACTTCGCCTCCAACCTCCAGGTTTTGGCGGATCTCCTGAACGAGCTTTTTGTACTGCTGGTGGAAGCGGATAAAGCCCAGGCCAAGGGCCGCAAACCCCTCTATGCCCAGATGCCGGAAGTGGCTAACCTGGGCAAGCTCCTTATTGAGTAATTCGTGGAAAAAAAATCAGCCTTTATAGCGGTGGTGGGCCGCCCCTCGGTGGGAAAATCCACCCTGGTCAATCTGCTCTGCGGCCAAAAGGTGGCAATCGTCAGTGCGGTTCCCCAGACCACCCGGAACGCTATCCGGGGTATCGTTAACCGGCCCGAAGGACAGCTTATCTTTGTGGACACCCCGGGCCGTCATGCTTCGGAAAAGAAGCTCAATAAAAAACTCATGGAAGTGTCGGACCGCGCGGTGCAGGAAGCGGAACTGGTTCTCTACCTGCTGGACGCCGCCCGTCCCCCCGGCGCCGAGGAGGAGTCCATTGCCGCAGACCTTGCCCCTTTTGCCGGAAAGGCCCTGGTTGCGGCTGTCAACAAGATGGATGCTAAGGAAGCGGACTTTGAAGGGCTGCGTAGTTTTATTACCCGGCGGCTTCCGGAGCTTCCCGATTCCCGGATCTTCAAAATCTCCGCCCTGAAAAACGAAGGCGCAGAAGAACTGCTGCACTGCCTTTTCGATATGGCGGCCGCCGGGGAGCCCCTCTACCCGGAGGAATACTACACCGACCAGGACCTGGGCTTCCGCATCGCCGAAATCATCCGGGAAAAGGCCATCAACCGGCTGCGGGAGGAACTGCCCCACTCACTGTACGTGGAGGTGGCGGACACGGAATTGCACAGCGAAGGTGACGACCCGGCAAAAACACGGCTCTGGATACGGGCATTTATCATTACCGAACGGGAATCCCAGAAGGGCATGGTGGTAGGCAAGGGCGGCGAAATGATAAAGGCCATCCGCCAAGCCGCACAGAAGGACCTGAACCGCATCCTTGACTGGAAGGTGGAACTGGACCTCCGGGTCAAAAGCGCCCATGACTGGCGGCACAACGATAAGGTACTGCGGCGGCTGATTTCACGGGAATAAAAAACTATCTATCTGCGCGAGAAGTTCTGTGTAGGTATCCACGCAAACAATATCGCTGTTGCTTTTCCTGATGGACTCCGGCGCCCGAAAGAGGCAGCCCGCGTCGGCTTCGCGGATCATTGCCAGGTCGTTGAAGGAATCCCCGGCGGCAAAGATTTCCAGGTTCATGGACTTAAAGGCAAGCACCGCCTTTTTCTTGCCCTCCTTCTGGCGGAGTTTGTAGCCCGTGATGGAGCCATTTGACGCGGTTTCAAGGCTGTTGCAGAAGAGGGTGGGGTAGCCCAGTTTGGCCATCAGGGGCTTGGCGAATTGTTCAAAGGTATCGGAAAGGATGATGAGGGCCGTCCGCTCTTGCAGGGCGGCGGTGAATTCCACGGCGCCTTCCAGGGGGGCCATGGTTCCGATGACCCGCTGGATGTCCGCCAGCTTGAGGCGGTGCTTAGCCAGGAGGTCCAGCCGGAAAGCCATGAGCTTGTCGTAGTCCGGTTCGTCACGGGTGGTTCTTCGCAGTTCGGGAATCCCCGCGGCTTCGGAAAAGGCTATCCAGATTTCGGGGATCAGCACCCCCTCAAGGTCAAGGCACACGATACGCATAACGTTGGAACTATAGCATATGAGGGCGTGCGGGACAAGGGTATATAGATGATAGCGGGGTGGAGGGACAGAAATTGGAGTAAGCCGGAAACTGCCGGAGCGTTTTTGGATCGGGGGACGTATTTTGTTTGTAAGGGGGAATATGAAGCGGCCATAGAAGACTTTACCACCGCAATCAATGTGAGCCCAATCTTGCCCATGCCTATAACAGCCGCGGACTTGTGTATCACAAAATTGGCGGGTATAAAAAGGCCCTTGCGGACTACACAAAGGCCATTAGTATTTATCCAAAATATACTGATGCGTATTATAACCGCGGCTTCGCAATCGCGTGCCTGATGTCGGCCTCTCCTATCATTGTTCCTCAATTCTTATGCGGTGCGCATCGCCGTCCTTTTCAATTTCCACAAGATATACCTTAAGGTTCATTTTCTTTGCGGCGGCTTCCGCTTCATCCGTAATTATATACCGTTCCCACATGAAAAGTATTTTCGATTACCTATCGGCACGAGATCAAGGGAGAAAAGGTCCCTAATGATGAAAAAATAGTTTCGATATACGAACAACATACGGATATACTGGTAAAAGGCAAGGGGAAAACCATACCAATTTTGCTGTCAAAACGCCTGTTTTTGCTGTTTAGGGGAAATTTGGCCGGAACGGCTTGATTTTTCCGAGACCGGGGGCAGGATATGGGGATCTTTGCAAGTGTCCGGTTTTATTCAAGGGAATACTAAAAGGGCTTCAAATTCCCTTATCTTCTACAAGCGGGCAAAAATTACAGCCCTTCCAGTTCGGCTACCGGCAAGCCGGTTACATCGGCAATTTGGTTAAGCGGCATCCCTGTTTTTTTAAGATTCGTTGCCGTAAGCCGCAAACCTTCTTCACGGCCTTTCTCGCGGCCTTCTTCGATACCTTTCTCGATACCCGAATGTTTCCAGAACGTGCGCCGCCATGACACGGATGTTATAACCGATCACGCTCCAATATACTTTTTGGTCAAAATGAGCGCTGCCTTTCCACATACATCTTCTCAAGTCAAAACCGCGTTTCAAATTTGATATTATAGCTTCAGCACTGCTGCGCCACTTCTTTAAACGTGTTTCCATGTTCTTGCTGCTGGCAATGTTTTTTAGGCTTCCAACAATTTTGTTGAATACTATATTTTTGACACCAAGTTTCTTTGCATATTCCTGATTTTTCTTGCTTGCATATCCGCCATCAGTTGTGCTTGAATCAGGAACTTTTCCATAATCCCTTATCAGTTTGTCCATCGCTCCTTCGTATAATGTTGTATCGCTCGGATTCCCTTTTGTTACATTCACTCCCAATATCAGATTGCTCCGCCCGCATACAAAATCAACTTTATGTCCAAATACTATTTCCCGCTTGCCTTTTACCAGTATATCCGTATGTTGTTCGTATATCGAAACTATTTTTTCATCATTAGGGACCTTTTCTCCCTTGATCTCGTGCCGATAGGTAATCGAAAATACTTTTTGCGCGACGGGTAAGAAGTTCTCCATTAATACTATAACTCCCGTCGCGAGAGGGGTTAGATCCATATAAACGGACTTTTTTTTTACCACATTTGACAGCTGATTTATCGTCTTGGTGAAAGTCACCAACTGTTTTTTGAATAGTTTTACCCGCTTATCATCTGTCTTGGCGTTGTTGATTTTGAAACAGGTCTTCTTTGCGTCAATCAAATAATTCCGATAATCAACACCGTCTATCTCTTCCTTCAGTTGCGACAATAAACGGTGGCTTTCCTTTATACATCGAACCGTAGGTTCGCCCCATACAAGTGAATTGTTTGTCGGATAATGGATGTTTGTTTCCACTGCCGTGCTGTCTTCCACTATTCTTTTCAAATCTTCATACCCAAGCCCTATTGCAATTTTGTTTATCCCCACCATTAATTTATCAAGACTATCCGCCGTGATTCTTGATATATATTTTTGCCAGGTCTTTTCACTGAATAGTTTCCCATCCAACTTCAAAAACTTTTCACATACCCTTGAGTCGTCCTGCTGTTTGTCAAACTCTTCGTAATCTACATGCCGGATCTCTTTATAGATTGCGCCGCGAACTATTTGTTCGACACTCGGCATGTCTTTCCTGCCAAAATTGCTTTCAGAACTGCCACGGCACACATCATCCTTCATCATCCGTATTATCCCGGGGTGTTCTTCCAGCACCGTATCAATAAGGGCAATTTCCGGAAATCGTGCCCAATTGGCATCTTCAAATTTTAACGTTAACAGTTCAAATAGCTTATTCATGTCCTGTTTATAGCATTTTATGGCCTTTTTGTAAACAGGCTTGACTTTATAGACGGACACTATTTAGATGTTATACTAAAGGCGAACCGGTATGCTTTGGAGGGAATCAGAATGAACGCAACAAAAGAGTTTTATGAAGTGCTTGAACGGATGGGGGTAGCCGCAGAGTTTGAAGCGCGGGGTATCGAAGAAGGTTTGCGGCTTACGGCAACGAATCTTAAAAAAACAGGGATGCCGCTTAACCAAATTGCCGATGTAACCGGTTTGCCCATGGCCGAACTGGAAGGGTTGTAATTTTTGCCCGCTTGTAGAAGATAAGGGAATTTGAAGCCCTTTTAGTATTCCCTTGAATAAAACCGGACACTTGCAAAGATCCCCATGTCCTGCCC
>BNUW01000033.1 GCA_025997655.1 Spirochaetia bacterium
GAAGCGTCACTGTATTCCAGAAAGGCCTCTCCGGTTAATTTGAGCCGAACATAATCCTTGGGATTCAGCGCCCATTTGGTACGCTTCAGTGATTCTGCCTCGTTGTCCCGCAGCCAGGCCATGACACAAAGTGAGAGGGCCGGCCAAAGGGCCTGCATATTCATGGGATGGACACGGCTGAAACTGCCATCGGCCTTCCATTTTCCTACATATTCCGCCGCCCGGCCATCGGCGCCCTCAATAGCGGGACGTACCCCCTTGCCGTTGGCGTCCACCAGATGGCAGCCATTGCCATGTCCGGTAAGGGATACGGCGGCTATATCCTCCCCGGAAAGACCGGCTTGCTTAAGCGCCCCGGTGATGGCGTCCCTGGAGGCCCGCCATATATCATCCATATCCCGCTCATACCAACCGGTCTTTGGAGAAAAGCTGTCACATTTCCCTGAGGATACGCTTTTTTCGGCGCCCCCTATGTCAAAGATACTGGCCTTGATCATGGTGGATCCATAATCAATACCCAAAACAAATTCCGCCATTCCGATCCTCCCCCCTTAACGGGACATCATCCCGCCGGTTACATCAAACACGCCGCCCGTAGAATAAGAGGCCGCATCACTGGCAAGGAAAGCAACCATTTCGCCCACCTCCCCGGGTTGTTCCAGCCTACCCAAGGCCAGGGCGGAAGTATACTTCTGTATCGCCGCCTCATCGGTGAGCGTTTTTTTCGTGTTGTCGGTTAAAAGCATGCCCGGACAAACAGCATTCACATAAATACTGTGCTTGGCAACTTCCTTCGCAAGGGATATGCTAAAGGAAACCACCGCTCCCTTGGAGGCGGAATAGTGGGTTTTCCCGTTTTTTGAACCGTTAAACGCCGCCTGGGAGGCAATGTTAACTATCCTGCCCCCAATGTTCCTTGGTATGGCACGGCGGATAAATTCACGGCACCCGAGGAACACACTGTCCACATTGACATCCATCACCTCTTTCCAGGTTTCAAAAGAAGTATCAACTATATTGACCACCGGGCAAATGCCGGCGTTATTTACCAGAATATGTACCGGGCCGCCAAAAAAATTTTCTGCGGCGTCGAACAAAGCCTTCACATCCGTTTCCCGGGAAACATCGGCGCAGAAAATAAAAGCGCGGACGCCAAAATCCTTAACCAGCGCATCGGCCACCGCCTGGGCTGTTACCTCGCTTCCGGCATGGGCATAATTTACCAGCACATCGGCGCCTTCCCTTGCCAAAACCCGGGCAATACCGACCCCGACACCCCGGGCGGCGCCGGTAACAATAGCGGTTTTTCCCTTTAACTTTAAATCCATATCATCCCCAACATTACAATGGTATACCCGGAAACACATTCCCGGGTATACCGATCTAACAAATTACCCTATCTGTTGTACAAACTGGTCCTGATATCGGGCATAACATCGGCCATAAAGTACTTTACATTGGCTTTGGTAATAGCAAATGCGGTGTTATACATATTTTCAGGCATCCCGGTGATCCCGGCGGCGGCGTTGTTGCTGCTCAAGGGCACGTTCTTAAGTCCACCGTTGTTCCAGTCTTCCATTAAAAGGATAGCCAGGTATTCATCGGTGGCAGTTTTGTTACACATGGTGGCGGAGATGTAGCCGCTGGCAATAAAGTCCAGGGTAGCGGGCTCACGATCATTAACCACAATGGTATAGGTACCGGCGGACTTGTTCAGTTCTTCCATAGCGGTGGAAATACCGGTACCGGAGGAAGAATCCAAACCGATGATGCCGGTCACATTGGGATAGTTGTTGATGATGGACTTTCCGGCCTCAATAGCGGCGGCGGTATCAGCCTTGTCATCAACCCGGGCCACGATGGACCAGCCGGGATAGCCTTCTTTGAGGAAGTCTTCCACCCCTGCCCGTTTGGCATCCGTATTGGAAGCGCCCCAGTTACCCATTAAGGCCAGTACACCCCTGGAACCGGCATGTTTCACCAGTTCCCGGGCGGTGTCCCGTCCGCTGTCATAGTTATTCAGCCCGATATAGGTCAGGGCGCCGCCGATATCATCCGAGGTCTCACCAATCCGGGTTTCGGTGGCGACCACCGGGATACCCGCAGCGGTAGCTTTTCTCACCGCTTCGAGGGGAGAAGAATCCCAGAACCGGGTGATGATCCCCGCAGGACTCTTACTGATGGCCTGTTCAATGGCCTGCGCCTGGGCAGTGGTATCCCACGCATCGGGCCCTGATGCCACGATATTCACGTTGAAATACTCCGCAGCATACCGCAAGCCGATGTGGGAATCAATGAAGTAGGTGTGGGCCTGGTGTGAAGAACAGAGATAATAGGTGCGGCCTGCGGGCAGGTTTTGATAGACGCCCTTAACATTGCCGCCACTACCGGCCGAAGCTGTGCCTGCGGAAGGTTTTGAACAACCGAAGACCAATACCAGGGCAGACAGTATCACCGCGATACCCAGTATTCCGAATTTTTTCATAACGCACTCCTCCAAAAAATATTTTTGCGCACGAATTATTTCGCGCGTCAAATCCCTATTCCTTACCCAGGACCCTGCGCTTGAGGATACTCATATAACCGTCGGTGGCTACCACCGCCAGGAGCACAATCCCCATGGTAATACTCTGGACATATTGGTTCACCTCAAAGAGGTTAAAGGCATTGTTCAGGAGGGCTAAAAACAATGTGCCAAAGATCGCCCCCAGCATGTTCCCCTTACCCCCCGCCAGGCTTCCGCCGCCGATAATACAGGCGATTATCACATTGAGGTGGGTATTCTGGCCTATATAACGGTTGGCGCTTCCCGTGCGGGCGTTCATCAGTATTCCTGCCAAGGCCGCCAGAATTCCGCATAGGATATAGAGCAGTATCCGTATTTTCCGTTTGTTGATGCCCATGGCAACGGCGATGGACTCATTGCCGCCGATAAAGTAGATCCGGCGGCCGCCCCGGCGCTTGGTAATAAATATCGTAAACAATACCGTCAGGATCAGCATGATCCAGAACATATACAGTATCCCTAAAAAGGTTCCCTGGCCAATCTGCCTGAAACCGGCGGGGAAATTGGCGAACCCTGCCTTGCCCCGGTGGACCAGGGTGATCTCCGTTATCCCCCGGACCATATACATCATCCCTATGGTAGTAATCAGGGGATTCACCCCGGCGACTTCGATTAAAAGACCGTTCACCAGGCCGGTTAGTAAACCTGCGCAGAGTCCCAGCAGCAGGGCTGCAGGAGTGGGCAGGCCGAAGGTAACCGCAATAGCTGCGATGAGCCCCCCCAGGCACATGACGCTGCCCACGGAAAGATCGAAGACCCCGGATATGAGGAGGAGCATCATACCCAAGCCGACGATTCCCTCGGGGGACACCGCCGCTACCAGGGAAGTAATATTATTGCTGCTGTAAAAATACTGGGGCACCGTACTGCTGAGAAGGATAATCATAAAAAGTGAAAGTACCAGGGCAACGCTTTCGGGACGTTTTGACCCAAAACTCCGGACTCCCTGAATAGAACTAATGATCTTAGTCAGATTCATCTCAGGCCACCCCCTTCTTGACGGCCCGGTGTCCGGCTTCTCTCAGCCGGCCCATCCGGGTATCAATAAAGACGGTGATTATCAGAATAATTCCGACAATCAGCTGCTGAATAAGGGGCTCAATATTATGGATGATCATCCCCGTGGTGATCATGGCCAGAAAGATAAGCCCGATGAGGGCCCGGAAAATACTTCCCTTGCCCCCGGTAAGACTGGCGCCCCCAAGCACCACGGCGGTCAAAATGGTGAACTCCAGGCCGTTTCCAATGGAAACATCGGCAAACCGCTGCCGGGCTCCAATAAGTATCCCCCCTACTCCGGAAAGCAAGGCGGTAATAACAAAGATAATAATCTTAAGCCGCCCTGCTTTGATCCCATAAATCCGGGCGGTTTCCAAATTTTCTCCCACGATAAACATCTTTTTAAATACCGTGGCCCGCTTAAGGAGTATTTCCAGAATTATCGCCGCAACAACCATGATAATAATAGTAAGGTAGATCCCCCCAATACGGACGCGGGACAGCGCCTGATAACTGGCGCGGTAGGGATACCCATAGAGTTTGGTACAGAGAAAGTTCGCACAGCCCCGTATGGCGGCCATGGTGCCTAAGGTTACCATCATGGATGCCACCTTAAACTTCACCACAAAAAACCCGTTGATAAATCCTATGGCGGCGGAAATCACCAGGGCGGCAGCAAGAGAGGGGATCAGAGGCACGTGGTTCCTCATCAGGAGTCCCACAATCATACCGCTCAGGGCGTAGACCGATCCCACGGACAGGTCCAATTCGCCCATGATCATAAGGCAGGTAAACCCTATGGCGCCGAAAAAATTAAAGGAGACCCCATAGAGGATGGATAAAAAGTTGTTCGCCGAAAGAAAAGTTTTACTGGTCAGGGTAAGCCCCGCGCCCAATAACAGGGTTAGTATAATAATAGTAAACGAAGAAAAGTTTATTCCCTGTCTGTTTTTCAATACGCTCCCCGGCAACGCCAATTCCTTCCTCCCTTATCCCGCCGATCCCGCAGCTTTCGCCATTATCTGTTCCTGGGTAATTTCACCCTTGGTCAATTCACCGAAAATACGGTTCTTGCTCATCACGATTACCCGGTCACACAGGCTGATCAGCTCCGGCATCTCACTGCTGAATACAATAACGCTGAGTTCGTTTTTTATCAGTTCCAGGATGAACCGGTGAATTTCTCCTTTGGCCCCTACATCAATACCCCGGGTAGGCTCATTGATGATGATGATCTTCGGATTATTACCCAAACAAATAGAGAACATCAACTTTTGCTGATTGCCGCCGGAGAGGTTCCGGGGTTTTTGGTACACCGAGGGGATGACGATATTGAATTCCCTGATGTATTTCTCTGCGTGGGCCACCATCTTATTGCTGTTGATAAAAATTCCATCCGAAAGTTGTTTTAAGAGCGGTATGGAAAGATTATCCGTGGCGGGGGAGTTGAGCAACAACCCGGCATTTTTCCGGTCATTGTTCAGGTACATAACCCCTGCGGGCACCAGCACATCCGGGCTGAGCTTCTTTAGGGGCTGCCCCCAGAGAAACGCCTCCCCGGTATCGGAGGCCTCCAGGCCATAGATCATCCGGCTTACCGTATTGACGCCGCTGCCCTCAAGGCCGTAGAAACCCAGGACTTCTCCCTGGTGGAGACTAAAGCTGATATCCTGAACAGAATTTTTCTTGGAAAGGTTCCTCGCTTCAAAAACCACCTCTTCCGTGGCAACCCGGTCGTCTCCCCGGGCGGCATAGAGGGTTCCGGTTAATTCCCGGCCCACCATGCGGCCGATAAGGTCCATCTCCGTGAGGGCTTCGTCATTCGGATAGGTGCCCACATAGGCTCCGTCCCGAAGCACCGTGACCCTATCGCTGATCTCCATGATCTCGTCGATCCGGTGGGAAATATAGACCACGGTGATGTTCCGGGATTTTAAGTGGCGGATAATATCCATGAGGCGCTTGACCTCTTTCTGGTTAAGCCCCGAGGTGGGTTCGTCAAGGAGGATGATCTGCTGACCCGCAGTGACGCAACGGAGGATCTCCACCATCTGCTGCTGGCCCAAGGTCAGTGAATCCATTTTCTGCCGGGGGGAGATGTTCATGCCAAAGAGATCGATAAGTTCTTTGGCTTCCTTGTCGGTCTTGCCCTGATTGATGAACCCCGCGCCGGTCCGGAAGTCACAATTGGGGAAAATATTATCGCTAACCGTCATGTTCTCAAAAATTGCCAGTTCCTGGTGGACCATGGCGATCCCCCGGGCCATGGCATAGGCGGGGTTATAAACGGGAACCTCCTGGCCGTCTATGAACAGGGACCCGGCGCTGGGCGTCACTTCCCCGGAGATAATCTTGATTAGGGTGGATTTACCGGCGCCGTTTTCCCCCAGCAGGGCATGAACTTCACCCTTGGCAATGGCAAAACTGACATCCTTGAGAGCCCGCACGATGCTGTAATTTTTTGAAAGATTTCGGATTTCAAGGAAATTATCCATTTGAAGAAATTGTACCAGGGGAATTTTCAATTGTCAAGAGAAAAAAGTAAAAAAAAATCACAAAATATTGCAGCATTTAACATATAGGAACAAAGTTTTATTCGAAAATCAGGAATGTTTTAATAAATGTAAGCAATACATTGCATTTATTAACATAATATTACATTTACTTTATTAAGCCATTACCGGACAAAGATACCCCTTAAACAGCCCTTGGAATTAACAACATGTTGCATTATACTGTTAAAAATAAAGGGGACCCTATGTTAATCCTGGAACGGCAAAATGCGATTCGTGATATTCTCTATAAAGAAAAAGCGGTCAGTATTACCCAGTTATCGGACCGGTTCTCCACCAGTACCGCCAGTATACGGAGGGATCTGGAAAAGATGGAATGCCAGGGGCTGGTAAAACGTACCTATGGGGGGGCCATACTTATCGATGGGATAGCAGAAGAAATTCCCGTGGTGGTACGGGAAATAGAACAAAAGGAGGCAAAACAGCGAATCGCCCAAGAGGCGGTCAAACTCATCACCCCAAGGGATACTATTTTTATGGACTCCTCCACCACAACCAAGGAAATGACTGCCTTTATGGGGGATTTGAAAAGCCTCACGGTGATTACCAACGGGATACGGACCATGACTGATATGTCGGAGCTGCCTAATGTGGAGGTATACAGCCTTGCCGGAAAATTGCGGAAAGAAAACCTCTCCGTAGTGGGAAACCAAGCGGAAACCGGCGTCACCAATTATTGGGCCTCCAAATTGTTCTTCTCCTGTACCGGGATGTGGATGAGCCATGGACCCATGGACTATTCCGAAGAAGAAGCGGAGGTCCGCAAAAAGATGATGTCCGTATCCCAGGAAATCATCCTCCTCTGCGATCATACCAAGTTTGACCGTTCCGCTTTCTATAAAATATGCCCTTTCTCCCAGGTTAATATCCTCATCACGGATCAAAAGCTCAGCCCTTCCTGGGAGAACCTGCTGCAGCAGAATAGGGTAGAACTGATCTACACCGAAGACGAAGCCTGAAACCACGCTTAGCGTTTTTCGATCCGGCACTGTTCCAATTCTTTAATCCGCCCTTCCTCCACCTTCACATGGAGGTTTTTTTCCTGGGTCGGTATCACCAGCCCCTTGGGCCCGTTCTTCGCACGCCGGAGGAATTTGACCGGCGTGTAGAAAAGGTCCGCCTCACCATTGTTACGGCCCTTGGAATAAAAAATGGCCAGATTCCCCGCGTCCAGAAGGATGTCCAGGGGCACGGACTTACCGGCCCGCTGTTTAATAAACACGTAGGAACCGGGGTAATCCCGGGCATGGAGCCAGAGATCGTTCCCCTTAACATGCCGCCGCAAAAGCTCGTCGTTTTCCGAGGCGTCCCGTCCCACGATGATGAGCCAATCCTTGCGCCGGAAGGAAAGCCCCGGACGTTTGCTGTCGGCCTTGGCCGGGGGCCTTTCGCCCCCGTTTTTGAGCAGCCGGTGGAGGGCCAGGGGGTTAGTCTCCTCCAGCAGTTTTGCCAGGGTAGTCTCCAGAGCTGCCTTTGCTGTTTCCCCGGCGGCAATCTCCTCCTGCACATCCGCAAGGCCATTTTTCGCCTTGCGATACTGTTCGTAGTAGACCTCTCCTTGGGCGGCGGGGCTTTTCCGGGGGTCCAGCGTTATCCGTACCCGTTCCCCGTCGGCGTAGAAATTATCCGCCTCCAGCCAGGAATCCCCTACTTTAATAGAAGAAAGATTTGCCATAATGATGTCCCCGTACTCTTTCAACCGTTCCGCCGCACCAAAATCCCCCACTTTCTCCCTAAGCCGCTCCAGGGAAGCCGTCAACCGGCCTATCCGCCCCTCATAACTCCGCCGGGCCTGTTCACGGAGCGCTTCCAGGGATAAGGCTCCCCCGTGCTCCGCATAATAGACGTCAATTTTTGCGTTAAAGGAACGGGCAGAATCAATTTCCGGGGGAAATTCCCGGATTGCATACTCCCGGACCGGACGTTCCGGGACCACAAGCCGAGGTTCCCCGCTCAGGGCCGTTTCCGGCGCATAATGTCCCCCGGTCACCTCCCCCCGCTTGGGAAGCCGCCGCATGGCGTCCAGTATCAGCCCGTTTTCATCGGTGACCACCACATTGGCGGCGTTGGACCAAAGCCGGGCGTAAAGCCGGAAGTGGTTCTTCCCTTGGCGGATCAAGAGCCGGACAATCCGGTTATCACCCAGTTGTTCCGCCTCTTCAATCCAGCCGTTCACCAGCCGTGACTTGCAAAATTCCGCAAACCGCAGGGGCCTTTCACTTTTGGGAACCCCCCGGAAGGTTTCATGGATACGGCAGGCGCCGGGGCTCAGAGCAATGAGGATATTCTTGGCCGCCCCCTTTCCGTAGAGCTGCAGGCTCAGCACGTCATAGGCAGGCTGCACCAGCTTTTGTATCTGGCAGCCGGGCAAATCCAGTTCGGTGAGGATGAGATTGATTTCCTTCCAGTTCAGGGACATGGGGTAACTATATCGTCCGGGGGTCGGATGTACTATAGGAAAAAAACGGAAATACGTGTGTCGATACCTGCGCAGCCACGTTCCTCATTTCCGATTCTCCTATTTTCTTGATACATTATTTTTTGCGTTCCTATCCCAAATGGTAAGATATACCACTCCCGCATCGGTTATTTCCCGAACCCGTATCCCGGAGCCTTTGTAAATCCGGGTGGATTTACCAATTTTTGTATTCGCATTCTTATATGCCATTGCATTATGCAGCGTAAACAGGTCGGTAAACCGCGAGGCAAGGAGCCATCCGAGCCCGCCGAAAGCAATCGGTAAACCAACAGGAAGAAAAACTACCGCAACGCCGGTTCCTCCAACAACGAGGGCGCCGGAAGTTACTATGGTAGTGATTGGCAATTTTTTCCGGTAATGTCCCTTTGTCCCCGCATACTCATTAAAAGCGTTGCACCAGACATAGGCGTCATTGAGGCTTATACCGGCGGCCGGAACATCTTCAGCAAGATTAATGCCTAAAAGCTTTTCCCCGTTTTCAGGTTCTTCTCTGCCACTGAATTTATACCCCTGCTGCTCCGCCCAGTTTTTCACCGTTACCCAGGATCGGTACGTAATAATATCACGGCCTGGCGCTATGGGAGGTAAATTTCTGATATACTCCCGGTAAGATGCGGCCGTATAAATCGTGATATACCCGTTTTCCGCAGCGGTTTCCCCTTCAATACCATCAATACTGATAATTCTGGTGGTTAAGGTTCCTTCAATATCATCGGCATTCACTCCGGGGAACACCATTTCCGTCTGTCCCGTCAGGGTAATCTGCCGGCGGCCCAGGGTTTTTCCCTGCTCATTGAACAACCCCACCTCAAGGGCAGCCTGTTTCGGAAAGTCCGCAATCTTGGGAACAGATAATTTCCAATCCCCGTTTCTGCCCGTAGCCTCCAGCCCCGCTGCCAAGTCCTCCGCCCCCTTTATAACAGCCGATGAAAAGATCCCGATAGTAATGGCCAGATCGGCGGTTCCCTTATCAATATCAATTCCCTTCCGGGTGATGGTTGGATCATAGACGATATCGAAGGGCCGGTGGGTCCGGTAAAAATCGGTACTTTCTTTGATAAGGGCTATCCATGCCTCCCGGCGGGCTATGTCGCTTCGCAGGGCCGCCCCTAAATCACCGTTGGTTATTTCCGCAGACAGGGCGTTGAACTTTTCCATTGCTTCCGATGAACCGGGATTATAGGATCGGGCGACATTGTAATAGGTCATGGCTTCGAACCGGGTACCGCTCCGTTCCGCAACATCTCCCCTGGCCAGGGCGGTTTCCGTGTTGATCAAGGCGGACGGGGGATTGTAAAGCGCCGTTTTTCCCGCAGCGCTTAGGGTTACCTTCATTTGGGAAAGCAGATCCTCTGTGGCCCTCTGCAGTACGATCTGATCCAGATCCGCGGGCCTGCAGGGAGGAGCGGTATAGGAAAAGGGGGTTTCCCCGGTTTCTATATGAATAACCGAAAGGGTAAGATAGTATTCGGAGGTTCCGGCCTTGCTTATGTTTCCGGTAAGAAGATACTCGGCATTGGTCATTTTTTGCAGTTGATTCCGGTTCTCCGGGGAGTAGTAACCCGTATCTCCCAAGTCCAGTTCTGCTTTAATCGTATCCATCTGTTGCTTATCAATTACCGTCATGGCCGACCAACGGTTAAAATACTGCACCAACAGGCGCTGTACGGCGTTTGCCTTCCATAGTTCCTGAGCGGGCATAGCGGTGGTAACCGGCAGGTCAATGGCGATACGGATGCCCTTTCCGGCATTGCCTTCGTAATAGGGGCCTGAAACCTGCTGAACCGTTTCTGCAGTTTGAATCGTTTCAGAAGAAGCGCAGCCGGCAAAAATCGCCAGCGCGGCTATCCACGGCAGGATCGGGAAACGTAAATTTTTATGCATTGTTCTTTTCATGGTTTGTTCCTAGACGGAGTCCATTCGATGCCGATAGGGGTATTCAGGATATTTCCAAGCGTTTGCAGTCCGGGATAGTCAATAAAGCTGTATCCCCCTTTTTTTACCCCGGCTTCCCTTATGTTCCTTAATTCCGCTCTATTTACCGTGTAATCTTTAAGTTCCGGATAAGGAGCTCTCCACCATATAACCGCAACAGGAAATAATACAATGGTAAATAGCATGGACATCGTCACCACATTTTCTATCTTATCAGCGGCCGCAGTCTGGACTCCCCAATAATGTTTTATCCCTAAATACCGGTTAAACGCATTAAGCCAGAGGATCGCTTCCATCACGCTTATGCCGGTGACCGGCGCATCCATAGCCAAATTAGCGCCTAAAACCGGTTTTCCGTTTTCAAGCGCCTGCGTCCCGCCAAATTTATACCCATGCTGTTCCGCCCAGTTTTTCACCGTTACCCACGAAAGATAGGAAATGAAAGGCTGTGCCGGGCGCGTCGGGGGCAAACTGCGTATGTAGGTGTCAAACTGCGGGGGGGGCCAGACATTCATATACTCATAATCCGTAATCGTTTCCGGGTCGATACCGTCTATACTCATGATCTTGATTCGTAAATCCCCCGTCATGTCATCGGCCTTAACTCCGGTAAAAACAAACTCCCTCTGAACCGACTCTATGCGGTCACTGCTGCCCAAGGCATTTTTCTCACGGCCGATAATACTCCCTTCCCCATTGAGTAACGCAACATCCACACTATAAGAACGGATAAAAGAGGACAAGTCGCCGTTGAATTTCCAAGGCTGGACACCACTACTGCTGTTTCCCATAGCCTCCGCTATTTCCTTTTCCCGGGTTTTTTCTATCTCTTCTATTTGGCTAAGTATATCCAATATCATTTTGAAACTGGCGGCGGGAAATATGCCCATAGTAAAGGCTATATCTGCGGTACGGCGTTCAAAATTTACATTCCGTTCTTCAAGGGAGGGGTCATACACGATATAATAAGGCGGATGTTCCCGGTAATAGGCAATGGCCGCATCAATAGTACCCTGCCAGGTTTCCCGGCGATCCGCATCAAAGGCCAGCCATGCGGCGCGCCGGTCAGCTTCCAACTGCCGCCGGGCCGATGCCCGCCGGGTTTCCGCCTCCTGCTGCCGGGATTCAGCTTCCCGCCGTGCCCGTTCCCGGGCAATCTCGCTGCGGATATCGTTACCCAGATCCCCGCTGTTCGTATCTATTGATTGCAGCACGGCGGTATGATCCGACTGCATCCGGGCAATCTGTTCCGACAGGACGCGTACCCGTTCTGTTGCTTCCGATGAACCGGGATCAAAATACCGGGCATCCTCAAAGTAGAGCGCCGCTTGCGCAGTATCGCCGCTCTTTGCCGCCGCGCTGCCCTTTGCCAGGGCGGACTCGGCGGCGATAGCGTTGAACTGGGCGGTAAACAAGGCGTCCCTCCCCTTAGGAGTCAGGGTAACTCCCAGTTGGGCAAGCAGTTCCGCTGCGGCGGTCTGTACGGCAGTGTTCCTTAATTGCGCCTTGGTACAGGAGGGAAGGATGTAGGCGGCTTTAACATCATTGGATTCTATCCGGATAATAGTCAGAGACAGGGCATAGCCGCCATCATCATTTTTCGTGATGTTCCCGGTCAAGAGGTATTCGGCGTTGGTCAATCTTCCAAGCTCGTTTCTATCCTCTTCGGAATAGTACCCGGTATCGCCAAGCGCCAATTCCTTTTTAACCCGCTCAAGATTCTGCCGGTCTATCACGGTTATGGCGGAAAACCGGATAAAATGGCTCGTCAAAAGGCCCTGAACATGGCTTGCCAACCAGACATCTTTTTCATCTATACGGGTTGTAGTGGGCAGATCAAGAGCAATACGGAGACCCTTGCCGCCGTCTCCCTCATAATAATCCCCGGCGGCAGCATCAAACGCCGTGGTTAAAGGTGTATTAGCCGAGGCGCATCCCGGGAAGACAAGGACAAAGACAAGTACCGGTATAGCGGGAAGTTTTTTAAGACAAGTTCTGACAGTAATACTGTTCATTTGACAACTCCCTGACTGAATTCTGTATAGAACGAATTTTGTATTTCTTTTACCGCCGCATCATACGCCCGCCTGCGGGCCAATTCAGGATTCTGCTTACCCGCGCTGACCCGTGCAATCCGGGGAGTATAGGTAAAGAGCACCCCGGTTTTACCCCGCACCGTTACGGTAAGGGTGGGATCGTAGAAATACCCCGCTTCCAGTTCGGACATATTTTCGGTGATCACCACCTCAAAGATCGAGGCCGATGCGTTCCGGCTTTGCTGCACCGGGAAACCATGGGAACTCAAAATTCCCGAAAGGGCGGCATACACATTGTTATAGGGATCACTGTTGCATTGGATAAAGACAGCCGCTTTTTCCGTTACCCTGTCAAGCAGGAGGGGTAATTCTGCGGCGGAAGCCCGGATCGTCCTATAGACACCGGCCTTTACAGGATTGATAATCTCCCCAAATTCCAGCATGGGCTCCAATTCCCTAAAAACAGTGAGGGCGCCGGAATACATAAAAAATTGCCGCAGGGGTTCCCCGGTTCCGGAAGCATCCGCCGCCGCCTGAAACAGGTTTTGGAAGGTATCCGCTTTCTGGCGCACCTGGGGCTCATAAATCGACCAGGCTTCATCCCGGTCAATATAGGCTACCGTCTCCCACTGCCCTTCCGCCTTGTTATACCAGGAGTCGGGGGCATAGCGCACCGCAAACAGGCCGGTCTGGGATCTGATGAAGGTCTCCTCGTTAGTTTGTTGGGATACGGTGTCTTCATCGCCGCGCCGGGTTAAAGAAAACCGGGAGGATTGTGAGGTTTCTACCTGCGAAGTAATCCATCGTGAAATCTCGGCAATCCCGTTATTTTGAGCGCTTATCAGATCTGATCCCCGCCCCCGCCGGGCGATATATTTTTCATTGGGATACACCAATACCACGCCGTTCTTTGTTTTTGCCCATTCCGGTACTGCGGTGACTGCGCCGCTCGACGCGCAAGAGGCAAGCGCTAAAGCCGATAGCAAAAGGGCGCTTATTTTATGCATACATCCATCCTTACGTCACGTATACAAAAAGCCCTTGCAAAACCATGTATTTTGCAAGGGCAGTCGGATAACAAAAACGGTTTAGTATAGTACGTTTGCACTGGTAGCCAACGCGCTTATCCAATCGAAATCAGCAGCGGTGGTACTTGCCGCAGCGGCAGTTGCGGCATCGCCGTATTTATACGCCGCAAAACGGGCATCTGCTTCCGCCTGGACCTGGGTCCTTGCAACATCAGCCGCTGCCTGATTCTGCGCCGTTTTTGAGTTGATTTTTGCTATTTCACGGGCCTGCGCATCCTTAGCGGCCTGTTCCTGGAGCCTTATTCTGAGATTAAATTCCTCATCGGACATTACTTCTTCCCGTTTGGACTTAGCATCAATCTCGCCAAAGGAATTTGCCATCTGCGTCTGTACACGTCGATCCGGTATTGCGCCGATTACATCGTTTACATATTTCCGTACCAAAGCCGACCACGTACTCATATCCATTTCGTACACGGTGTACCAAAGATATTCCCGCCGTTTTGATCTGTTATCGACATCTTCAATTTCTACTTCCTGCCAAAAATCGGTAACGGTCCGGTTCCCGGTAATATTGATCTTGGTGGCGGTGGTTATATCTTCCACAATGTCCATCTGCCTCTGATCCAGGGATTGGGCTGCGGCGGTTACCACATATTGCTTAAGGGAGTTTGCCGTTTGGGCGGCAAAGAGCAGGCCCGCCTGTACCCGGGCCTCATTACGGTCGGGCCGTTGGGCCACGCTTAAACCTACCTTACTTGCCGTATTGGGGCCAAGGCCGAATTCATTACGGATCACACTGGAGTTTCCTCTGGTAAGAGGCTTGAGCCAGTTGGGAACCGCGTCTTCCCCGACGCTCCGGTTGGACCAGTCCCGAATAGTCATACGGGTAGGCTTGGTGTCCACATTGTTGGCGTTCTGCTCCTGCTGTATTTCCTTTGCACTGGGCGCCACCGGTACGGACTCGTTTTGCGCCACCGGGGCTTGCTGGCCTCCCTGAGTTGTTACACAGGACGGCAGGGCGAGTGCAATCCCGCACACTAATCCTGTCACTGTAAGATACATCAGCCTTGGCCTTTTGATGCTTTTCATAAAAACCTCCATAATTTCTTCGATACCAGGATTTTCCTGGTACGCACACACGACTATTACGTATTTATGAAGAATACCACTGATTCTCAAAAAGTCAATATGAATTTCGTAAAATATTTTATTTTTTCAGGGTTTTCCCCTTTTCAGCAATTCTATTTTAGGTAATCACGTAAAACCTGTGCGTACTGCACAGGAATACTATGTAATACGCACAGGTTTTTACAGTGGCAGTTCAGGCCGTACCATCCAACGGCAGTACCGCCGTTTTGTTTTTAATCGCCGCATACGGTTCCTAACACGTCTTCTTCAAGTTTTTTATACTTGTCAAAAACGATAGTAATATCGGTAAAATTATCTATCTGAATATATCCGCACAGTATACCTTTAACATACCAGTTTTGGATATGTTCTTCTATCGCGCCTTTACAAACAAACCCCTCGTTAATATATTTTTTCATAATTGTGTTATATTTTTCCCACAATTCTTCAGGTGTTTCATCCAGGTTAATGATAAGACCGAAGAAATAGTTTACATCAAAGACTATACGAACAGATTCATTTATTTTTTTGGAAAGACATTCTTCATCGTCCTCTGCAATGCTATAATTCATTTCATGTACCAGTTTATCATAAATCAATGTTGCCGTGCTGTCCCAAAACGCTTTATTCGTTTTTCCACTGATTTTATTATCAAGATATTCCATCATTGGTGATATGTCAAAATATATATCCCGTGTTCGTTCATCACTTGCTTTTATTGTTAGTATATCACATTTTGTTATAGTGCCATTTAGCATTACTCTTGTTAGTTTTTGCTTTGCCCGTCTCCATCCCGGATATTTATTCCTAATCCAGGCATATTCACCTGCAACACCTAAGTCATGATCATAGGTACAAATTTTTATAAAATCACCTTCCGGGACAGTTTCGTATTCATGGAAATTAACGGTGCGGCCATGAACTTTTAGGACATTTTGTTTTTTGCCGTTAAATTTACATCAAGCATTTTATCTTTTTCTTTATACCCTAAACCTAATAGTAAGTCCCTTAACGAATGCGGGACGCTGTTTCTTCGGCATTGGGAATCGCCTCGCCCAGGTTGGCGATCCGTTGTTTGTTTGAGGGGTGGGTGCTGAGGAATGCCGGTGTTTGGCTGCCGCTCATTTCGCTCATCCGCGTCCAAAAGGCGATTGATTCTTCCGGGTTGTACCCGGAAATGGTCATGAGGATAAGCCCCACCTCGTCTGCTTCGGTTTCGTGTTTCCGGCTAAAAGGCAGGGTTCCCAGGTAGGTTGAGCCCAGATCGTATAATACATCCACCCCCTGCCGGGTCCCTGCATCCGCGCCCGCAGCAAAAGTAATGACATTCGCCGCGATGGAGCCAACAGTTCTGAGAATTTCCGCGCTTCTTTGCTGCCTGCCGTGGTTTAAGAGTGCATGGGCCAATTCATGCCCCATTACGGTTGCAAGGCCGTCATTGTTCCCGGTTACCGGGAGGATACCGGTGTACACAACAATCTTGCCGCCGGGCATACACCAGGCATTCACTTCCGGGGATTCTACCAGGTTGTACTCCCATTTATATTTTTCAAAATAGTCCGGACGTCCCTCGGCGGCAAGCCACTTTTCCGCCGCCCGCCGTAAATCTTCCCCGACTTTTCGTACCACTTTGCCATCCGGCGTATTGTTCACCACCGTGGCGTCTTCCAGAAAACCGGCATAGGCGGCAAAGGATTCCGCAAACATACGGTCATCGTCCACCAGCGCCAGGGTTGATTTACCGGTAAGGGGATTTTTTTCGATCACCGTGGGCAGATCTATCCGGGGAGTTTCTTCAATCACTACCGGCGATGGCAGGGCATCAGAATTATTCCTGGTTTCGCCGGGACTTTTTGTGCACCCTGCGGAACATACGGACAGAATAAGCAGCAGGGCGATTTGCTGCAAACTTGTATTGGAAATTATCTTCATAAAACCACCTTGACCATAGTTTAGTCTTTTTTGAGCCATTCTGCAACGCTTTGCCAATAGCGTAGGCAATCAGCACATATACCAGGGTCAAAACACCGGTAACAACGACGTACGGGGCCAGGGTGAACGGCACAAAGCAAAATACAATCTGCGCCACCAGGATCAGCGCGAAAAAAACGCCCGATGCCAGCCGGATGTTCAGCGTACCGCCATCGCCGTCATTTTTTGGAGTCACGGCGATAGTGCCTGCAAGGGTGATAAACAGCCCAATTCCGCCGCCCAAAGCGTTGGCAAGGGGAATGTCGGTTTCCGCACCGTTGGCCGCGTACGGAGCCTGCGCGGGCGGGCTCTGCATGGTGTGCGCCATCGTCTGGTTTACTATCTGGCCCATCTGCCTCGTAAGAGCCATGCCTATCCCCATTTCCATGAAACGCTCAGCGGTACCGCCGAAACCGTCTCCGCCTTGGTGATCACATCCCATGCGTTTCTCCTTATGGCGCCGGAGGCGGGAGCGGCGGGGGCGACGGCGCTCCGGCTCCGGCGAAAAGCCCCACCAGTTCCGGCACGGTTCCCGCCGCCCATCGTGAGCCCCTGCCTACTCCGCCCGGTAAGCTGCTGTTTCTGCGCCTTTGCCGATTACCAGCAGTGGGCGGCGGAAGATAAAAAAATCTTCAACAAAATTAATACCCTTCTGAATGAAATCATGCGCGACCCTTTTCGCGGTACCGGCAAACCTGAACCGCTCAAACATGACATGTCCGGATACTGGTCCCGCCGTATTAATCATCGGAACTTGTTCCGCGAACACCGGCTGGTATATACGGTATCCGGCGAACTTATCACCGTAATCTCCTGCAAGTTCCACTATAAAAAGTGAGCGGATAACATCCATCAATCCGCTTGCTTTTGGTCCAAATAGTGCCATGTTTCACTCCTTCCTTCTTGTTATGCTTTATCTTTTATGGTAAATTGATTGATATGATTACCTTGCAACAAACTGTTGATATTCCTACCAGCCGCCGGCTTGACCTCCATTTGGACATTCCTCCTGGATTCCCTGTGGGACGGACCATACTTACCTTTACGCCGGCGCAGACGGATACCGCCGGGGACACTTCTACAGCCCTGATCAGGAATAAAACGCCGGTTTTTGGCTGTGCCAGAGGGCAGTTCCAAATGGCGGATGATTTTGACGCACCGCTTGAAGATTTCAGGGAATATATGTAAATGGCCCGCTATCTGCTGGACACCCACGCCGCTATTTGGTTTTTTAACGGCGAGGATCGGCTCTCGAAAACCGCAAAAGAAGTTATCCTTGATACTTCCAATCAGATTCATCTCAGTATTGCATCTGTCTGGGAAGTTGCGATAAAAACCAGCCTGGGAAAACTCTCCTTTGATGGCGGGGCTTCCGGTTTCATTCGCCTGGTAGAGGATAATGGTTTTACCCTGCTGCCTATTGAAGCGGTTCATATCATCGCCCTTGAAAATCTGCCGTATCATCATCAAGACCCCTTTGATCGCATACTTATCGCCGCATCTCTTTCTGAAATGATGAGCCTTATTAGCTCTGACGGAAACATGGCGAAATATGGGATTCCCCTCACGTGGTGACGGAGACCGCCGCCTTCTTTTTTTCCGCATAACACCATCTTTCCCCTCTCCCTGTTATGCGATGCCTGCTATGGTATTTTGATTGGCATGATTACCTTTGCTTGCTTTTGATCCAAGTAGCGCCACAATTTATCTCCTTTACGTCCTTTTACCGGCTCCTACAGCTTTGGCGATTACCGTTGCCGCAGGCATTATCTCCTTAACTACAGGAATAGCCCCGAGAATATCAGCCCAATTATTTTGCAGAAAACTTTTTAACTTCGATGAAAGAGGAACGCCATCATCAAAAAGTTCTTGGTAGGATTTCTCATACTCCTTATGAGTGGTGATAACGCCATTGATCTGTGTTTTGATTTTTCCATAACCTGAACGTGCAAAAACTGCGATGAAGTTTGCTGTGGTCAGTTTTATCAAATTGCCATTATTACCCGTATCATAGGGAATATGATTTTTGGCAAGGCTCTCCTTGATGGCTAACAAATAGCAAGGGTCATATACCGGGCTCGCTATCTTTGTACCACCCTCCCAGTCAAGAACAATAGTACGAGCTTCAAATATTGCCTTTGCCAGCTGCCTCATGTTTTCCGTAGTATCAATGGAGAGCGCGAAACGCCGGGCAATTTCCACCTTGAACCGTGCTGCCTTGGTTGGCGTAATAAGGTATTTCTGTGCAAGCTCATATTCTGACTTACAGAAGCAATTCCAGTTCCGCCGGACGCAGGGTTCCAAAGGGCGTGTTTTCAAACCGCGAGAGAAGAAAATCTATCGTCGGTTCTGCGCAGGTCTTTTTATCTTGTGCCATACTAATTGCCCCCTTACAGCTTTACGTTTATGCGTACCAATTCCTGCGCGTTTTCGGGTGATATAGCTTCATTCCATAGCCTCCCTTAAAAAGTTTCAATTTTGACCTCCCAATCATCCGAAAAAATGCCACCAGACTTATTTACGGAATACAATGCATTTGCAGTTATTTCAAACCCATTCGCAGTCATTGCCTTTTTTAGAACAGTCTTTTTCTTTAAATCTTTACAGTCGAAGACAATTTCAATAGTTGCTTTATCTCCTACTTTTCCATCCTCCAGCAGACCCAAAAGTGTTTTATCGCTTTGAGCGGATCTAAAAGAATTGTCCTTCAGAGGCACCGCATAGGAAGCTTTGGCAGCTTTTGTAAGAGGGGTAACTTCAACACCATCTTGATTAAAGAGTTTTACCCGTAAGTATACATCTTTACTTATATAAGTATCTTTAGTATTCCACTGATGTTCCGTCAGTATCTGCGCTACCTTCTTTTCAACTACCGGAGCGAAGTCTTTTATCAATTCAACAGGAACAGTAATTGATAAATTTTTACTGGAACCAGAAGTGTTTGATCTAAGTACATATTCCCCATCAGCAATGTTAATATAACTCGCAAGGGAACCGTTTACCGTAATTTCGGCTGTAGAAATAGTTTGAGTAGCCGGTACTTTTCCAATAGGGTCAAAGACAACAAAAAGTGTTGCTATAATTACAACAGCAACCACTCCGGCAGTAACAGCAAATGCTTTATTCTGTTTGTTTTTT
>BNUW01000034.1 GCA_025997655.1 Spirochaetia bacterium
GCTGCGGGATCTGGCGGAGAAAATGGGCGCACAGGTGGTCAGTGTGCGCAAATGTAAACAGGCTCAGGAAGTTAAGGGGGCCCTCAAATGTGAAAATCCCGGTAATTGCCCCGGTCAGGCGGAAAAAATTCTGGAAATGAAGAAGGAAGGGGCTCAGGCTCTTTTGATAAGTAATTGCAGCGACTGTTCCAACACAGTTATGGGCGTGGCCCCCAAGTTGAAAATAGCCGTGCATCACATGACCGACCACGTTATGCGAACAGTGGGGCATTCGCTTATCCGGCATCTGCCTATAAACGCCGGGCAATAGTCCCGGCAATAAGACGATATATTATGAAGGAGAAGAACTATGTCAATGACTAAAGAACACGCGGCTCAGCTTAAGGACAAGCCGGCCATCGTATGTTGCAGAACGGTAAAAGGTACGGTTATCAGCCCCGCAGACCTTGAGGACCCGGCGATTTTCCCTGATTTGGAAGAGTCCGGGCTTATCACCATCACCCCCGAAACACTGACCGTTGGGGAAGTGATGGGTGCAACCTTGAAAATCGATATCGACGCGCTGAACTGCCTTACGGCGGATATCCTTGACGGCGTCACGCTCAAAGCTGCTGCTACGGCGCCTGCGTCTGCCGCCCCGGCCCCGGCGTCTGCCGCAGCGGGAAAACCCGCAGGTCCCTCGTTCGGCGGCGGGGTGTTTCATTTCAAGGTGGACAAAGCGGACGGCCTTGAGTTTTCCTTCCCCCTGGGCGGCTACGGCGGCGGTGGCGGCGAATTTGTGGAAAGCGTCGTTGCGGGTGAACAATCCGGCGTCGAGGAGGTAAGCGATGAAATTACCGGCACGCTGGAAAAACGCCACTTTACGGTAAAAGAAGTCCGCCTGGGGGACAAAACGGAATTTGCCGACGGCGTGCTGAGCATCCGGAAGGCGGTGGTTCAGGATGCGCTTAAAAAGTTCCCGCTGATCAAAAAAATGGAACTCGATGTTATTACCCCGGAAAAGCGGCATGTACACACCGAAACCATCATGGATGTCGTTCCCATCGCCACCAAGGTGGAAGGGGAAGTGGGGTTTGGTATTACCAACACCCTGGACGGCACGGTCTTTATGCTTACCGGTGTGGACGAAGAAGGTACCCAGGTTCACGAATTCGGTTCCAGCAACGGTTTTTTGGACGAGACCGTCATTTATGGGCGTCCGGGCTGCCCCGATGAGGATGAAATTGTTATCCGGGTGCACTGCGTCCTTGAGCGCCTGACGGGTATGGAACGAAGGGGACCCATGGCCGCCCACGGCGCTTGTGATGTGGTCATTCAGGAAGTCAGGGATGTGCTTAAACCCATTCCGGCCGCCGCCGCTTCCAAGGTGGAAACCCTTAACGTGGTCAAACGGCACGGCCGGCCCCGGGTATTGTTGGTCAAGGAAATCATGGGGCAGGGCGCCATGCACGATAACATCCTGATTCCCATGGAACCGGCGGGTGTCCCCGGCGGGCGTCCTAACGTAGACCTGGGCAATGTTCCCATTGCTATGAATGTGAACGAGGTTCGGGACGGAGCCATCCACGCGCTGTGCTGCATCGGGCCTGCGTCCAAGGAAATGACCCGGCATTATTTCAGGGAACCCATTGTAAACCTCATGGCGGATGATCCGGAAATAAATCTGGTGGGCGTGGTGTTTGTGGGCAGCCCCCAGGTAAACGATGAAAAAACCTTTGTTTCCAAACGGCTCGGCGCTATGGCCGACACGATGGACATTGAAGGCGCCATTGTCATGACCGAGGGATTTGGCAACAACCATGTTGATTTTACCTCGCACATTGAGGAGCTAGGGAAGCGGGGTATCAAAACCATTGGAATGACCTATGCCGCATACCAGGGGCAGCTTGTGGTGGGGAACCAATACACGGACGCCATGATAGAGATGAACAAAGACGCCGGGGGCTTTGAGTCCGAACGCCTTGGAGAAAACACCCTGACCCTCAACGAGGCAAAACGCGCCTTGAGTATGCTGAAAAACAAGCTGGCCGGGGTGCCCATTGAGCCGCCGGATAACAAGTGGAGCCAGAGCATCATCGACGCCAACCAAAAAGCGGTTGACGCGGTAATGCACTAGGATTTAAGATTATGGTGAAGGAGGAGCTGGATTACCGAAATTGAGTTGATTCCAAGGCTCCTGAAGGGCAAACTTACCAAGGTAACGGATGCCGGAGTTACGATAGAGATTGTCGGGAGAATGGGAGTATTGAATTTACCGGCGCGTTGCGTCGTTACCGGGAGTAAGCTTGAGATTGGCGACAATGTCGAACTATATCTCAGCTATGCCCAAAAAATTGAGCCGCCCCGCGGGACGTCTTGATTAAAAAACTTTGACAAGGAGAGAACACATGGTAAAACCTCAACTTACGACGGTTCCGGGTATGCGTTCGGAGGTATTTGCTCCGACTACGCCGCCTCCGGTCTGGACGGCGGTGACCAAGCCCCTGAATAAATGCCGGGTCGGCTTTGCTACCGCCGGCGGAATTCATCTTAAGGCACAGACGCCGTTCAATCCGGCGGGGGATTTCTCACTCAGGGAAATTCCCAGCGATAGCGCCAGCAGCGCGCTGATGGTAACCCACGGCGGCTATGACAACAGCGACGTGAACAAGGACATTAACGCGATGCTGCCCATTGATCGTCTGCGGGAGCTCAAGGCGGCGGGATTCATCGGCGATGTTGCCCCGGTTCTGGTCGGCTTCATGGGCGGGGGCGGCAATGTCGAGAAGTTCCGCAATGAAACCGGCCCGTCAATTGCCGATATCTTCAAAAGGGAGGAAGTGGATATTGCAATCCTAACGGCTGGGTGAGGCACGTGCCACAGATCTGCCGTGATTGTGCAGAGAGCCATAGAGAAAGCAGGTATTCCGACTATCATCATCGCCGCGTTACCCCCGGTTGTTAAACAACAAGGGTCACCGCGCTATGTTTCTCCCCGGGTTCCGATGGGCGCCAACGCCGGCGCGCCGAACGACAAGGAGATGCAGACCGGCATTATAAAGGATACGCTAAACTGCTTAATGGAATTTGATCACTTTGGACAGGGCAAAGCGCTGCCCTACGAGTACAAGCATACTTAAATTCCATAGGGCCGGAGGAGAGCGGTCGTTCTCTTCCGGCCCTGAATTTTAAGGGGTTATTATTTGGGAACCGGACCATCAACGAAGGAAACCACGTTACACCACTATCGCGATCCGCTTTGTAAACTATTGGCCGGGGATAGTGAGGTTGACTTTTTGGGCCTTATTCTGGCCGGTACATCCGATGAAGACGAACAGAAAGCCTTTATAGCCCGCCGTATCGGCGCACAGCTTGAGTCGATGCGTTTGGACGGGGTTTTAGTTTCCATTGACAGTTGGGGAAATTGCCACATTGATTTTGCCTCGGTGATAGAGGCGATTGGGGAGCGGGGCATCCCGCTGGTGGGGCTCAGTTTTGTGGGTACCCAGGCGGCCTTTGTGGTGGTTAACTCATACATGAACTCCATCATTGACCTGAATAAAACTACCGATGGGGTGGAAAGCCTTGTCATCGGGGAGAATACGGCGGTGGAGTTGGATGCGATAAAAGCGGTGGCCATTCTCAAAAACAAGATTCGCAATAAAGAAAGCGGAAAGTCATGGCGTGTCGGTGAAACAAAAAAATTGCGGCGCTTGATTGTCCGAACCTTTGCGGTGACAGCTGTGGATTCCGGGGCAGGGGCGGGGAACGCGAATTTTTCCAAGGGCCGCCTTTCGCTCAACCTCGAAGAATTACAGAAAGCGGGACGCTCCGTATGTAAAGACATGGAGAGCTTTGTAAAAGATTTTTCCCTGCGGATTATTAATTGTAATGAGCGCAGTCAGTTGGATCTCCCGGTAAATTCCATCCTCGATTTTTCGCCGGTCGCCGCAAAAGTAAACGGCCGCATGGGAGAAGGGATAAGCCACGATTTTTCCGGCATGTGCGTCATGCTCACGGCGGTTGAGGAAAATGGTTTCCAGCCGGCAAACATTGGCGCCTCCGACGGAGTGCTGGGCAAAAAAGTGTGCTTTGGCCGTCCCGGAACCCCCGCCGCCGGTGACTATATTCTCAACATTGACGTAATCCTGAAGGAGGGACATGCCCGCACCAGAGAGGGAATTATGGCGGCACATGAGCTCTGTGATGCGGTAATTCGTCCGGTTCGGGATTTGCTTCGCGCGCTCCCTTCCTCGGATGCGGCAAACAAAGCGGAATACTGGGATACCGTACGCAGCGGCGGCTATAAAATCGCTTTGGTAAAGCTGGTTCCCGGATTGGGGTGCCTCTATGATACGCTGCTTTTTCCCGAAGATCCTGCGGGGTATGCCGCCGGCAAGTCCATCATGGACCGGTCTAACAATGTGCAGATACCCATTTCGCCCAACGAATACCGTGACGGAGCGGTTCATTCTCTGACATAGAAATTATATGAAATTTACAAAGGATTTACAAAGTTTTATTACTCGGTGTTATTACGTGGAGGCCCGTTAGGTGGAGTATCCGTTTATCTTTGGGACCGCCGGGCATATCGACCACGGCAAGACGGCCCTTGTCCGGGCGATGACCGGTGTAGACTGTGACCGGCTTGAAGAGGAAAAACGCCGGGGCATAACCATCGAACTCGGCTTTGCCCCGTTGAATTTGACAAACGGCAAGACGGTCAGCATTGTTGATGTCCCCGGACACGAACGCTTTATCCGGCAGATGGCTGCGGGAGCCGCCGGTATGGACGCGGCCATGCTTGTCATTGCGGCCAACGAAGGGGTCATGCCCCAGACCCGGGAGCATCTTGATATTCTCAACATCCTTGGGGTGCGTTTCGGCCTCGTCGCGCTTACCAAAAAAGATTTTGTGGATGATGAAACCCTTGAACTGGCGAAGGCGGAAGCGGCGGAATTAATACAGGGAACCTGCCTTGAGGGCGCGGAGATTATACCGGTCTCATCGGTAACCGGCGAAGGGGTGCCGCGCATTGTAGAGGAAATAGAAAAGATAATCGACAAAATACCTTCCCGAAAAAGCTTCGGCGCGTTTTTCCTCCCCATCGACCGGGTGTTTAGCAAGAAAGGATTCGGCAGCGTGGTAACCGGAACCTCATATCAGGGCCGTATCGCGGAGGGTGATGAAGTTGAGGTAATGCCCGCGGGTGTACCGGGAAGGGTACGCTCCCTCCAAACCCACGACATGAAAATCAGTTCCGCCCCGGCGGGTCAGCGGGTGGCCATAAACCTCTCCGGCCTTTCCCATGAGCAGTTGGAGCGGGGGGACGCGGTCTGCGCAAAGGGCGCCTTTATCGCCACGGACTGCATAAACGCATGGCTTGAAATTCTGCCCTCCGCCCTTGAGGGGGTAAGCCATTGGCAAAGGGTACGCTTCCATGCCGGAACGGTGGATGTCGTTGCAAGGCTCTCCCTGCTCAAAATGAGCGATACCGGTAAAAAATCGGTCATCCCTTCGGGAACCGGCGGGCCGGTGCAGATATTACCGGAATCAAAAATAACGGTGGTGGCCGGCCAGCGATTTGTGATACGGTTCTACAGCCCCCTCCTAACCATAGGCGGCGGGCGGATTATGCTGCCGAACGCCGAAGCGGCAAAAGGCAAGGCGGATCGCACGGTGAAGGCCCGGATAGTTGGGGACCTCGCCGGTAGCTTTGGCCCGGTTTCCCTGCTCGCTGCAATTGTTCGTGACCGGGGGGTCATGAACGCGGCGGGGCTTTTTGAATTGTCCCAGATGGACAAGAGCGCCTTTGAGCAGTATTTGGGTATGTTATCCGATGCGCCGGAAACCTACGGCCTGCTGAAATTTGGATCCCCGCAGAATTTTATTTCCGCCGAAGCCTTTGATACGGTGACGCGCTCGGCGCTGCGGATTCTCCGGGACTTCCACGCAAAGTATCCGGAACTATCCGGGCTGGACGTGGAAAAATTGTATGCCTCCATGGACAGCATTCACGGAGCAGGCTGGATTAAGGGCGGAGATTTTAGGGACCTCGCCGGTATCATGGCCGCAAAAAATATAATCGCCCCGGTTACCCTGCAGGGCAAAACCGGTTACAAGGCGGCGGAATACAACCATGCGCCGGAGGGCAAATTGTTGGACCTGGCGGAGCGTATCACGAAAGAAGCCGCCGCCGCCGGTTTCAATCTGACAAAAGTTTCGGAGCTTGAAGAAAAACTGGGTACATCAGCTTCCGACATGAAACGGGCCGCAGCGTTTCTGCGTGAAAAAGAGGATCTGCGCATACTGGAAGGGGGGTTCCTGTTTCCCCGCGGGACGAGGGATCGGCTCCTGGAAGTGCTTGCTTCGATGCAGTCGGACATAACCGTCGCTTCGTTACGTGACAGTATCGGTGTCAGCAGAAAATACACCCTCCCCATGCTTGAATTTTTTGACGCCCAGGGCTTGACCCGGAGAGAAGGGGATAGGCGGATTCTGGTGAAATAAAGCTTGCGTTTTTAGGAGTTGTGTGTGATAATAAAAGGAGGTGCGTGGGGGTAAACACTGGTATTCGTCATGGGAGTAAATGGGTATTACTTGTTAAGTAAATATCCGGTTTGGGGCGATGTGCAGGTCATATTGACCCCAAATGAATATCGGGACGGCATGGTTCATTCCTTTGTTAAGGGTGTTCCTAGACTGTCTTTGATACTGTAAATTGAGGAGGCTGATTATGGATTTTATTTCTGCAAATTTAGTGACGATCATTTACGTTCTATTGGTAGTGTTTGCTATAGGTATTTTGATCGTTTTTATCCGGGACTTTGTTAAATTCAAAAAAGAACACGGATTGGAAAAAGAGGCATCCTGGGTGAAAAGCGGCGGTTTAGGTTTTCTTACCAATTTCTTTGACACATTGGGTATCGGTAGTTTTGCCCCCACTACGGCGGGACTGCGTCTGCTCAAACAATGCGACGACAAATTGATTCCCGGTATATTAAACATCGGCTGTGCTATCCCGGTTATCTTTGAAGCGATCCTTTTTATCAGGGAAGTTGCGGTAGAGCCGATTACGCTGGGAGGCATGCTTCTCGCCTCCGTTATCGGCGCGTATTTGGGCGCAGGTATCGTAGCCAAGCTTGACCGCCAGTATATCCGGATAACGATGGGTGTTGCCTTGATTATCGCGGCTTTTTTGATGATAGCAGGTCTTCCGTGGGTTGGGTGGGGTCCTACAGGGGGCGAGGCCGTTGGTTTAACCGGCGGAAAGCTGGTAATTGCAATCGGCGCAAACTTTGTGCTTGGCGCGCTTATGACCGCAGGCATCGGCCTATAC
This sequence comes from Spirochaetia bacterium, assembly GCA_025997655.1. Classification (GTDB taxonomy): domain Bacteria; phylum Spirochaetota; class Spirochaetia; order Treponematales; family Breznakiellaceae; genus Termitinema. The sequence goes on from BNUW01000034.1 coordinate 7,319, forward strand.
GGGCCCTGTATGGCCCTGGTGTATGTGCTTGGTATGTCCCCCCGGGTAGCGTTTCCCATCATGATGGGTTCCTGCGCGCTGTTAATGCCCGTCGCGAGTATCAAGTTTATTAAGGAAGGCGTGTACGGACGTAAATCTGCCATGGCGATAAATATCTTTGGTGTTGTCGGTGTCGCTGTTGCGTTTTGGATCGTTAAATCAATGCCCCTGGATATACTCAGGGTATTAGTTATCCTTGTATTGCTCTATACAGCCATTTCCTTCCTGTATTCATTTGCAAAGGATCGCAAAGGGGCAAAGGCGTAATATATGCAATTCAAAAAAATGATCACCTGCGTTGACGCGCATACCGCTGGAGAGCCGGTACGAGTTGTTACTTCGGGATTCCCGGTGATTCCCGGCAAAACTATGTTGGAGCGGCGTAAATATGTGCTGGAGCACCTTGATTACGACCGCAAGCTTATCATGCGGGAACCGCGGGGACACAACGAAATGTACGGCGCGATCCTGACGCCGCCGGCAACTGAGGATGGAGACATCGGCGTGCTTTTCATTGAAAACGGCGGCATGGGTACCATGTGCGGACACGGCACCATCGGCGTGTCCAAGGTGGTGTTTGAAGTCGGCATCATGGAGCCGAAGGAAGGGGTGAATGAGCTGAAAATAGACGCCCCCGCCGGACGGGTTACCTCCTATGTCACCGTAAAGGACGGCGAGGTTAGCAAGGTCTGTTTCCATAACGTGCCGGTGTTTCTGTTCAAGCAGGGGCTCAAGTTTACGGTGCCCGGGATAGGCGAAGTTACGGTGGATGTCTGTTTCGGCGGCGCGTTCTACATCTTTATCGAAACAACCCAGGTTGGCGTTGAAGTTTTACCTGAAAACGCCGTGAAACTTACCGAAATCGGCATGGCGATAAAGCAAACCCTGAACGACATGCACATCATCAAACACCCCACCGAGGATATCGACTGGATCTACGGTACCGTAATCCATACACCCCATAAGATTGTCGGGGAGCGGATCATATCACGGAATGTGGTCATCTTTGGTGAAGGGGAGGTAGACCGCAGTCCCTGCGGTACCGGAACCAGCGCCCGTATGGCCCAGCTTCATTCCAGGGGTATTCTGAAAAAGGGTATGGTGCTCGAAAACCACAGTATCATTGATACGGTTTTTGAAGGGGAGATTGTTCGGGAAACGGAAGTCGCGGGATGTAAGGCGATTATTCCGCAGATTTCCGGTAATGCCTACATCATGGGCTTTAACAACCTGGTACTGGAAAAAACCGACCCGATGACCGAAGGTCTGCGCCTTTAAACTAAGCGCGGCAATTTTTACGTTCTTCCCCGTCATGAAAATGGCGGGGAAGTCTTTTTAAGGAAAACAACATGATTCATATTGTGTCGGGTGTACTTATTCTTTTAGGGATAGTATTTTTAGTGTATGAGATACGGGATTATGTGCTGCACCGGGATGATTTTGTACAGGTCCCCTGGATAAAATGCGGCGTCCTGGGGTTTTTTCTCAACGCCCTGAATGTGTGGGGTATCGGTAGTTTTGCTACCCTTACCGCCGGTCTGCGCCTTATGAAACAGACCGAAGACAAGAAGATCCCCGGTACACTTAATGTAAGCTGTGTAATTCCCGTAATTTTGCAGGCCGTTGTTTTTATCCGCGTTATCCAGGTTGATCCGCTTACCCTGGTTGTTATGTTTATTGCCGCCGGTATTGGTTCGTTTTTCGGCGCGGGAATCGTGGCAAAACTGCCTGAACAAAAGATTCGCCTTGCCATTAGTATTGCCCTGTTTGTTGCCGCGTTCCTTATGCTGGCCGGGCTCTTTAAGTGGCTGCCCGGGGGCGGTGAGGCCTATAAACTAGGCGGCATAAAACTAATCATCGCGGCGGCGGGCAACTGCATCCTTGGCGCCTTGATGACGGTGGGGGTCGGGTTATACGGCCCCTGCATGGCCCTGGTCTATTTTTTGGGGATGTCCTCCGCAGCCGCGTACCCCATCATGATGGGTTCCTGCGCGTTCTTACTGCCGATTGCGGGCTTTAAGTTCGTAAAAACCGGCGCCTACGACCGCAAGGTTTCTTTGGTTTTGCAGGCCGCCGGGAGCGCCGGTATCCTTATCGCCATCTATGTGTTTACCTCAATTCCCCTGAATGTGCTGCGATGGATAGTTATCGGCGTCTTACTCTATACCTCCGTGACCCTGCTTTTGACCTATGTAAAAAAGCGGAAACCGGCAAAAAATTCCGTTCAAAGTACTTGACATGGCTGCGCAAGGCCGGGTATAGTATACGTATCATTCCCCTGTAGCTCAGTTGGCAGAGCAGCTGGCTGTTAACCAGCTTGTCCGTGGTTCAAGCCCGCGCGGGGGAGCTTTTAGGCCTTTTACAATGCCGCGAAAGCGGCTGCCGTAGAAGGCCTAATTATTTGTGGGATAAGGAATTAGCTCATGAAGGCAACGCGTTTGGACTTCCTTTCCCCTAATCTGTATGATATACTACCTAAACGATGATTACATCATTCAATGACAAGGAAGCCGAGAAAATCTTTAATGGCATGGCCTCAAAGCGATTGCCCTTGGACATTCAAGAAAGGGCTTTCAATAAGCTAACCGCTATTCATGCCGCAAATGTCATTGAGGATTTAAGGATACCGCCATCGAACCAGTGGACCAAAGGTCCCTTTGAAGCGCTCAAGGGTGATAGAAAAGGGCAGTACTCCATACGCATTAATGACCGGTATAGGGTCTGTTTCCGCTGGAATGACAATAATGCCGAAAATGTCGAGATTGTGGATTATCATTAAGGGATTTACCCTTGACAAAATGGCAATTATTCTGTAGTATGTAATACGGAATAGATGAGGAGTTTTTATGGACGAGTATATTCAAATAGACCACGTTGGTAAATATCTGCAAGAGGAGTTTTTAACGCCCTATCACCTGTCTCAGAATGCTTTGGCGCGGGCTATAGATGTTCCTCCCAACCGCATAACGGATATTGTAAATGGCAAACGTGGTATCAGCGCCGATACGGATTTACGCCTGACCAAGCTTTTCGGTCTTTCGGAAGGTTATTTCCTCCGCTTTCAGGAACATATTGAAACAACCTTGGCAAAGCGCAAGATTGAACAGGTGTTGAAGCAGATAAAGCCCTTGACGGCGGCTGCGGTATAGGGAACATAATGGCTAAAAAAAGAATAGAAGTCATGTACGATGATACCTCCATAAATGTATCAGCAGAGATAGCCCATATTTGGTCAATCGCCAATACACTACGAGGGCCATACAAGTCCGATAAATACAAAGATGTGATTATCCCTATGATTATCATTCGTCGCCTGGAATGTGCATTGGCTGATACTAAATCGGCGGTTGTTGCTGCCTTTGAAAAAAATCCTAATACCCCTGTGGCCGTTTTGAAGAAAAAATCAGGGTACAGTTTCTATAACACAAGCCGCTATACACTGGCTGAACTCCTGCATGATAGCAAAAACATTGCCGCTAACTTTGAAAGCTACATTGAGGGTTTTTCCACAAACATTCAGGACATCATCAATAGTTTGGAGTTCAAAAAAGACATAGAAAAACTTGATAAAAATAACCGGTTATTGGGGGTAGTGAAAAAATTTTCTGAACTGGACCTTGACCCTAAGACTGTTGACGGTCATGCAATGGGATATATGTTTGAAGACCTTATCCGGAGATTTTCTGAAAATGCCGAGGCCGGCGACCATTATACCCCCCGTGAAGTAATCCGCCTTATGGTAAATATAATTCTTGCCGAGGGCTGTGATGACCTGTTAACCGAGGGGAAAATAGCGACTGTTTTGGATATGGCCTGCGGAACGGGCGGTATGCTTTCCACAACGTATAATTTTCTCCATAGGTTAAATAATAGCATTGATGTACGCCTTTTTGGACAGGAAACAAACCCGGAATCATACGCCATCTGTTTAGCCGATATGTTGATAAAAGGGCAAGAGCCGGACAATATCCGCTTTCAGGATACTATGGAAAAAGACTGTTTCCCCGAACAGCCCATGCGGATTGTCATAGCTAATCCTCCCTTTGGAACGCCCTGGGGCGGGAAGGATGCACCGGAAGGGATAGAGGGTACGGTAATTGCAGAAGCAGCAAAAGGAGAAGATGGACGTTGGGTAGGTGGACTACCGGCGACCGGGGATGAGCAGCTTCTTTTTATGCAGCACGCCATAGCAAAGATGGATGACCATCAGGGCCGGGCTGCTATCATCGAGAATGGTTCCCCGCTTTTCTCCGGAAATACAAGCAGCGGCGAAAGTCAGATACGCCGGTATATGCTGGAACAAGATTTAATAGAGGCCATCATCGCCCTGCCTACGGACTTGTTTTATAATACAGGAATAGGGATATATGTATTCATACTTTCCAAGAATAAACGGAAGGAACGCCGGGGCTCGGTACAGCTTATCAATGCGGTGAACTTCTGGAAACCATTGAGTAAATCCCTTGGTAAGAAAAGGCGGGAAATATCACGGGAGGACATGAAGGCCATTACAGAGCTTTATGCGGATTTCAAAGAGACAAAGGATTGTAAAATCTTTGAAGTAGAGGAGTTCATGTATAAGGAATATGCCGTATACCAGCCTTTACAACGTAATTACGCTATCACAAAGGAACGTATTGAAAAAATGATTGATGACGGGTGGCTTTCTTCAATCTATAATATCGGTAAAGTGGAAGAACTGGAAATCAAGGAACCCCGGACACCGGCAGAACAAGTGCAGCTTGCCAGCCTGCAAGCCGCAAAGCCTCTCTATGATGCCATACTCAGTATGCTGGAAAAGGCTATAGGAAAAAAGATTTACAAGAAAAAGGCGGATTTTATAAAAGAGTTTACTCCCCTGTTTGAAAGCCTCCCAAAACAATACCAGGACATGAAAGCGCCTAAGAAAAAGGACTTACAAGAAAAAATCGCCTTTGGACTCTCCGAGATGGACAAGACAGCGGAAATACAAAAGGACAAAGAAGGGAATATTATATACGACAGCACGACAAAGGATACGGAACTCATAAAACTTACTGAGGATGTTGACGATTACTTTAAGCGTGAAGTCTATCCCCATGTACCGGATGCCCACTATGTTTATGAATATGGGGAGGATGGCAAACTTTCTTTGTTTCCAAGCAAGCAAAGTGCGGCATCATTGAGCAGAGAGAAAATTGGGGCTGAGTTTCCCTTTACCCGGTATTTTTATGAATACAAAGAACCGGAAAAGGCCGATGTCCTTTTAAGCCGTTTTATGGAATTAGAAAAATCTATAACCATAAAAGTGAAGGGATTATAGGAGAATAAAATGAACGATATTTACATTGAGTCATTGCACGTAAAGAATGTGCGGCTTTTTACGGAATTAAACATTCAGTTTAATCGCAAGTTTAATTTTCTTGCCGGTCCTAACGGATGTGGGAAGACATCGGTGTTGGCATGTATTTCGCATTGTTTTCATCAAATCGGTTTGGAATACTCGCGTTATGGCAAAGATGCAGAATTTTGGGCTGATTTAACAATGAATGAGAATAAATACCGTGTAGGACTTGGCAAAGACTCTGTTAATGAAAATGAATACCGGAAAGCCCCTATAAAACAATGGATTGCTCCTCCGCAGGGCGGAGAACGTATGCTGATAGGTTATAAGAATGGTAAGCCTCAGGAGTATAAAGTCCAGCTCTCAATGGAATCAAAGATGATTGAGTGGATAAAACAAGGAGTTCTTGATGATTATAAAGAGGGTATGGCAATCTCAATACCCATTTTTCAAGTTAACGAAAAACTAAAGTTTACACCGCTTTTTATTGGTGCGCGGCGCAATATAAGTTATCAACAAATCCAAGGTGTTCAACGCGAAAAACCGTTTGAAGAAGCATTACAGGAATATTCACAAAATAATATGCGGTCGCTTTATGGTGAGTGGCAAACGAATATAAAACAATGGATTGTCAATCGTTATTTTATGATTGATAAAGATTGGGCAGAACATGAAAAGCAAAACTGGTTACATTTTACGAAGTACTTGCCAAGAATTGCGCCATTCAACAGCAATTTTTCTTATGTAAAAACCGGCAGGGATTTTGAGCCGATATTTTCGATTTACGGCAAAGAATGTTATCTTGAAGAAATTTCAGCAGGTTATCAAGCGGTCTTGTCGCTTATTATTGATATTTTTGCGTGGGTTGAAGGAACAAAGGAAGGTGATGACCGTATCGTTACCAATGCAAATGGAATTGTGCTTATAGATGAACCTGATATACATTTGCATCCCGAATGGCAGTTGACCTTACGTGAAGGTCTAAGCGCGCTTTTCCCAAACCTGCAATTTATTGTGACAACCCATTCGCCGCATCTTTTAGCGTCAGCGGATGCAGGGGAAGTAATCATTATGCCTAAATCATATACGGATGATGTTTACAATCTTGTGCCTCGGGAAAAATCTTTTTCCGGCTGGGATACTGATGATATACTGCGTGAAATAATGGGTGTTGAAAGTCTTGATAATACCGTGCGCGCAAAATTGATTCGTGATGCATTACACGCTGTCAATACTAAAAACAAGGATGAACTCAAAAATATAATTGGGAAATTAAAAGACATTTGTCATCCCAATGATACTATCGTTACAGAATTAACGCTTGAACTTGCTTCGCTGCAAGCAGGAAATGTGGAGCGGTAAATGATTAAATTACAACGCCCTCCCGAACCGCAAAAATTGATAGATAACAAAGCTGCTTGGCAAGCAAGTCTTGATGCCGCCATTTTGCGCCATGGCTCATATACACAAATACCAAAGGATGAACGCGGTAAATTGATTTCACATTACAAAGACAAAGAAATCACGGAGCCGCTTTTTGGAAGTTCACAGGGGAAATGCGCATATTGCGAATGTAATGTAACAGAGAGTAGTTATCTGGAAGTAGAACATTACAAGCCTAAGTCAATATATCCTGAAAAAGCTTTTGATTGGGAAAATCTTCTGCCTTCATGCGGTCATTGTAATAAAGCAAAAGGTACACATGACACCGGAATTGCGCCAATCATAAATCCGTATGTAACGAACCCCGATGATGCTTTTCTGTACAAACGTATACAGATTAAGCCAAAAGAAGGAGCGTATTTTGAAGCGGCTGAACGCACAAAGGATGTATGCCGGTTGAATTCCCCCAGGCTTATTGATGCCCGTGCTAAAATAATGCCGAAACTGGAACTTTCAAGCATGGCATTAGAAGATGCAATAAAAAAATATAACGCAACTGCGTCAGATACAGAAAAGCAAAATATCAAAAGAAATATACAAGAAGCATTAAGTACAGCCGATTTAACGCAGGAAGACTCTGCCGTCTATGCCGGTTTTTGTCGTAATTTTTTCAAGAATGATGACATATATAACAAAGCTAAAGAACTGGTTTCAGCATGAGTAAAAATATGAGTACAAGAATGAAACCAAGCGGTATTGAATGGATAGGAGATATACCGGATGGATGGGACATAAAGAGAATCCGTTTTGCTACTCTTCTGCGTACTGAAAAGGGTATATATAATCCTAATAAAGATATTTATATTGGACTTGAGAATGTTGAAAGCTCAACGGGGAAACTTGTACAGACTGAAAGTGAATATGAAGAAGGTTTTTATGATATATTTCATAAAGAAGATGTCTTGTTTGGCTTATTACGTCCATATTTAGAAAAAGTATTCATAGCCAAGTTTAACGGCTTCTGTACCGGAGAGTTTCTAATACTAAGAGAATACCAAGGCGATAAACGGTATTTATTTTATTTCCTTTTATCTCACGGTTTTCTTGAAATCGTAAACGCCTCAACCTATGGGGCAAAAATGCCTAGAGCTAGTTGGGATTATATCAGGAATCTAACTATACTCGTGTTCCCTATTCATGAACAGCAAGCTATAGCCTCATTTCTTGATAAGCAGTGCGAGAAAATAAATGGTATTATTGCCGACATGGAACAGCAGATAGAAGTATTAAAGCAGTATAAAACAGCCCTTATTACTGAGATAGTTACGAAAGGACTAGATAAATCTGCCCTGATGAATGACAGCGGTATAGATTGGATTGGAAAGATACCGGCACATTGGGAAGTAAAGCCGATAAAATATAGCCTCTTGTCTAATGAAAAGGCACTAAAAGAAACGACGAGAGACGATTATGTTATACGATATATTGATATAGGATCTGTGGATTTTGATAATGGAATAACAAGGTATGAAGAAATTAACTTTGAAAATGCACCTTCAAGAGCGAGAAGGGTAGTAAAAAAGGGTGATACAATAATATCTACGGTTCGTACTTATTTAAAAGCTATAGCCCGGATAGTAGATGATAAGGATGTTATAGTTTCTACAGGATTTGCGGTTTTTTCACCGCAAAAGAATGACCCGATATTTGTAGAGTATTTTTGTAAAAGCGAAGGATTTTGCTCTGAAATCGAAAAATTTTCCTATGGTATTGCTTATCCTGCAATCAATGAATCAGTTTTAATAAATATTAAAATAATTTTACCTCCTATCAAAGAGCAGAAGATTATTGCCTCATATTTAGATACTAAATGTAAAGAGATAACAAACATAATAAATGACAAGCAATCCTCAATCTCCACTATGAATGACTATAAAAAATCCCTCATTTACGAATATGTAACCGGGAAAAAAAGGGTAACGATATGATACTCTATCATGGCAGCAATGTAATTGTTAAAAACCCGAAACTCATAAGTTCCCTTAGAACGCTTGATTTTGGTCCCGGCTTTTATACGACGAGCAACAAAGAACAGGCTATGGATTTTGCCGGGAAAGTTATGATACGGAAAAAGTCAAATACACAGTATGTCAGTATATACAATCTCGATTTTGACAAGGCGGTCAAGGAACTTGATATATTGCGGTTTGATTCACCTGATGAAACATGGCTTGATTTTGTACTGGAAAACCGCAAAGGCTTATATACTGGAAAGTTACACGATGCGGTGACCGGCCCTGTAGCCAACGACGATGTATATACTACATTGCAGTTATACGAGAGGAATATACTCAATAAAAATCAAACCCTGGATGCCCTGAAAATAAAAAAACTCTATATGCAATTTACGTTTACCACAGACAAAGCGTTAGGGTTTTTGGATTTTATCAGCGCATTTGACCCCAGAGAGGGGGAGCAAAAATGAGTCAGGAAAAACTAAGCGCCTTATTAGCCGTTATAGTCCCGGCTATCTTAAAGCCATTGATGGAAAGGCGGAGTATAGATAGTAAAAAAGCTGCTGATATACTCTATAATTCAAATCTGTATGAAATGCTGGAAAATGAGGAAAGCAAATTATGGCATTTAAGCGCCGAAACACTCTATTCATTACTGGAACAGGAACTTGCCAATGGTGTTATCCAGTACCCGGAGGAATTATAATATGCAGAATGATATTAACTTTTTAGCCTATTGTATTGAGTCTTACAAATCAGAAAAAAAATACACAGGCAGACAGGTCATATCGCTTTTTGATAAATACGGAGTTTTGGATTATATTACTAATTGCGCGGGAGCTTTGCATACTACCGGAGAGCAGTACATCATTCAGGATATTGATGAATATATCGCAAACAGGAAACCACAATGACTAAAGCATCATTTTTGAGGGAAAAAGAGGACTATCAAAAGCTCATCCTGGAACGGCTCCATGACGACAATGGATACCAAATCCGAAACGCAAAAACCGATTTCAACCCTGGGTATGCTATGGACCCGGATCTGCTTTTTTCCTTCCTCCGCAGCACAAAGGCGGCCGCTCTTGAACGTATAGAGAAAATCTATAAGGATAAAACTCAGGCGACTATCTTAAATTACATAAATAACGAAATAAATAAGAAAAGCCGGAGCCTCCTTGATGTCCTGAAAAATGGCGTTGAGTTCGATAATGGTATTAAACTGGACCTGATGTATCGGCAGCCGGCCACGTCTTTCAATCAAAAGCAGAATGAGCTTTATAAACAGAATATCCTGTCTGTTATGGAGGAAGTGTACCATAAGGATAATGAACGAATCGACCTAATTATTTTTCTTAACGGTTTAGCCATATTTTCAATCGAAATAAAAAGTAACACCTCCGGGCAAAGTGTTGATGATGCAATCCGGCAGTACAAGGCAGAACGGGATTATAAGACCCGGACCTTTAAGTTTAAGGCCGGTGTCCTTGTCGCATTTGCAATGGACCTCAAAGAGGTCTATATGTGTACGAACCTTAAAGGCGCTTCATCGTTCTTTCTCCCCTTCAATAGGGGTAATGGTGAAGGTATAAACACCGGCAGGGGTAATCCCCACAATGAGGACGGTATTAACGTTTCGTATATGTGGGAGGATATTCTTACAAAGGATACCGTTCTATACCTGATTGATAACTTTGTCTTTATTCAGAAGGAAACCAAAAAAGACCCTGACGCCGGTGAAAAGAAAACCAAGGAAAGCCTTATTTTCCCCCGATACCATCAGCTAAACGCCGTCCGGCGTCTTACGGCAGATTTCCGTGAATACCGGAGTGAAAAGAACTACCTTATCCAACATTCCGCAGGTTCCGGCAAGACTAATACAATAGCTTGGCTTGCACACCGGCTTACCTCCCTCTATGACAAATCTGAAAAAAACATCTTTGACACGGTGGTCATTATTACCGACCGGATTGTCGTTGACCGGCAGTTGCAGGATGCCGTTATGGCAATAGAACATAAAGACGGCTTAATCAAAGTGATGGATGATAGCTGTACCGCAAAAGATCTTGCACTCGCTCTGAATGGAAATACAAAAATTATTGTCTCAACTATTCAGAAGTTCGGTTATGTATTTGAGAACGTAAAGAATTTGGCAGCCAAGACCTTTGCCATAATCATTGATGAGGCCCATTCGTCTACTTCCGGCGCCAACATGAATGATGTCAGTTCAGTCCTGAGCAAACAGGCCGGGAAAGATGGAGAGGATGACGAAAAAGAAGAAAAAACTGATTTTGATAAAATCGAAGATAAAATATCCCAGGAAATTACCAGCAGCGGGAAGCAGAAAAATGTATCTATGATTGCTTTTACCGCAACTCCCAAAGCCACAACTTTGCAGCTTTTTGGCACATTGAATGAACAGGGGAAAAAGAGCGCATTTGACAACTATTCAATGAAACAGGCCATAGAGGAAGGGTTTATCCTGGATGTCCTCCAAAACTATGTAACCTATGATACCTATTACAAAATCAATAAAATTATCCAGGATGACCCGGAGTTAAGGACCATAACGGCAAAACGGAAAATATCGGATTATGTAACCTTACATGATACAAACATTGCCCAGAAAATTGAGATAATTGTTGAACATTTCCGCAATAATATCATGCAAAACCTTGATGGAAAAGCTAAGGCAATGGTGGTAACGCCTTCCCGTGCCGCCGCTGTAAAATACAAACTTGCCTTTGATGATTATATAAAGACCCATCACTATAACGAAATTAAAGCCCTTATAGCTTTCTCAAACAAAGTTTCTGTAGAAATGACCATTGAAAATGGGAATAAGAGGATTCAGGAGTTTGAAGAGGAAAAAATGAATGGGTTTTCCGCCCTTGCCCTTCGGGATGAGTTTGACAAGGACGAATATCAAGTTTTATTGGTAGCCAATAAATACCAGACCGGATTTGACCAACCTAAACTTGTGGCTATGTACGTTGATAAAAAACTCCGTAATGTCGGTGCGGTGCAGACCCTTTCCCGGTTAAACCGTATTTATCCCCCCTATGATAAAAAGACATTCGTATTGGATTTTAAGAATAGCTATGAGGATATTCAAAAGGCTTTTGCCCCTTATTACACTTGGACCATTCTCAAAAACACCATAACTCCCTCTGACATCCGGAAGGTCGAAGCTCAAATAGACCGCTACGGGTTTTGGGATTATGATGATATAAACGTTTTTAATGATTATCTGTATTTGGATAAAAAAGACAGAACTTCTAAAATAAAGGAAA